>NZ_NSGJ01000050.1 GCF_002286775.1 Myroides sp. N17-2
ATCAGCAACAGGACTAAAAGTTAAAGCATTAGGTATAACCGAAGGACATTTAGCTAATAATGCAGTAGCAAAAGAAAAAATCAAGGGAGAAGGTAATGATAAAGTATTAACTACTAATGCTACAGGTGGAGTAGAGTGGTTAGATAAGAGTACAATCAAACCAACAGGAGCTAATTTAACTACTGATGGTATTATCGTGGTAGGGGATGCACTAACAGGAACTCAGCTAGCGACTGGAGCACTTCTAACAACAGCTAACTTAGCTGTTAAGAATGCGTCTATTGGAGTAGAAAAATTAAAAGTATCTACTAAAGATCAACATTTGGTTACGGATAATACAGGAGCTCCGAAGTGGGAGTCTAAGTTGACTACTATAGTAGCTACACCTGTACTTACTAATGATATCATTGATGGTAAGAGAGTATATGTACTTAAAACAGATGTAGTAGTACCAGAGCCTGGTACTGTAGCTAATCCATTGAAGTATAACTCAATAATAACACCGATAGCAATCACAGCTAATAATGTTGAATATTTATTGAGAGTTGAGATTTATAATGCAAGTAATCAATTGGTTGTTACCTCGGTTACTGATGTTGTGAATGCACAGAATTCTATTGTATTCCGTTTTGGTATGAATAATATGTATAGCACATTACCAGTAGGTACGTATAAGGCTGTGATAAGATATGTTTCTAAAGAACCATATACACCTTAATTAGAATATAAAAAATAGTAATTTATAAAACGATAGAGAAGATTTTCTCTATCGTTTTTTTTTGGGGTAAAGTGAAGGTTGTCTTTTTGATAGTTTTTTTGTCTGCGTATTTAGCGTTTGTGATAGCCCTAAGGGTAGAATTAGGAATTACTTAGGCATAAGTTGACAGGTTGTGTGAGAAGTTACTTGAGTAAAATATCTGATGCTCCTTGTTGAGCATATTTGTATTTAACCCAGAATTAGCGCTAGCCAAATACTACAAAGCAATTCTACTCCATAGCTTTTTCATTAGTGATTAAACCATACTAAAGTATGCTTTAATCACTAATTTAGATCTATCTTGTATAATTGCTTTTCACTTATCTGCCTATCATTGATTCTGGGTTTAAAATGATGTAGTGATATTACAAACTTATTGTTGTGTTTTATAATCAAATGGGATGTTTGTCGTGGTTTTTTATTTCTTTTATCTGTTGTTTTGGTTGTTTTTTTATTTGTTTGTAATTTTTGATTTTACTTGTTTTTATTGGTGTTTTTTGTGTTATATTATTATTGTTTTGTTATAATTTTATGGCGTTAAACTATTCTATTATGAAGAAAAAAATACTACTATTATCATCATTGTGCTTAATGGGGACAATGTATGCTCAAGAGAATGCAGGAGTAGCTATAGGAACTCCTTTACCTGATGCTAGCGCTATCTTACATGTGCATTCTGATACTAAGGGAGTATTGATTCCGAATGTTGTATTAACTGATTTGAATTTAAGCTCTCCTATTGCAGCAGAAGTAAAGGAGAGTTTGTTAGTGTATAATAAAACAGTAAAACTTGAAAATGCAGGTTTGCCAAATGAGAAGATACTTATTGCTAAAGGATACTACTATTGGTTAGCTACTACGCCTCCAGCGGGTAGATGGGTTCGTGTGCTGACTAGTGAAGATGGGAGTGAGATTTTAGCAGGACAGATACAAGAATCTTTTGTGGAAGAAACAAAAGTAGAGGGAAATGTTAAAGTTGGAACAGGGGTATTTGTTTATAATCCAGATAAAAACGAAGCAAGTAAGCCTGATGCTGCTGTAAAAGATCGTGTTAAATTAGATATACCTAAGTTGGTAAATGAAAATCAAACACTTACAAAGTTTGAGTTGAAGGAAAAAACAAGGTATTTATATTCTGATGGAAAGTGGCGCGATAAAATATTAACAAAGGAAGAAGAATTAGCTGAACAAGTAATATTTCGTAATGAAGGACGAGAATTAGCTTTGTTTTATACCGATGAAGTTAAGGTTGAATATAGTTATTTAGTAAAGGATTTGTTGGGTGCAAGTAATCCAGATATTCCAGCAATTACTTCATTGAAAGTTGATGATGGTGGAACAGGATTACTATATATAAATGATAAAGGAGCCCCATCTGTAATAAGTTTAGTAGATTTAGTACATACTATAGAGACTCCAACTGTTTTGTCTATGGATAATCAGGATAAGTTGCACTATGTTAGTGAAAAAGGTACTCAGAGTGTTGATATTCGAAGAGTGGTGAAAGAACCTTGGCATAAGGCAGATAATGATTCGGAAGCTATTGCTAATACTGATAATATGTTTACTCAAGGGTGGGTAGGAATTGGTTTAAATGCTAATGAGGCTAAAGTTGCTGCAACCTATGCTATTGAGAATAAAAATGGTTCAAACGAGAAGTTGAGAGTAAATGGTAGTATTTATGCACGTAATAGTTATTATGCCGATTATGTATTTGAGAACTACTTCACTAAGGAGTCATCTGCTCTAAAATATGACTACAGCTTTAAAGATTTGGCAACAGTAGAGTCTTTTATTAAGGAGAATTACCACTTACCAGGGATTACACCTGTAGGGGAATTACATAAGTCTAAAGAGGATGGGTATCTAATTAATGTATCTGAGTTGTCAATTCAGTTGTTAGAAAAAGTAGAAGAATTATACCTACATACAATAGATCAACAGAAGATCATTGAACAGCAGCAAATGGAGTTGTCTAAACAGGATACACGTTTGAAACAAATCGAATCACTATTAAATATAGGTAAATAGTAAAATAGTTAATTATGAAGATAAGTAGAAATATGACAAGATATATTGTAGTAACAACCTTATTGTTTTTTATCAGTATAGGGACACTATTTGCACAAGTAACTAAACCTATAGGCACGCGTATTACTGACTCTACAGAGGATAAAACATTAAGTACATCTGCTATTTTGGATTTAGATAGTTCAACTAAGGGGTTTTATATGCCAAGAATGAATGATGCGCAGAAAATTGAATTGGAACGTAAATTAGTAGCAGAGGGGATAAACAATACTGGATTAGTTATCTATAATACTGATAATGATTGTATAGAATATTGGCACTCCTCTACACAGAAGTGGAGAAGTTTATGTGGTAGTTTACCTCCAGCAGAGATTGTGATTAATGGAACCTGTGATCAAATTACCTTTGGTGGGTTTGCTAATGTAGCTGATCCTGAACTACAACAAGGTGTCGCTTTAACAACTCAAACAATATCGGTACCTATTAAAGTGAATAAAATAGGTACATATAGTGCGAGTGTCACAACAGATAATGGATACTTCTTCTCAGGAGAAGGACAATTCCAAGCTGTAGGAAACTATACTATTATACTTAAAGGGAATGGTACTCCTGTACGTGGATACGATGGCGTAGGTGGTAAAACTGGAGATGTTTTGTCGTTTAGTTTTAATGGAGTAGAATCTAAAGTTTGTACAACTAAGCAAATTAAAGTAAAGCCTGCAGATATGGTGCTTACAATCAATCAAAATGCATATAAAGTAGAAGGGAAATATTATGTTAATGAATCTGCTGCAGGAATAGTAGGGAATAAGTTGACTATAAAAATATCTGTAACTATTGGTGGAGAGGCAACAATTATTGCATACAATGCTATGTTAGGAATGAAGTTCTCTGGAACGAAAAAAGTAACTGCAGGGGCAGATCAAGACTTTGAGTTATTACCAGTAGTAGGAGAGGCAAGTGCTAAGGAGAATATAGCAGCAAGTTATCCGCTTACTTTTGGGGTAAATGTGAAGAATGAGAATGAAGTAATAAGTGGAAGGGGCGCTACGATGGTAGTTGAAGAAACCTCGGTATCGTTTAACCCTGCGGATGTTATTTTAGGTAATGAAGTATTCTATAGAGATACTCCTTTAAATGACAAGCACTCTATAATAGTACCTGTAATAGTAGAAGGGTCTGGTAAAACAACATTACACTTAAAAGATGGAAGTGGTAGAATAGATTTTATAGCGAAAGATGTAGTGCTAAACCGCGTAAAAGGTGGGGCGAAACAGAATGTAACTTTTATTCCTGTGACTCCAGTATCTCCAGCGGCGTATCCAACTATGCCTGCAACAACAACGTTGCCATTAAAATTAACAGGAGAGCAAACAAGATTTAAAGTAAATGGTGCAAATGATGTAGTTGTACCTTTAGGATTAAAACCAGTGGCTTATACTATTGATTGTAATAATATCAAGCCTAATAAAAGTACAATGGTACATAATAGACCTGTAGGGAAAGATTATTACATCATAGTTCCTGTTAATGTTACTGTAGTAGGTGAATATGAGATTTATACAATCGGTGATGCTGATGGAGTAACATTTAGTTCAAATGAAGGAACTAAGAAACTAAGTTTTTCTAAAACAGGTGTTCAAAATGTAATGTTGTACGCAACTGATCCAGCTGCTACACCTACGATAAGAGCTACCTATGAAATTACTATTGCAACAAGAGATGGCTCGAATAATGCTAATTGTGGTACTAAGTTTAAAGCAAGGGTTGGATTCAACGATATTAAAGTACTACTTTATGAAGCAAATACGAATAATCCAAATAGACCCAAACCATTATTTGGTGCATTCTTTAGAGGAATAATAGGCGGGAAACCGAATTTTGGACCTGAAGGAGAACTGGTAAAGACAGGTGATGTTATCCCTACAAGTTTTGAGTATAATAATGCTACTACAAATACTGCTATTACCCGAAAGGCTCTGTCTGATAAGATTAAAAATGGTGACTTCAACCTTATTATTATGGAAGGAATGACAGTGTTAAAAAGCTTAGACCAAGATTTATATGATGCTTTCTTAGGATATATTCAAAAAGGAGGTGCTATATTTATTAGTATGCCAAGTGATATTCCTATACAAATAGGTAAACCTTTTGTAGCAGGCTTAATACAAAGTGCAGGTAGTAAATTAGATGGACCTGTAAAGACTACCTTGGGAATAGATCTTATTACTGCTTTAAATGATAATAAAGAACTATTAAGTGGATATACGACTTCAGATCCAAGAGGGATTATTATAAATACGGCCGATCCAATTCTGGTAGGGCCTACGCCTTTAAGAAATTACTATTTTATTACTAATGGTAATGGATGTGGGGCAGTTACAACTGGAACTAAGTTTGAAGCTTTGGTATCTTTAGCTGCAGGGAATAAAGATGCAGCAGTTGTGTTTAGGCATGTTGATTATAGATATTTATTTATAGATGCTACAGTGCCACCATCAACAATGTTCTCGTTTGATTATGGGTTTAATGCCACTGGTGCCATTATTAAAAATGGAAATAACCCTATTTCTGTGAATACTAATATATTAGTTAATATGATTCAAAAAGTAGCTAATGATTAAACATAAAAAATAGATTAGTTTTACTTCATATTATGATTTATGTTTTTAATAAAGTAACTAATAGAGAGCTCTTAACGAAGAGAAATAAAAAAAAGGATATTCCGAAAGGGTATCCTTTTTTTATTTCTAATAAAATTCTAATCATATTTTAATTTATGGTATAGTTTTTGGTTTTTACTTAATGTACTTTGATTTTTAACTAGTTAGTTTAAAAAAAACAAATGCTTGTATTTATTAGAGGTACGCGAAATTGTTAGAGGTGATTTATGTCTTTAATATAGAATATTTAAAAAAAATAAAATCATTTTAAAAGAAGCTAAATAAATACTTGCACAGTATGTTTTAGTAAAGTTTTAATAATTAAGTAATTTTTAGATAATGTGCTTTTTAAATTGAGTATTTATTGTTAAGTATTAAATATGCTTATTTAAGTGTTTATTAATAGGGTGTTTTATTATAGATAATTTTGTTAATAAATGAGTACATTTATAATGGAATATAATTGAAGAATATGAAAAAAAGGGTAATTACTATCGGAGTTTTAATGATGAGTGGTCTTGCTTTTTCGCAAGTAGGTATTGGCGTGAGAGCACCGCATAAATCTGCATTATTAGAATTGAAAGCGAATGAAGGTGAGTATAGAGGGATGTTAATTCCTCGTATACCTTTAAAGGGCTTAACGGATAAATCTACTATAAATAAAGGTGATATAGCAACTAGTTTGTTAGTTTTTAATATTACTGATAATGACGTTTTAACTCCAGGTTTTTACTATTGGAAGGGGACTGAATGGGTTCGTGTTATTGATAGCAAAGATGTTATTGACAATCTTGATAATTTTCCTAGAAATAGTGTCTTAGGTGTTAAGGGGGATGAGTTAGTGTTATTAGATACTAAGGGGGGAGAAGTAAAGACTCCTATCAAAGATCTTAATATAGTGACTACTATCACTGAAGTAGAGAAAGGAAAGTATGTCTATACAAATGAGTTAGGAGATAAGAAAGTTATAGATGTAACAGGAAATGTAATTAATAATATTACTGAGATTCTTAAGGATGAAACAGTAGTGGAAGAAATATATAATAGTGTTGCAGCTAAGGGTAAAGCCACAACAGCTACTGATGGATCTATTAAAATAGACAATGGAGAAAAGGCGGTATTAAATCCAATGCAAATATCTATTGCAGATAAAGGAGTATCACCTTCTAAGATAGCACCTGGTGCTAATGGAACTTTCTTAATTACAACCAAAAGTGGTACTGTAAAATGGGTTAGTGCTACAGATGAATCAATCAAGGAGATCTTGACATTAAATCAAGCGATTACGTTATTAGAAGATAATAAGGATGGAACGCTTACTTATTATGATGAATCATGTTTTGATAAAGATGGTAAATTCATAGAGGGATCAACAGGTAGTAATTTTGATTCGAATACATTAAAAGTTGTTGCAACTACTGATGGTAAGTATAGTTTTTATGATGGAAGAAGTCAGACTGTTCCAGTAGCTACAATTGATGTAAAAGGAACAGTGGTTGAAAATATCACAGAGATTTTAAATGAAAAAGTAGTCAAAGAGCAAGTCTTCGAAACAGTAGCCACTCAAGGTAAAAAGGTTTCAGGAGACGACGCTGTAGCAATAGTAGGAGGTGATAAAGCTACTTTATCAGAGATGACAATATCTCTTAAAGATAAAGGAGTTTCGTCTGCAAAGATTAAACCAGGCGCAGATAAACAATTATTGGTAACAAAGAATGGGGTGGCTCAATGGGTTGCAGCAACAGATGAAATAATTCAAGAAGCAGTTAAGGCAAATGAGAAGGTTACTGTATTAGTTGATCATCATAACGGTAAGTTTACTTACTATAATGAGAATGGAATTGATAAGAATGGAGCGCCTATTATTGGAAAAGGAGAGTTATTTGATGCCAATACCTTGCGTATTGTAGAAAGAAAGGATAAAGGTATCTATGACTTTTTTGATGGTACTTCGCTTGATACACCATTGATGACTATTAGTACGCGTGCTAAGTCAATCTACTTAGAGAATAGCTCAACAATTATACAAGGAGATAACTTACAAGAGGTAATAGATAATATTATTCAGAAAATAGAAGTTGCTCAAGGTAAACCTGCTACTTTAAGTGGGCAGGGTATCTTGATTAATGGAGATCCTCAGTTGGCAGGATCTGTGTTAAAAGATATGGAGTTGACGATAGCTAATGATGCTATTATTACGGAGAAGATTAAGGATGGGGCTATTACTACAACGAAAATTAATGATGGAGCGGTAACTACACATAAGATTAAACCAGGTACGGATAAGTATATCTTAGTTACTAAAGAAGGGAAAGTACAGTGGGTAGCTGCGACTGATTCAATCATTAAAGATGTTGTAAAAACAAATGAAGTAGTTACTGTAGTTGTAAATAACAACGACGGTACTTATACATATTATAATGAGAAAGAGATTAAAGCAGACGGTACTCCTGATAAAACTAAGGGAACTAAGATAGATGCCAATACCTTAACTATTGCAGATAATGGTAAAGGGGAGTATATCTTTAATGATGGAGTGAAACATTTAGCTACCATTAATATTGCTGGAACAGTAATAGAGAATATTACGGAAATATTGAACAGTACAGAAGTAAAAGAACAAATCTTCGAAACAGTAGCCGCACAAGGTAAAGGATTAGAGAAGGGAGATGCCTCAATTAAAATTGAAGGTGGAGAAAAAGCAGTGTTGGCAAATGCTAAAATCTCGGTGGCAGATAAGGGAATTACTCCTTCTAAAATAGAACCAGGTAAAGATAAATATCTTTTAGTAACGAAAGATGGAGTAGTACAATGGGTACCTGCTTCTGATGCAATCATTAAAGATGTAATTGATCATAACGAGACGATAACTGTCTTATCAGTTAATCCAAATGGTACATTTAATTACAAGAATGAGAGTGATATAAAGAATGGTGGGGCAGGTATTGATTTTGATGCCAATACCTTAAAAATAGAAGAAAAAGTAGGAAAACAAGGAGTATATGTTTTCTATGATGGAAAAACAAGTTTAGACGCACCTTTAATGACGATAGATGTTGCTGGAACGGTCATAGAGAATATTACAGAGATACTAAATAGCACAGAAGTAAAAGAACAAATATATACTACTGTGGCTGCTCAAGGAAAAGCAGTTACTTCACCAAAGGCTTCTATCGCAGTGGGAGGTGCAGGTGATAAAGCAGTATTGAATGCTATGCAATTAGATATTGCAAAAGATGGTGTTACTACAACGACTATTGCTAACAAAGCAGTGACTCCTGCTAAAATAGAACCAGGTAAAAAAAATGGACAGTTATTAGTAACGAATGGCAATGGTGATGTGCAGTGGATAGATGCTACAGATGCTATTATCAAAGATATACTTAAAAGTAAACAGGCTATTACGTATATAGAGGATTTAGGAAAAGGAAGTTTTACTTACTATAATGAAGCTTGTTTTGATGCAGATGGTGTTTTTATAGAGGGATCAAAAGGAGAAGTTTTTAATGCTAATACGCTATCAATAGAAGAAGTCACTGTTAATGGAAAAGGAACAGGTACGTTTGAGTTTTACGATTTATCTCAGGAGGACCCAATCTTTATAATTGATGTAAAGGCAAGTGTCGTTAATAATATTACAGAAATTCTAAGTAATGAAGATGTAAAGAACGAGATATTCAATGTTGTTCAAAACAAAGGCCAATTAGTAGAGAGTACAGATGGTTCAGTGGCAATAACAGGAGGAGAAAAGGCAGCCTTAAACAAGCTTATTCTTAATATTAAAGAATCCGGAATTAAAACGAGTCATCTTAAGGATGGTGCAGTGACTACTGCTAAAATAGGATCTGTAGGATCTGTTAATGGGGCTGTTTTAACAGCTGATGGTTTAGGGAAAACAACTTTCGTTTCGCCGACAGATGCTCTAACACCAGCAATGCAAGGGGATTTAGTAGGAGAAGATACTGTAATTAATATTGCTGGAGGAAAAAATGTATTATTTGGAGTAGATGGAAAGGAAACAAAGATTTCAATTAATACAGGTGGAATCACAAGTGCTCATATCAAGAATGAAACTATTTTAAATGATGATATCGCTAATAAAACAATATCGGCGGCTAAGTTAGATGGTGGTGTAGCACCGAAAGGAGCTGTAGCAACGGTTCAGGCAGATGGTACAGTACGTTATCAAGCGATTAGTGGTGATGTTATCGCTAATAAAGGAAATATCACTACTAAAGACGGCGTGTCAGTAGATAATGGCACTGGGAAAGTATTGTCTAATGTGGAAATAGGGCTTACTGAAAAAGGGGTGAATATTGATAGGATAACGCCTGGTACAGATAAGTATATCTTGGTAACTAAAGACGGAACAGTACAATGGGTACCTGCTTCTGATGCTATTATTAAGGATGTAGTAAATAGCAATGAGACGGTAACTATATTGTCTGTGATGGATAATGGTACATTCACGTATCAAAATGAGAACGATATAAAGAATGGTACTGCTGGAGTTACTTTTGATGCAAATACCTTGACAATAAAAGAGGTAAAAGATGTAAATGATAAAGGTACAGGCACGTTTAACTTCTTTGATAAAACAAGTGAAGACACTCCTATAGCAACAATAAATGTTAGTGCAGCTGTTATTAATAGTATTACGACAATATTAAATGATGTAACGGTACAAGGAGATATCTTTAATACTGTAGCTAATCAAGGTAAGGCATTGACTTCAAAAGATGGGTCTCTGAATATTCCAGAAGGCAACAAGGCAGGATTGGCAGAGTTAAATATTGGTATTGCTACGGAAGGAGTGAAGACAGTGCATATAGCTAATAAAAATATAACAGCAGCTAAATTAGATGCAACTGGTGCAGCTGAAGGAGCTGTGGCGACTGTTGGTTTAAACGGGGTTGTTTCTTACCAACCTCTAAAATCAGATGTAATTACCGATAAAGCACCTTTAACCACTGATGGTATTATTGAGATTACTAATGCTGGTTTAGGAGCAGATGCTTTATTGAAAGCAGTTAACTTAAAGATTAAAGATAAAGGAATAGGGACTGCTCAGTTAACTGATAATGCTGTTACTAATGATAAGATATCATCAGAAGGAGCAGGCGGAGAGAAAAGAGTCTTAATTAGTGGTTTAAATAAAGATACTAAATGGGTAGAATTATCTAATATCGTGACAGAAACGGCAGGTAATCTTACGACAGATGGTATTATTGAAATGTCTGGTGGTGATGGTGTAAATGCGGTATTAGAAGATATAAAATTAAGTATAGCTGATAAAAGTATAACGAAAGCAAAACTTAGTTCTGTGAAAACTGTAGGTGTTAATGAGAATGAAGATTTGTTATTAGCTACAGATGGAACAGGAGGGTTTAAATTTATACCTAAAGACGTAGTTGCAACTCCAACAGGGGATTTAACTTCAGTAAGTACTTTAGAAATTAGTGATGGTGTAGATGCTGTATTAAAAGATATTTCTATTGATGTAAAAGACAAAGGAATTACTCCAGCGAAGATATCATCAGAAGGTGCTTTAGAGAATGCTGTATTAACAGCAGATGGAAATGGAAATGTAGTGTATAAGAAGATAAACAATACTGCTTTTGAAGGTACTGAAGCGAATCTGTTATCAGATGGATCACTAAATATTCCTTTAGATAACAAGGCTGTATTAAAAGAAACGGAGATAGGTATCGCTGTTGATGGAGTAAAGAATACGCATATCGCTGACAATGCTGTAACTACTACTAAAATAGCGGATGAGAATGTAACAGCTGCTAAATTAAAAGGTGGTGCAGCGAAGCAACTTCTGATTACTAATGAAGGTGGTAAGGCACAGTGGGTAGATGCCTCTGATGCTATTATTCAAGAGATCATAACAGTGAATGAGAAGGTAACGTTATTGACAGATAATACAAATGGTACGTTTACTTATAAAAATGAGGCTGACATAGCGAATGGTACAGCAGGGATAACCTTTAATGCTAATACACTGAGTATCGCTGATAATGGAAAAGGCAAATATGTGTTCTCTGATAAATCAGGTATTGGAGCATTAGCTACAATTGATATTCAAGGAACTATTATAGAGAATATTACGGAGCTATTAAAAGAGGTTTCTGTTAAAGAAGAAATCTATAATACAATAGCAGCTCAAGGAAAAAAAGTATCTACTGATAACTCGATAGCGGTAGTCGGTGGAGAAAAAGCAGCGCTTAATGAAATGACAATCTCTCTTAGAGATGGGGGAGTTACTACAGCGAAGATATCATCAAGCGTAGCTGGTACTAACGCAGATTTAGGAGCTGTATTAACAGCCGATGGAAGTGGAAAGGTAGCCTATAAAAAATTGAGTAATAGCGCTTTTGAAGGAGCTGAGGCCAACTTAGTATCAGATGGATCTCTGGATATTCCTGTTGACAATAAAGCAGTATTAAAAGAAACTAATATTAGTATTGCTGCGGGAGGAGTTCAAGCTAAGCATATAGCAGATAAGAATGTAACAACGGATAAAATAGGAACTACTGAAGCGGCAGGAAAAGTCTTAACGTCAACTGGTTTAGGAGGAGCAGAATTCCAAACTTTAAAAGAGGTAATCGGTAGTCAAGGTAAAGAAATTAAAGGAGACAATGCTATTAAAGTAGTAGGTGGAACAGAGGCAACACTTACTGAAGTAAAACTTAGTCTTAATGATTCAAGTATTACAAATGAGAAGTTGGCTATTGATGCGGTATCTACTGATAAGATACAGAATCAGGCTGTAACGGCAGCTAAAATGAAGGGGGAAGAGAAAAGAACTATTCTGATAACTGATGCACTTGGTGATGTAAGATGGGCAGATGCAAATGAAAATGTAATTAAAGATATAGTAAAGCACAATGAGTCAGTTACAGTTCTAAAAGATAATAAGGATGGTACTTTTACTTATTATAATGAAAATGATGTAGATCATAAGGGTAATATCAAAGTAGGTGCAACTGGAGTTAACTTTAATGCAAATACATTAAGTGCAGATACAACAACTCCTGGAGTATTTATTTTAAAAGATAGATCTAAAGCAAATGGAGGTGTTGTTGCGACAATAGATACTCGTGCAAGTCATATTATTTTTGAAGGGGATGTGTCTTACAATACTGTTGAAGAAGCAATTACTAATATTACTCAAAAGATAGAACAATTAGAAACTGAGAAAGGAGCTTTATCTGGAGAAGGTATTTTAGTAAACGGATTGGAAAGTGTAGACAAATCTGTTCTTAAAAATATGAAATTGACTATTGCAGATGAAGCAGTAACAACTACTAAGATAAAAGGTGGTGCAGCGAAGCAATTATTGATTACTAATGAAGGAGGTAAAGCACAATGGGTAGACGCAACAGATTCTATTATTGAAGAGATTGTTAAGGTAAACGAAAAAGTAACTGTTCTAACGGATAATACAGATGGTACGTTTACCTATAGAAACGAGGATGATATAGCCAATGGCACTGCCGGTATAACATTTAATGCAAATACACTAACCATTGCCGATAATGGAAGTGGTAAATATACTTTCTTAGACAAATCAGGAAATGGAGCGTTAGCAACAATAGATATTCAAGGGATAATTATTGAGAATATCACAGAGTTACTAAAAGAGGTTTCTGTTAAAGAGGAAATCTATAATACAATAGCTGCTCAAGGTAAAACTATTTCTACTGATAACGCAATAACAGTAGTTGGCGGAGAAAAAGCAGCTTTAAATGAAATGACTATCTCACTTAGAGATGGGGGAGTAACAGAAGGAAAAGTAGCAAAAGGAGCTATTACAGAAGATAAGTTATTTGCGGGACTTGGAAAAGCAGATTATGTACCAGTAGTTCAAGCTGATGGTACTGTGAAATACCAACCTATGGCTGTGGTTCCAACAGGAAAGATGCTAACGGTAGATAATTCATTAAAAGTTTCGGGAGATGCTTCACAAGTATTGTTGCAAGAATTAGGGTTAGAGATTAATGCTGGAGGAATTGCAACAGAGCATATCCAAAACCTTGCTGTAACATCAGATAAGATTACTTCACAATTAGGAGAAGATATAGCAAAAAAAGGATCAGTTCTTATCGCAGATGGATCAGGTAACACGGCGTTTGTTGATGGAAGTCTTGCTACAGCAGCTGCTATGCAAGGTGATTTAGTAGGTGATGATGCTATTGGTGTAAGTGCAAACGGAGCAAATGTTCTCTATGGTGCTGATGGTACAGAAGTAAAGGTCTCTCTAAAAGCAGGCGGAGTAAAAGGAACTCATGTTGCCCCAGAGACTATTAAGAATGGAAATATAGGGAATAAAACGATTGAAGCAAATAAACTAAATGCAGGAGCAGGAGTTGCAGATAGAGTAGCAGTAGCAAATGCAACAGGAGAAGTAACTTATAAGGCTTTGTCTACAAAAGAATTAGCAGGAAAAGGAGATATTAAAACGGCAGATGGTATTACAGTTGACAATGGAGTTGGTAAAGTATTAGGGGATGTTAGTTTAGGGATAAGAAACCAATCTATTGCTATTTCTAAATTAGACGGAGGCAATGCTCCAGAAGGAGCAGTACCAGTAGTAGGCGCTAATGGAAAAGATGTGTCTTACCAAGTGCTGAATGCCAATATCATTAAGAATAAAGGAAATATAATAACTGATGGTTCGTTACTAGTTTCTGAAAATGGGTTAGGTAAAACATTAGAAGATGTTACGATTAATGTAGCTCCTAAGGGAATTAAAACAGAGAAGATTGCTGATAATGCAGTAACTAATTTGCAAATAGCAGATTTAGCAGTTACAGCGGCGAAGATATCACCAGAGGGGGCAGCAGCTAAAAGTGTTTTAACAACGAAGGATGATGGAACAGTATTCTGGGGAGAACTAAAAGATATTGTTACTAATACAGCTGGAAACTTAACCACTGATAATATTATTACATTAACGAAGGGAACGGGAGTGAATACTTTATTGGCAGATGCAGAATTAAGTATAGCTAATAATAGTATCGATAGAACAAAGTTAAGTTCAAAAGAAGCTGGAGTACCTGTCGGAAAAGATAAAATATTAGTATCGAATGATACTGGTGGATTTGATTTAGTAGATCAGACAGCTGTACAAGTAGGAGGAAAAGATCTTGCATTAGGACAATCACTTGCTTTTACAAAAGGAGATGGATTAAATGCTGTATTAGTAGAAACTTCTATAGACGTTGCTACTGGTGGAATTACAACTGATAAATTGGCAAATTCGGCAGTAACTGTTGATAAAATGTCTGCAGGAACTGCAGTAGCTAATACTGTATTAACATCAGTAGGAGCTGGTAAAGTTGAATACAAAGCATTGAGCAATACCGCATTTGATGGACAAGGAGCTGACTTAAAAAGTGATGGGTCTATTACTGTATCGGCAGGAAATAAAGCTTTATTAAAAGAAACAAGTATCGCTATCAAAGATAGTGGAGTTGAGACTAAACACCTTAAAGCAGGAGCTGTAACAACTGATAAGATTAGTTCAGCATCAGGTGTAAATAATATTGCGCCAGGAGCTTTCTTAGTAGCAGATGGCAGTGGAGCTACAAAGTATCAAACGATGGAAACTGTGGCTACTGCACAAGGAAAAGCAATTACTTCTCATGACGGATCTTTAACTATTCCAGATAATAAAGCTGGGATGCAAGCATTAGATATTGCGTTAGCGAAAGGTGGAGTTAAGAACGAACATATCGGTGGAAGAGCGATTACACAAGAGAATATCAGTACGCCTGAGACAAGTGGAGGATTAGTATTAACTTCTGATGGGCAAGGTGGTGCTGAGTTTAAAAATGTAAACGAATCAATAGTAGCTACAGCTAAGCCATTAACAGCAGGAGCAGGAATTATTGTAACAGGCAGTGGAGCAGCCAAAGCATTATTAGGAGACGCTACAGTAGCGATTGGTAGTAAAGGGGTAGCTACAGGTATGATAGCTGATAAAGCTGTTAAAGAAGCTCAATTAGCAGATGGTGCTGTAACCGTTACTAAGATTGGAACTGGAGCTGTAACAGGTATTAAAATTGCAAATAGTGCAGTTTCGACAACGCAACTTAATGATAAAGCAGTTAATACTGCAAAAATGAGTTCTGATAAGGCTTTATCAGGACATGTATTAACAGCAGATGGTAAAGGGGGGGTTAGTTATCTTGCTCCTGCAGGTCCTACTACAACGGGAGAATTGAAAGGAACTGGCCCAATAAAAGTAACAGATGGTAAAGATGCTGTACTGAAGGATATGATACTTGAGATAGTAGAGAAATCAATTCAAAACAGCCATATAGCTGATGGTGCTATTACCACAAATAAAATAGGTAAAGAAGCTGTTAGAAACGGACAGATTGCTGAAAATGCAGTAGGAAGAAAAGAGATATACCCAAGTAATATTGATACTGCACACCTTAGTAATGGCGCTGTAACGACAGATAAAATAGCAAATGATAATATTACTAATTATAAAATATTAGATGGAGCTGTAACTAATAATAAAATGAGCGCAGGTAATGCTGTTGTAGGACATGTCTTAACAGTAGAAGCAGGTGGTAAAGTAGCTTATAAAGCCGCTACTGGACAGAGTGTGACAAAGGCGACATTAACAGGTAGTGGGCCAATTAGCATAAATGGAGGTAGTAGTTCAACTGAAACAGTATTAAAAGCAGTAAACTTAGATATTAAAAAAGGCTCAATTACAGGTGATCATATTGAATCAGGAGCTATTCAAAATAAGCATATAACAACAAGTGCTGTAGATAGTAAACAGATTAAAAACGGTGCAGTACAAGGAGATGTTATTAAAAATGAAGGAGTTAGAGTTGAAAAATTAAGTTCTTTAGATTATAACGATGATCAAGCACCTGACGGACAAGTTTTAACTTCTAATGGACGTGGGGGAGTAGAATGGAGAACAGGAGGAGGTTCAAGTAAAGGAGCAATGCCAAAGTTCTTTTATGCTCCATCATTCTATATTACTGTAGAATCTGGCGACTCTGGTGAAGTTGATGTTCACGATTATTATGTAGAGCAATTTGGAACTCCAAAATCTGTAAATCCTGGTGCTCAGAAACCATCGTTACCTGTTTTAGGTTATAATGAGTTGGATTACTATGTTCTTTATTACGATGAAGAAGTATTTAGCAGTGTTGAAATCGACGATGGAGGAGTATTACATTATGAAGTTAGGGATGATGCACAAGTAAGTAATGACACTTATTTTAATATAGTGTTTAGAGTAAGGGATTAAAAGCTGAAAAGCCTATTTATATTAAGATGTACAATAGGCTTTTCACTTCATTTGTAAATAAGAGTGGAAGATGAAAAATAAAATAATAATAGTAATAGCTTTTATATTAACAAGTTTTGTTTGGGGGCAACAGGCAAGAACTTTTCCTTATTTTCTTCCTTTAACTGGGGATGATAAGCCAAGTGTGATTACAGAGTATTTTGGTAATAATGTCTATGATGATTCAGAGCGGTATTCAGCAGATGGAATTGCATTAACTTATAAAAATTATAGAGGGGAACCGCAAGAATTTAGTGGTTTCGCATTAGATGAGATTCCTTTTACTTCAGAGTTTGGTATTATTGTAGAATTTAAATATGCTATGATAGATGGTGAAGAATATAATGGAAGATATGGAGATGGACTTACTATGTTTTTATATGACAGTAAAAAGAGTTTTGCGATTGGGGGTCATGGGGCAAGTTTAGGATATGCTTATAGAAATAGTGATAATACAAGTAATAATGTACCTGGATTAAATGGAGGATATCTTGCTGTAGGATTAGATGTCTATGGAGATTTTAAATCAAGATCATCAGCAGGACATGAGAGAAGAGAAGGTATTGCTAAGTATAATTGGGATGAAATAGGCAGTCATGTTACTATTCGTGGAGCACAGGATGGTAATAATAGATATAAAGGATATCCCGTTTTGCATACTATCAATGCAGATAATAGGTGGAAAATTAATAAAGCCTTTTTAAATTTTGACACTGGTGAATATGAAGAGCGTGAGGATAACTCAAGTAAGAAGTTCGAAATGTATACGGGTTGGGATTATTACGGAAATATAGAATACAATACAGTAATCGTTCTTATAACTCCAGATAGTGGCAGAGGAGGGAGTTATGTAGAGGTTAAAGTTAAAGATGAACATGGAGAAAAAAATGTAATTGATGAGTTTTTTTACCCTAACGAATTTAAAACAAGAGATCAATTAGGAAATCTATACAATTTTAAAACCCAAGTGCCAGATAACTTCAAGATAGGTTTTGCTGCTGCAACTGGAGGGGCTTATGAAAAACATTTGATTAAAGATGTGAAGGTTAGTCTTCCTTATGAGCCTTATATGGAAGATATGTTTGTTAATCTGTGTGTTGGAAATACAGATGGTAAAAAAGTTCGTATAGCTCCATATAAAGAAGCTTGGTTTTATTCAGGACCAGTAACAAGTCCTCGTGGAGGAAATGATAGTAGGTATATTAATTATAGTAGTTTTCGTTTTGAAGATGAAAAAGGTTATGCTTTAAATGCAAGTAATAATTTTAAATATACTGAAAATGGAGTAGGTATATGGGAATATAATTCGAATAGTGGGGAAGTAACTTTTACAGCTACAGATAATTTAGAGAAAGGAGAATATTCTGTTTATTTTTCAGCTACAGGGCAAAATAACGGACCAGGTGGCTTTGGGCCTTTTGGACGAGAAGTTTATCGCTCAAGACCAACAAAGTTAACTGTAGTAGTTAATGATTGTAAAATATTTTTTAATCCTAATCAACGAGTAAGAGTAAAAGTAGAATAATTTATATAGGAGAAGAGATTAGTCACTCTTTCTTTTATTCAAATAAATAATGATCATAGTATCTCAAATGATACACTAATCATTTTTTTAAAGAATTTAATAAGTAGACCACCATTAAGCAATGGTGGTCTTTTTTGTTATGATAATAATCTCTCTTTTTTATTATTTTAATTGATGATTATTTTTAAATAATATATATAAGTTGCTGTTGTTTTAATTTTTTTATCTTTTTTGAGTTTGGTACGGTTTTTGGTTTTTAGCTATTGACTAACAGTAATATAAAAAGAAATTGCTATTGTTTATGCTGTTGAAGTCTATTGTTAATTGTACAAGCTTATATAAAAAGATATGAAAAAGAGAGTAATTACTATTGGGGTTTTAATGATGAGCGGTATAGCTTTTTCTCAGGTTGGTATTGGAGTTAAATCGCCACATAAGTCAGCATTATTAGAATTAAAAGCGGACAAAGGAGATTATAGAGGAGTATTAATTCCTAGAATCCCTTTGAATGATTTAACAGACAAATCAAATATAAATAAAGGAGATGTAGAGACTAGTCTATTAGTGTTTAATACAACTAATAATACGGTACTAAGCGCTGGATTTTATTATTGGAATGGGATGAAGTGGGTTCGATTATTGAACAATCAAGATATACTTGATAATATCGATAGCTTCCCTAGAAATAAAGTGCTAGAAGTAAGAGATGATGTTTTAGTACTTGAGGATTCAAAAGGGTTGGAAGTTAAAACTCCTATCAAAGATTTGAATATCGTTACTACTATTACAGAGGGTGATAATGGGAAATACATATATAAGAATGAGCTTGGTGATATAGCAGTTATTGATGTGACTGATAGTGTAATTAATAATATTGAAGAAATATTAAAAGATACTATAGTTCAAAATACTATTTATACAACTGTAGCAGCTAAAGGAAAAGAAGTTAGTTCAACTGATGGATCTATCCAAGTAGATAATGGTGGAAAAGCTGCCCTAAACGAGATGCAATTATCTATTGCAAAAGGGGGAGTTACACCAGAGAAAATAGAAGCAGGCGGTAAGAAACAAATCTTGATTACTAATGCTAAAGGAGAAGTAGTATGGGTAGATGCCAATGAAGAAGTAATCAAAGAAATCGTTAAGAGTAATGAAACTGTAACGGTATTAGAAGATAATCAAAACGGAACTTTTACTTATTTCAGTGAAGCGGATTATGACAAAGATGGAAACAAAGTAGGTAAAGGAGTTGATTTTAATGCTAATACTTTAAGTATTGTAGAGAGAAAAGGTAAAGAGCAAGGTATCTATGATTTCTTTGATGGAGAACATCAAGATACACCCTTAATGACGATAAGTACTCGTGCTAATTCTATCTATTTTGACAATAGTTCTACTACTATTGAAGGAGATAATCTACAAGAGGTAATCGAAAATATTATCAATAAAATAGAGGTAGCTCAAGGAACACCATCCTCTATTAAAGGAGGAGAGATCTTAATCAATGGTGAGGTAGAATTAGGAGAAGCAGTCTTAAAAGAAATGACTTTAAGTATTGCTCCAAGTGCTATAACAACTGAAAAGATAGAAGCAGGAGGTAAGAAACAAATCTTGATTACTAATGCTTCAGGAGAAGTAGTATGGGTAGATGCCAATGAAGAAGTAATCAAAGAAATCGTTAAGAGTAATGAAACTGTAACGGTATTAGAAGATAATCAAAACGGAACTTTTACTTATTTCAGTGAAGCGGATTATGATAAAGAAGGAAACAAAGTAGGTAAAGGAGTTGATTTTAATGCTAATACTTTAAGTATTGTAGAGAGAAAAGGTAAAGAGCAAGGTATCTATGATTTCTTTGATGGGGAACATAAAGACACGCCTTTAATGACGATAAGTATTCGTGCTAATTCTATCTATTTTGACAATAGTTCTACTATTATTGAAGGAGATAACTTACAAGAGGTAATCGAGAATATTATCAATAAAATCGAGGTAGCTCAAGGTACTCCATCATCTATTAAAGGAGGAGAGATCTTAATCAATGGAGAAGTAGAATTAGGCGAAGCAGTCTTA
>NZ_NSGJ01000051.1 GCF_002286775.1 Myroides sp. N17-2
ATTTAATGCCAAAATTAAAGCATTCAGGGCTCAATTTAGAGGAGTAAGAGATATTGACTTCTTCTTATACAGATTGACTAAACTTTATGCATAAACACAACTTTTGAGATTGATCCGTTATTTTTTATAATTACTTTTCGTTTGCATGACTATCACGTAATCTAGGTTTAATAAAAAAGCCCTTGTTTAATAAACAAGGGCTTTTTTGTGATCCAATCAGGATTCGAACCTGAGACCTACTGCTTAGAAGGCAGTTGCTCTATCCAGCTGAGCTATTGGACCATTTAATCACTAAAGGATTAAAAATATATCAATACGTTATAAATAACTTTTGATGTTTAAAAAAAAGAAAAGTCCCCGTTTTGACAAGGACTTTTTGTGATCCAATCAGGATTCGAACCTGAGACCTACTGCTTAGAAGGCAGTTGCTCTATCCAGCTGAGCTATTGGACCATTTTAATCATAAAGATTAAATATGTCTTTTTTAGTAAAGCATAATACTTACTGTTTTTGACGTTGCAAATATATTGCTTTTTATTCTACTTTTCCAAAGTAAAATAATACTTTTTTAATAAAAAAACCAAAGCTTTGGAAGTAAGTGTTTTATCGTGTGATAAAAATGTATTTAATGGTGGCAAAGCCTATGTTTAGTAGGATTAGTGTAATTGATTGGAGTCTATAAAAACTTGTTTACGCGTAAAAAACTATAGAAAACAGAAGTTATTTGAGATAATATAGTTTGGAAATAGATAGATTATGATTGGCATTTTCTACTTATAACATGTAAGAAAACATAGAATATGGATGTGTAAAAAGTGAAAATAGACTCGCCATAATAGAATCAATAAACTCACTTTTTGACTAAGTGGATTAATATTTTGGATATTTAGGTGAGGTTATAATCTTCTGCGCTCGGATAATTGAGGGATAATAGCTGAATCCATGCGGATTTACTTGTAAAATGGGGGACTCTGAGCATGTAACCTGCACGGATTAGGCAAGAACTTATAAGAGAATGCGGTTGCTAATAAATATAAAATCTCAAATCTGTAGATATGGTTTAGACGAGAATGAATTATAAAAAAAAACAGGTCTTAAAGTACACATAATAGTGTGCTTTAAGACCTGTTTTAAGCTATGTAAAGCTAGTTGTATATTTAGATGCCTAAGAGCTCATTATTTTAATAAACTCTCAAAGTTTTTGTCAAAGATATTGATGAAAGGATCTATTATAGTACCATCTTTATCTAATATCATTGAGCGTTGTATCTTAGTGATGATCCACTTATCCTTCATTTGATTGAAGTCGTCAGTACGCAGTTCGATAATACCACTAGAAGGATATCTCTTAATGATATTAAGCCATTCTCCTTGATCTCCATCGATACAGATAGATATAATATCTATATTCGGAATATCAGCTTTTAACTCTGCAGCTAGTTGATGAGCGGCATCAGCATGAGCCATTCCATTTTTGGTCCAAAAGAAAACTAGGGTTTTCTTATTGATCATTGAGTTGATGCTTACTTTTTTACTATTAGCATTAACTAGAGCTACTTCAGGTAGCTTATTCTCATACTTCAGATTTTGGATGGCCTGTTGTATTTGTATGATCTCGTTATGCTGATTTCTATCTGTAGATAGTTCGAAGTATCTATCTAGGAACAAATCGTTATTAGTTAAGTTCTGATCTTCTAGTAAATAGATAAAAGCAATATTATCAAAGATGGCATTCTTAACCTTATTGTTTTTAATTAAGGTATCTACTATGTTTAATTTGTCAATGTATTTGTCAAATTTGTTTTCTGGTAGAAGATTTGCCTCTGGTTCATTTACTATCGTATTAAGCATTATGGCTAAGTATTTAGTAAATGATGAATACTTTAATAAACGAGGATCATTAAAGTTTATTTTTTTTCTGAAAGCATAATAGTCCTTAGGAAGTTTCTTTCTAACATCTTCATCTGTTCTTACGAAATGGGCTGTAGGATATAGTTCTTTTAGTGAATAGAAGTGTAAGTCAAGTTTAGCTTTAGCATATAGATCAAAGTCATCAGACCAACTAATAATTGCTTTATTTCTCAAGTAATATGTTGTTCTTGCTGCATGTACAGAATCTATTCTACGTGTGAATTTTTCTGGAGAAACATCAAAGGCACTGTATCCTTCAGTTTCATCCATAATGTTTCTTACAGTAAGGTTCATTAAGAAATTGTTCTTTTCTGCTCCTCTTCCTGAGAAAATGATTGAATGATCAAAGTCTTTTGAATTAAGGCGAAGAGTTATACTATCATTTTTGTCAAAATAGACATATTGAAACTCTGGATTGTGCTTGTAGATATACATTCCTGGAGTTAAAGAGTCAAATTTCTTATAAAATTTGTTGTTTGCATCTAGAAATAAGGTGTCAATAACCTCATTATCTTTACAGAATAGTACATAATTAGAAGTAGGATTTATAATTTCCCCTTGGAAATAAGCCTTATAGTCCTTAGGGTCAAATTTCTTTTGACATGAGGTCACTAGGCTTATCGCTGGTAATAGTAGTAATAATAAAGTCCTGTTATGTAATATTTTTTGCATTAGAATCTTAAAGTCTATAATTGTAGATGTTATAGAGCAAATTTAAGTTTTAGTGATGTCTTATGTTGTTAATGATTGGTTAAAGTAAGACAATATCTCGATTCATTTTAAATATAGGTGTTTCTAATTTTAAAATTAGTAATTTTGCAAGCAATTTAAATTTAATAGATAACAATGTTAACAGTTTCGAATCTGTCAGTTCAGTTTGGTAAACGAATTTTATTTGACGAAGTTAATGTAACTTTTACTCAAGGTAACTGCTACGGTATTATCGGTGCAAATGGTGCAGGTAAATCTACATTCTTAAAAATATTATCAGGAGACTTTGACCCAACATCAGGTCACGTTTCTTTAGAACCAGGAAAACGTATGTCAGTTCTTAATCAGAACCACAATATGTTTGACGAATATACAGTACTGGAAACTGTAATGATGGGTAACAAAGATTTGTATGAAGTAAAGAAAGAGATGGATGAGCTTTACTTAAACTATACAGATGAAAACGCAGATCGCATCGGTGAATTACAAATTCGCTTTGATGAAATGGACGGTTGGAATGCTGAATCAGCAGCAGCTACTTTGTTATCAAACTTAGGTATTTCTGAAGATTTTCATTATACTCCAATGGGAGAGATGGATGCTAAACTAAAAGTACGTGTGTTATTAGCACAAGCTTTATTTGGTAACCCAGACGTATTGATTATGGATGAGCCTACCAACGACTTGGATTTTGAGACAATCGCTTGGTTAGAGAACTTCTTAGCTCATTACGAAAATACAGTATTAGTTGTATCTCACGACCGTCACTTCTTGGATGCTGTGTGTACACACGTTTCTGATATTGACTATGGTAAAATAAACCACTATTCTGGAAACTATACGTTCTGGTATGAATCTAGTCAATTAGCGGCAAAACAAAGAGCGCAACAAAATAAGAAAGCTGAAGAGAAAAAAGCTGAGTTGGAAGAGTTTATTCGTCGTTTTAGTGCGAACGTAGCAAAGTCTAAACAAGCTACTTCTCGTAAGAAAATGATTGATAAATTAAAACTAGATGATATTAAGCCATCTTCTAGAAGATATCCAGCTATTATCTTTGATCAAGATAGAGAAGCAGGAGATCAAATCTTAAATATAGAAGGATTATCTGCAACGATAGATGGAGAAGTTCTATTTAAAGATATTAATCTTAATATGGCTAAAGGAGATAAATTAGTTGTGATCTCTAAAGACTCTCGTGCTACTACAGCGTTCTATGAAATCTTAGGAGGAAATAAACAAGCTGATGCAGGTAAGGTAGAGTGGGGTATTACTACTACACAGTCTTACTTACCAGTAGAGAATCACGATTTCTTTGATAATGATTTAACTTTAGTTGATTGGTTACGTCAGTGGGCTAAGACGGAAGAAGAAAGAGATGAAGTTTATGTACGCGGATTCTTAGGTAAGATGATCTTCTCTGGTGAAGAGGCATTAAAGACAGGACGCGTATTATCTGGAGGAGAAAAAGTACGTTGTATGCTTTCTCGTATGATGATGATGAGAGCGAATGTATTAATGTTAGACGAACCAACGAATCACTTAGACTTAGAGTCTATTACAGCGTTTAATAACACGTTGAAAAACTTTAAGGGGACTATCTTGTTAACTACACATGACCATGAGTTTGCACAGACTGTAGGGACACGTATTTTAGAGTTAACACCTAATGGAGCTATCGATAGATATATGACTTTCGATGACTACTTAGATGATCCTAAAGTAAAAGAATTAAGAACGAAGATGTATTCTTAGTATAAAAGTATTTAAATGTAAGAAGAGGGTGTCCCAAAAGGGCACCCTCTTTTTTATGTTTTTTACATTCCTATGAATGCTAACTAATTACATTTTGAAACAGGAAAAAAGATTCTATAAAGAGTGTTTTTGAAGACAAAAGAGGAGATAAATAATAAAATTTTAAGAATTCTTTATTAGAGTATCTGATATGAAATGGTAATTTTGTCCATAGACCTTAGAGAAAAAGGAATAAATAATAAATAAAGAAACATGAAAAAGACGTTATTATTACTTAGTGGAGTACTTGCTCTTACAGTTACAAGTTGTAAAACAGCAGGTGAGATTACTTCAACACCAGTCGTAGAAAAAAAAGTAGATATGAGTAAGCAATTAGAGGGAGAATGGGTATTGAGTTCTATTACTACACCTAGTACAGCTGGTAAAGATCTTAAATCATTATATTCAATGAAAACACCTAGTTTGAAATTTGAAGTAAAGGATCACAAGGTTTATGGTAATGATGGATGCAATAATATCCATGGTGCATTTGAATTAAAAGGTGCAAATGGTATCAAGCTAGGCGATAAAATGGCTTCTACTATGATGTTTTGTGAAGGAGTAGCAGATAGAGACTTTATGAATGGATTACAATCTGTAACAAACTATGATGTAGTAGATGGTAAGTTACTATTGAGATCAGGTGATATTATTGTAATGACTTTCGTTAAGAAATAACATATTAGATCTTAAATCTGCAGATAACGTTTAAACGAGAATGAATTGTACAAAACAGAGCAATTTTAGTGATTAAAGCACACTACAGTGTGGTTTCAGAGCTAATTGAAGCTATGTAAAGTAGAATTTATTCGTAGTGAATGGTAGTTGCAGATTTAAGGTTAAGCTTAAAGTTGAAAAAGCTTAGTATTAATTTACTAGGCTTTTTTTATTTTGTAATAGATAATGATGTCTTAAAAGTTGTCATATTAGATGAAATTTATTATAAAGTATATAGTAAGTCTAATAAAGTAAGAGAAGGTTTTTTAGATAGTGACTTTTGGTGTGATTTTAATTGATAATAATGAAATGTATTTCCCTCTAAAGAAGAGTATAATTTACTAAATTATGTAATTAATTAATTTAATATATAATGTTGATGAAATGGTTAATAATTATTTGTTATCATAGTAGTTCCTCGTATAAAAATATATAATTTTGTCGCCGCATGAGGGAATTGTGGGGACTTAGTACTTCATGTGAAGTTATTCCCTTTCCTATAAAATGCGTTTGTATTTTAATATATAGGAAAGGGATTTTTTTTGATAAATTAATCTATTCTGACTATTTTAATTCTAGTTGATAAAGATTAAGTGTTTCATTATGCGCTTCTATTATTTTATCAAATGTAAAACCTAGTCGTTCAATTAGCTTAATAGAACTATTGTTCTCAGGAAGTGTTATTGCACATAAGTTTTTATATTTATCTCCCTCAGTAAATGTCTTTAATAAGCCTGATGTAGCCTCATAAGCATATCCTTTATTCATTTGATTTGGTAGAAAGGCAAAACCAAGATCGCTATTCTCTAGATATTCTCTTTGGATAATAGTTATTAATCCTATCGCTTTATTATCTTCTTTTTTACTAACTACCCAGTATTCACAACTTGTGTTATCTAGTATATTTTGAATATACTGCTGTGCATCTATAGTTGTATGAATATTCTTATCACCGATAAATGTTAACCAACCAGGTGTATTAACTAGCTCTAACATAAAAGCATTATCGTGATGTGTGATTCTATTTAGATTTAATCGATCTGTTGTAGGCATTTGTATTATTGTTTTTGATTAAGGAATGCTAAAATTAGTCTTTTCTTTATTTAAAAAAAGTGATTTATATAAATACTAGTACGCCTTTTTAAACAAATAAGGAAAATGGAGGTTAGCGTGTTAGGTAAGGAGAGTAATTGCGTATATTAGTAAAAACAACTTTTATAGATAAAGATGAAGATTTTAGTTATTGAAGATGAGAAGGAACTACGTGATATAATCAAAAAAAGCTTAGAGAAAGAACACTATATAGTAGAAGAGGCAGACTGCTTTAAGAATGGTATAGAGAAACTCGTTGGTTATGATTATGATTGTATTCTATTAGATATTATGTTACCTGATGGCAATGGTATAGATCTGTTGCGAGAATTAAAGAGTATGGGAAAAGTAGACTCAGTTATTATCATATCAGCCAAAGATTCAATAGATGATAAGGTTTTAGGACTAGAGTTAGGTGCAGATGATTATTTAACCAAGCCTTTTCATTTGTCAGAATTACTAGCTCGTATCAAATCAGTACTGAGACGCAAAAATCAACAAGGATTTCAGAGTTTAAAATGGAATAATATGGAGATTGTCGTAGAGGATAGGACAGTATTGGTAGAGGGGAAATCGATGGTGCTTAATAATAAAGAGTTTGAACTGTTGTATTATTTTGTTGTTAATGCTAATCGTTTAGTTACTAAATCTTCTATCGCAGAACATATTTGGGGTGATAATATGGATGAGGCGGATAGTTATGACTTTGTCTATTCACAAGTAAAAAATCTACGTAAAAAGCTAAAGAGCCACCTAGCTGATGTTAATATACAGTCTGTATATGGGATGGGATATAAACTAACGAATGAGTAATATGAAGCTACATAACTACACACTGAAGTATCTATCTATAGGTATTATTGTGGTACTAACTATTTGGGTAGTGATTTTCTATGCTTTTATGACGGAGGAAGTTTATGATAATATAGATGATGGACTTAAAAACACAAAGAATGAAATAATAAAGAAAGCGTATGATAATCCTGAATTAATTAGCTTTCAGTCTTTTGGTACAAGTGGATTTCGTATTACTCCATTAGCTCCAGGTGATTATTCTAGAAAAAATGTGTTTACCACTGAGATGGTTTACATGGATGTAGATGATAATGATGAACCCGTGAGGATGTTGACGACTACCTTCGTAGATAAGAATGGTGATAATTTCCAGTTAGAGATTCGTACCTCTACTATTGAGGCAGATGATTTACTAGCAGACTTTGGTATATCAGTTCTCGTTTTATACTTTATGTTAGTCTTAAGCATATTTTTGATTAACTATTTTGTACTGCGTAAAGTGTGGCAATCTTTCTATCGATTATTAAGTAATTTAAAGTATTATTCTATCGGACAAGAAGTCGTTACTGCTGACACGAATACTCCTATACGAGAATTTACAGACTTACAAGAAGAAGTAAATAAAATGATAAGTAGAATAGAAGATACTTTTGAACAACAAAAGACTTTTGTTTCTAATGCAGCTCATGAGTCTCAGACACCCCTCGCTATAATAAGTAATAAATTAGAACTACTTGTAGAAGGAGAGGGACTTAATGAGGATCAGATGAATCAGCTTCAATCCATTCATCAAAGCTTGAGAAGGCTTATCAAGTTAAATAAATCACTGTTGATGCTGACTAAAATTGAGAATAAGCAGTTTGATAATATCCAGGATGTCAATTTTAATCAAGTGATTACTGAAATAGTAGAAGACTTCGAGGATATGTTTAGTTATAAATCTATAGATATTAGTATTTCAGAGCAAGAGCAGCCTTTTATAGTTAATATGGATAAAGGCCTTGCCATAACTTTAGTTCAGAACCTTTTAAAGAATGCTTTAGTACATAATATTGCCAAAGGAACAGTAGAAATAGAAATTACTCCTAATTATTTTACTATAAAGAATTCGGGAGTATTTAATACGCCATTAGATGAGAATCTTATCTATAACAGGTTTTTTAGAAGTGCAACAAATGAACAGTCAACAGGATTAGGGTTGTCTTTAGTGCAGACTATCGTTAAAGTAACTAATACTATATCACTTAAATATCACTATGAAGGTAAACATTGTTTTACAATATATCGTACAGGATTTCAACTGTAAAGGATTAAAGAGTATTATGACTAAGAAAGAGACCTTATTTTATTAATTAAAGTAAGGTCTTTTTTTATTCCCAATTCTTTCCAGATTCTATTGGTAAGTTTGTCTTGTAAAACAGTAAAATTATAAACTATGAAAAATATAAAGAGAGTATTCGCAGGGTTATTAATGGTTGTAGCAATGTTAGGTAGCCAATCAATATTAGCAAAAGATGTAGTAATTACTAAAGCAGAATTGCCAAAGAAAGCATCAACTTTTATAGAAACTTATTTTAAAGGAAAAGAAATTAGCCTAGTTGAGAAGGATACAGAATTATTATCAACGTCATATAAAGTACGATTTGTAGACAACATAGAGATAGAGTTTGATAAATCAGGAGAATGGGATGAAGTAGATGGTAATAAGTCAGCGTTACCTACAGGGTTTATCTTAAAACCTATAGTGACTTATGTAAAGAATAACTATAAGGATACCTCAATCGTGAAGATTGAAAAGGAGTCTAGAAAATATGAAGTAAAACTTAGTAATGGACTTGAATTAGAGTTTTCGAAAGCAGGAGAATTTAAAAGAATAGATCAATAAAATAATATTTAAAAGAAATGAAAAAGAGTAAAATTGTTTTAGCTGCATTGTTAACTGTAATGATTGGTTTTACAGCATGTAGTAGCGACGATGATGGTAAAGGAAATAATGTTGAGCAAATAAGTGAGAAGCAATTACCTGAAAATTCAAGGAGTTTTATAAAAACAGTATTCCCTAATGCTTCTTTTAGACATGTGAGTATAGTAACGAAACCTAATTATTATGGGACTACTTATACTAGTGGTTTAGATAATAGAGTAGAGATTGATTTTGATAGTGCAGGAAATTGGACTGAGGTTGAGATGTCAGATGACTCAGCTATACCATTAGAGTTCTTGAAATCTGAAGTACCTCATATTTTAGAATTCACAAATAAGAATTACAAAGGGCAATCTATTATAGAGTTAGATAGAGATATTAGAAAGGGATATGAAGTAACGTTAAGTAGTAATCTTGCATTAATCTTTAATCCTAAACAAGAGTTTATAGGAGTTGATTTAGACTTAGATAAGGACGAGATATTAATTAATGCATCAGAATTACCTCAGGTAGCGCAGTCTTTTATAAAAGAATATTTTAGCACTGCTACAGTTGTTCTTGCGAAGAAAGAATTAAATCGTGAAGGAGATGAGTTTAAGGTCTATTTATCTAATGGTTTTAAAATAGAGTTTGATCATCTTGGCAATTGGAAGCAGATAGAAACAAAACAAAATGTAGCTATTCCTTTAGCTTTAATCCCAATCAAAGCTATGGCATATATTAATGCTAACTATGGAACTTTTAAGATTGAAAGTATCGAAAAAGAACATACTAATTACCAAATAGAATTAGTGAATGGACAACAAGAAGTAGAATTGCTCTTTGATAAAGAAGGGAATTTCTTGAGAATAGATAACTAATGAAACAAAGAGCTACTGTGAGGTAGCTCTTTTTGTTTGGAATTATACCAAAGTATCTTTTAATATAAGAGCTTGACTTCTACTTTTGACATCAAGTTTGATATATGCATTACTAACATGGTGTTTAGTTGTACTAAGTGAGATAGATAGTTTCTCTGCAATCTCTTGATTAGATAATCCATCCCATATCCCTAAGATAACGTCTATTTCTCTATCTGTACAGAAGTATTTCTCTCTAAGGATGTCTTTATAAGATATTTCCTCTTTTTTATCAGATAACGCTTTATTGGTGTCTGTAGGAATAATTTCGCGTTGTTCAGGAAACAGGATTGGAGTGGCCTCTTTTTGCTTTAGATCATCATATGTTTTCTTTGCTTGCTTTGCCTTTAGATGTTCTAATTCAGTACGTAGGTTTTCATGATCTGTTTTAAGTTTCTTTGCTTTAATCCATAAGGAATAACTTGCCAAAGTAAATGCTATGCTATAGATTATCCGCATCTTATCTTTCTCAACAAATGAGAGATAATAATTACCCGGAAATATGGAAAGATAATATGTCATTGAAGTTAGTGCAATTACACTAAATGAAAATGTAATATACCGAACAGAGATATCCTCTTTAAAGTACTTTGATACAAGTGCTAAAGTGATTAAAGTTGATACTAGTGTAGTATTTACGATTATAATGAAATACTGTGGATTATTTGTTTGATAGAATAAGATACCTAATACGACATATAGTAATACTTGAAATAAGTAAAAGTATTTCAGTTTTGCAGGCAGTTTTTGTATATCTAAAAAATAGTATATAAATACTGAGAAAATTAGACAGCTAATAGGCATGAGTATTGCTAATACAAGTAACTCATTACACTTCTTGTTACATAAAAAATAGAGTGCTCCATCTTCAATTAAGTATATAAAAAAGACTGATATGATATATATGCAGTAAATAAGTATGACTTTTTCCTTAAATAGTGAATACAAAGCAAAGATGACTGCTATAGAAAGTAAAAATAAACTATAAAAAACCTCTATTTTAATTATAGTATTAAGCATAATACTTCTATGCTCTCCACGCTCTACAAGTATAAATTTTCCATAATGAACATATGGGGATTTTGACTTAAAATATATTATTTCGTGATCTGTGATAAAATGGTTCTCTTGATATTGAGGACTTATTTTTCCACCTTGTAAGTCAGTATTTATGCTTGTTTTCCCCCATAGACCTTTTTGTTTCACATAAATATTATAATTATTTACGTGAATTGTAGGGAATTGTAATATAAGTGGCTTGTTTAATAAATCTTGAGGGACTGTTATTTTTAACCAAGTATTGCCTTCGTTATCTTTAGCTAGTTGAGTTTTTGAATCATTGTCTAATGCTTCAAAATGTAATTGGTTAATCGTATTTTCAAATTGGTCATTGTTAGTTTGACCTAAACAATTTGTTACAGATGATAATAAGAATAAAGTAATTAATATAGTTAATATACTCCATTTTTTACGGCAATGTATAGCCTTCATGTTTCGTTCGTCAGTGAATTATAGTGTAAAAATAGTAAAAAATCAATCATAGACTGTTTTTAAGACAGTCTATTTTGTTTCTATACAATACTAAAGTCATCTTGACTTTATGAATTAAACGCTACCTAATAATAAAAGCGAATAAAACGGTTGACTGTCAAACTAGCTTTAGGCATCTAAATTCTAACAAACAAAGGATAAAAGTCAGTAAATCAAGGATATAATTAAGAATATAACAAAAAATAAAGACGTGTAAAAATGCTTGTTTTTTAATACGTATATTTGCAAAGTATTGGATGTTAGGTGTTCAGTGCTCTTTTAAAGTCAATCTTCGAGGCTAATATTAAAAAACAATCAGAAATTATCTTAACAGGGTGAAAAAGGCATTTTTATGGGGTCTTGGTTTGAGTGAGTCCATAGTGAGTCCATAATGAGTCCATAATGAGTCCATAGTGGGTCCATTAAAACAGCCTTATTAATGGAGTCAAAATGTACTCACGATGCAAGCAATATACTTTCATACAAAGTCAAATAGCAACTTCATAGACGGAAATGGGCAAATAAGAGGGGCTTTTTTCTTGAGAGAAGTGATCTTGTCTATAATCCTTATGTGGATTAAAAGCATTGATTTCTAGTGGACTAGAAATTAGAATATGTGACAAAGTTACGAATCTTAAATTGGATGTACAAGAAAGAGGTTTGCTCAAAACGGAGGGGTGTGAAAGTCACGATAACCTCACTATGATTATTTAAGTTAATTGGTCCTTTAGTATTAAAGCTTGACTTCTACTTTTTACATCGAGTTTGATATATGCATTACTAACATGATGTTTAGTCGTACTAAGTGAGATAGATAGTTTCTCAGCAATCTCTTGATTTGATAACCCATCCCATATTCCTAATATAACGTCTATTTCTCTATCTGTACAGCAGTACTTATCTCTAAGTATATCGTTATAAGATATTTCCTCTTTTTTATCAGACAATACATTATTAGTGTCTGTAGGAATAATTTCGTGTTGTTCAGAAAACAAGATAAGGGTGACCTCTTTTTGCTTTAGGTCATCATATATTTTCTTAGCCTGATTTGCTTTTAAATGTGCTAATTCAGTACGCAGGTATTCATGGTCCGTTTTAAGATTTTTTACTTTCAACAAGATAGCGTAAGTAGTTGTAATAAAACACACCCCTAAAATAACGCGCAAAACACTCATATCGATGAAGGATAATGCGTGGATACCAAAATAGATAGATAGGTAGTATCCTAATGCAGCCAATGCTAGAATACTAAATGAGTAGGAAATTATCTTTACTGATAAGTTGTGTTTACAGTAGATTAGGCCTAGTATAATAGTGATTAATGTCGTGCCAATACTACCATTTATAAGTATGCCGAAGTAAAGTATATTTTGGGTATAATAGTATATAATCCCTAATGCTAAGAATGAGGATATTAATGTAATATAGTAATATTTAACTTTTTTAGACAATGTCTCAATCTCATAGAATTTATATATAAATAGAGAAAAGAGTAGACAAGAAGCAGGTATTAGAAAAGTAAGAACAAGCATCCTATCATAGGAACCATCATTTAAGAAGTATATAAAGCCATCTTCTAAAAGGGCAATACAAATGATAGTTGATATCAAAAGACAATATATAAGTGTTACTTTTTCTTTAAAGATAAAGTATAGCCCAAAATTAGTTACTACAGAGACTAAGAATAAGGCATAGAATATTCCTAGCCCCATCATATTATTGATAACAATAGCTCTAAAGTCACTTCTCTCTACAAGTATATAGTTGCCATTATGTACATAAGGGGTTTTGGATTTAAAGTAAATCGTAGGAGTAGAGGTGATGAAATGGTTCTCTTGAAACTGAGGTGTTATTTTACCGCCGTTTAAATCAGTGTTTCCAGGTACTTTTATCCAAGTATCATTTTTCTTCACATAAATAGAGTATTTGTCTATATGCGCAGAGATAAATTGAAAGATAAGAGGTTTGTTTAAAAGATCATTTGGTACAGTAATTTTTAACCACGTATTATTGTTTTTGTCACAACAGTATTGTGTACTCGTTGTCTTATTTAATGGCTTAAAATCGAGTGTTTCTACAGTCTCTTCAAATGTTTGTGTACTTACTTGGCTTACACATTTAGTAATAGGTGTTAGAAAAAGTAAAATAACTGCTAAAGCTATTAAATATCGGTTTTTACGGCAATATAGAGCCTTCATGTTTTGTTAGTCAGTGAATTATGTTGTAAAAATAAATAAAATTTGAGAATAAAGTATTTGCTTATTGAAGTTTTGTGACAAAGTGTGTTTTTTTTGGATTAAAGAATGTGAATTATTTGTATTTTAATTAAAATCAGATATAGTACTTTAGTACTACTTTGCATATAAGTGATTTGTTTTTAAAGTATTAATTAGATTTTTTATGGTGATATTTAGTACTAAAGTATTAGAGGTTATTTAAATACTCTGCCTACATTTGTCGTACATAAACAACAAATTAATCCGGAAAAAGTTTTACACACTAGCTAGCTCAGTGTAGAACAATTTGTTTAGAAGATATATTTTCTGAGCAATTTATTTCCCCACCTGCAGTACACTTCAGTTCTTTTCCCTAAAGAATGTGTACTGCAGTTTTTTTATAATTATATCAAGCTCCGAATTGTTTTTTTGGAAAGTAGTTTATGGAGTAGGAAGTAAATGTGTTTATATGAAAGTCTTTACTCAAAAAAACACTTTGTTTACGGAAATCCTCATTCTTAGTTAGAATATCCAATGTATATTTGCGAATAGAAAGTAGAGTTGTTGGTCATTTATTGTGGTCAAGTGTGGAAAAATAGTACGTTTTTTACTATTTTACTACAGAAGGGTAATTGTATAATCTAAATTATGTAGTAAGATTTAGTGTTAATTATTAAAATAATTTATTGGATTTATTACTTCATTTCGAGCAATTGTCTTTTTTATAGATTTGTTTTAACATAAAACAAATAAAAGAATTAAATTTGTAAGCTAATTTGAGATTTAGACGAAAATAAAATAAATAAGTATTGTTTAAGAATGGTTACTAATTTGTAGTAAATCAGATGTAAACAGGACAAAAAAAATATAGTATGAAAATTGGAATAACTTTTAGTGCATTTGACTTATTGCATGCAGGACACGTGAAGATGTTAGAGGATGCTAAGCGTCAATGCGATTATTTAATAGTAGGTTTACAGACTGACCCTACATTAGATAGACCAGAGAAAAACAGACCTACACAGACAGTAGTAGAACGATATATTCAACTTAAAGGATGTAAGTTCGTAGATGAGATTGTACCTTATGCTACGGAACAAGACTTAGAGGATATTTTAAGATCATTTAAGGTCGATGTACGTATTTTAGGTGATGAGTATCAAGACAAGAATTTTACGGGTCGCAAATACTGTGAGGAAAAAGGAATAGATTTATACTATAACAGTAGAGATCACCGTTTCTCAAGTAGCTCTTTGAGAAAAGAGGTAGCAGAGAAAGAAAATAGTAAACTAGTAAAACTAGGATAAGCATAGAACTCATAACGAAAGTTATGAGTTTTTTTTTATGCTTATAAGCAATGTACTTGGTTTAAGTATTATGCTTTGTTTAGAAGTACTATTATTGAATTAATCCTATCAATTTGAAGTATTAACGTTAATAGTAGTATTCTTTAACATCGTAGTTTGCGACTTTTTTGTATATTGCTATAAATATGAGAGAGAATAAATATCTTATGATAGATATGGTATTCTAATCGTCTAATAAAAAAAGAAAAGAAATGAAAAAAATCTTAAGTTTAATCGTTGCATTTTTTGGTTTAATGACTGTTACTATGGCACAATCAATCACAAGAACAGATGTATCTATCTTCCCTGCTCCTGAGAAAGGGTATAAACAAGTGGTAATCGATGTACCTCATTCATCTAAGGACGACTCTAAGAAAATAGAGTTTACAGTAGGTAAATGGATGGAAGTAGACGGGTGTAATCACTTTAGTCTAATGGGTAATTTAGAACAAAAAGATCTTAAAGGATGGGGATATAACTATTATGTATTTACAACTACAGGTGATGTAGTGTCTACTAGAATGGGATGTATCGACACTCCTAATAGAAACTTATTTGTAACTGCTCAGCCAGAATTAACACGTTATAACGGGAAGTTGCCTATCGTGATTTATGTTCCGGAAGAATATGAAGTGAAGTTTAAAATATTCACTACAGATGGTGAGGAATACCAAGCTAGTGAGTTTCGTAGAAAAAAATAAGCTTATTTATTTATAATAAGCTTGATAATAAGAAGAAAGCCCCAAGAGCATTTGCTACTTGGGGCTTTTTTGTAGATATATATGGTGGTGTTAATTATAACCTTTAGCGATGTCGTTTAAGAATATTTTAAATGATGTGGCACCTGATCCTGATAAAAACCAAGCATCCGGATCTAGATAGATTACTCTTTTATTCTTATAGGCATTTGTCTTTTCTAATAATGCATTAGTAATTACATTAGGTTTAGCAGACTTCTGTACGATAGCATCTCTATCTATGATAAATAAGATATCAGGGTTATGCTCTAAGATAAACTCACTGTTAATCATATGCCCGTGATTATTAGCTACTTCAGCAGTCACATTAGTTGCACTCTTGACACCGAAGTCTTTAAATATAAATCCATAACGTGTATTCTCATCGAATAAGCGGAAATTCCCCTCTGAGTGGATGATCACCATCGCTTTATCATTACTCTTGCTGACAAGGTCTTTTAGAGCGTTCACACGTATGTCTAAATCTTTTGCTAAGTCTTCAGCTTTAGGTTCTATCTGATAAATCTTTCCTAATAAGCGGATGTTATCTTGGATATAGTTTAGATAGTTATCTCCTTTATTAGGTATGCCTAACATAAGTGTAGGAGCGATCTTAATCATCTCATCATAGTCTGCAGGGAAGGCATTATCCATAAAGACTAAATCAGGACTAAGTCGACTCACCGCATCGAAGTTGGGTTTAAATACAGCACCCATATCAGCGATATTCTTATCATTCTCTAGGTGAGCCAGGTAGTTAGGAGTAAACTCTTTTGCCATTCCTTGAAACGCAATACCCAACTCATCCATATTCTCCATTACTCCTCGTTCTAGTACAGCTACGGTTTTTGGCTGAATAGGTACTTTTACTGTTGTACCATTGTTTTCTATCTCGATAAAGTTAGTCAGTGGAGTTTCCTCTTTATTTTGTTTACAGCTAGTCATAGCTATCGCTAGTAAAGCAAAGGCAATTAGTTGTTTTTTCATAATATTACTGTTTTTTCGTTTTAGACTTCTTTTTTCTACGTCCCCACCATACTAAGAACCCTGTGATAGGTAGAGTAGTAGCGATTAACCCTGCGATGAAAGTAGAGAGTTTTCCTAGCTGACCCCACCATTGTCCCATATGAATTTGCCATACGAGGTTATCTACCTTGTCGTATATCTTCTGTTTCTTTCCATCATTGACGATCTTTCCTGTGAACTTATCGAAATAGATAGCCTCTTTATTCTCCTCACTTTTTAATCCTGCATTGGTTCCTAAAAAGAAAGGATAGATACTTACATTGTCATAATTATACGTCCAGATGCGGATAATCTTCTTATCAGGGTGCATATCGAAGGCTTTCTTGATTAGAGTATTCGTGTCATAGAATGCCATATCTTTGGTAGCGACAGTATCTCTAGGGTAATCTTGTAGCGTATAGAACCACATTTTCCCTTCTCCACCGAATAGACTAATCATACCTTTCATCATTGGGCTAAAGAATATCAATAGTCCTGTCATTCCCAATAAGAAACACACGATAGCACTATAGAACCCAAAGACATTGTGTAAGTCGTAGTTCAGTCGTTTAAATCTAGCCTTCCACTTGATTTTAAAGCTACTATCTCTTGTTGCTTTTGTCCATCTCTTTGGCCACCAAAGTACTAGTCCAGTTAAGGTACTTAAGACAAATACAATAGTAGAGATAGCGACTATCCATCCACCAGTTGACCCCATTAGTAGGTTAGAGTGCAGATGTGCCACAACATAAAAGAAGCCGATAGTATTGTCTTGTTTTAATATTTCACCAGTATAGGGATTGATATAAACGAAGCGTGGCTTTCTTTCTTTGGGATTCACTGAATTAATAATCCAACTCTTAGCAGGATCTTTATCAACGATTACATACGAAAAACTCTCTCCCGGAAACTTCTCTTTGTGTATCGCTGTGATCTGATCTATGCGCAGAGGTATACCTTCAGGCTCTACATAGAGCGCTTCTTTACCTGCAGACCACTGCATAATTTCATCTCCATAAACGATGATTGTACCCGTAAGGGATACAAAAACCAATATAATACCTGCTACTATACTTGGCCATAAATGTAACCAAGCAATGATTTTAGAGAAAGTAGATTTACCTTGTTTCTTCATAAGACGGATAGGGACTGTAGAGCAGCACTATGAGAAGATACTCTAGTATGTCGAATTAAAAGTTATTTAGATTTAGTTCAAATTGTTGTGATGCGAAATTAATTGTAATTTTGCGTCACTATCTACGCAAAACGTATTTATAAATCTACGAGTTATGAGTCTTTTATATCAGCAATATCAAGAAGTATTAAAGAGCATCCCTAATCGAATAGAGTGGGGAAGTAGTGAGGTATATAAAGAGCGTTATGGGCAGTTTACGTTTAAGGGAATACCTATTAAACAGAAGTTTATAGACCACCCTGACTTTATTATTTCTTACGGGGAGTGGTCTGTACTTAAAGAGACAGAGGTAGTAGTGAGTAATATGCAGAGTACTTTTAAGCTGATGTTAGAGTTAGAAGGATATTCGTGTTATACAGATAAGCAAGTTACCATTGAAGTACCACAAGATTGTTTTAATCTGATTTATGTTCCTCAAGCTAATGGTAAACTGAAGTATAAAACGAACCGAAAGGTGGTAGAAGTAATCTTTGACCAAGAGTACTTTATGCGTTTAGTCAAAACTAAGTTACCTGCCTTACTTCCTTTTTTAGATGCAATAGAACAAGGTAAGGCAATCACTTTATTCGCTAAAGCAAAGACCATATCTATAGAGATACATCAGTTGCTACTGATGATTCTACAGAATGATGTACATCCTGATTTAAAGCAAGTGTATTTAGAGACTAAGATTACGGAGCTGTTATTACTTAGTGTACAGGAGTCTCTAGACCGTCAGGTCGCTCCTATAGAAGAGATCAGCTCTATGAATGACGCTGATAAGTTATTGCATATCAAAACGTGGATAGATAATCATTTCCTACAGGATATCACATTCTCTATGTTAAGCCAACGCTTTTATATCAATGAATACAAGCTCAAGAAGTATTTTAAGAAGTATTATCACTCATCATTGATTAAGTATGTACGTGATCTGCGTTTTGAATACGCACATCAGTTACTTTCTTCACAGAAATTCTCTGTCAATAAGGTAGCCGAATTATTACATTATGAATATCCACAGCACTTCGCTATCGCATTTAAGAAACGGTATGGTATTCCACCTAGTACGTTGATTCACAGAAAGAGTTAATTCTGAAATAACAATATTATTTAGAGTGGATTTAGATAGAGAGCTCTTTTTATGTAACTTTGCCATTTTAAAGCAGTAATTGTTAGGTTAATGTCATGATAAAAGAAACGTATATAAATGTAGGGGAGCGCTATGCTAATCACGGTATTAAAGGAGATATACACCTTGTCGATATGGATGAACTTCATATAGATCAAGTTTCTTTACAACATAAAACGAAACAAGAGAAGCAAGTATTAAGAGACCAGAAGCATATAGAGCTTTTCTTTTTGTTTCAGGGAGAACACTTTTACAACTCAAATAAGAAACAATGTGTCAATACTTCCACAGGCCGTTTTAGTTTCTTTCACTTGCCTAATATCGACGGCTCACTTGCTTTTAATCCTGTTGAGGGCAACTATAGCTCTATCGGAATAGAGTTGTCTATTGAGTATTTAGAGCGTGTATTTAATGGAGATTTAGAGTTGTTAGGAGAGTTTGGCAAGTCTCTATACAGTGAGCGTGAGAGCGCATTCTCATCTAATGTGATGATTCAACCACAAATGAAAAGGGTACTTCAAGATCTTGTTCATAATGACTATACAGGTACGATGAAGAAAATGTATATAGAGTCTAAGATCATAGAGATTCTATTGCAAGTCATTAAGCATGGAGGAGAGAGTAGATATGATTTGTCAGGTGGTTCTTTAAGCAGAAGTGATATCGATAAACTGTATTATGTTAGAGAATTAGTGAGTAATAATCTACAGAATCCATACTCCTTAAGAGAGTTGTCACGACTAGCGGGGATCAATGAGTTTAAACTAAAGAAAGGCTTTAAAGAGATTTTCTCTACTACGATATTTAATCATTTGTATGACGAGCGTATGGTGCTTGGTCAGAAGTTACTGATCGAACAAGATACTTCGATAGCTGATATCGCTCAGCAAGTGGGGTATAAGAATCCTACGCACTTTACAGCAGCCTTTAAACGCAAGTTTAACGAACTACCCAAAGAAGTTAAGAGTGGTAAACTTATTCAGTTCTAGTAAGGATTAACAAAAAAAACAGCATAGATACCGATCCAATAGTAAGGTGAATCTGTTGTTATATCTATACTGTTTACGCAACTAATAATTGGGGTTATTAGCCGAACTTTTTACTTCCTGCTACACATAGGATAACTCCTATAGTAACTAATATCATATTAGAACTTACGTGTTCATTTAATAAAGTCGCTGCTAATGCTAAGCCAAAGAAGGGTTGTAATAATTGTAATTGTCCTACTGATGCAGTCCCTCCTTGTGCCAATCCTTTATACCAAAATATAAACCCTATAAACATACTAAAAATACCTAAATAAGCTACACCTATCCACGTTTCTGTACTAATTAAAGAAGGTGCACTTGGTGCAGTTAAGAACATAATAGGTAATGATATTGGTAATGAGATCACTACAGCCCAAGAGATTACTTGCCATCCACCTAAAGATTTCGATAGTTTAGCTCCCTCTGCATAGCTTAATCCACATAATAGTATAGCGATAATCATTAGGATATTTCCTACAGGAGAACTTGTACCTCCTTGTAAAGCTGCAAACCCAATGACAATAAGACTTCCTAATATAGAGAATAACCAGAAGATACGCTTTGGTTTTTCGCCTCCTCTAAGTACTGCAAATACTGCTGTTGACATCGGTAAGATACCTAAGTATACGAGTGAGTGAGCCGAAGTGATATATTGTAAAGCTAGTGCAGATAAAAGAGGAAAACCAATTACTCCTCCTATTGCTACGATAGCTAAAGGCATTAATTGTTTCTTAGTAGGTCTTTTCTCTTTAAAAATAAGTAAACAGATTAGAGCTAATATACCAGCTATACCCGCTCTTGCAGCTGTTACGAATATAGGGTCTAGTGATAATACTGCCACTTTCGTAGCGGGCATAGACCCACTAAATAGTAATACACCTATAAATCCATTGACCCAACCACTTGTTGCTGTTTGCTGTGTTGACTCTAATACTGTAGCTTGTTTCATTTTTCTTATTATTTACAAGACAAAATTAGAGCAAATGTTAATTAAGTACAGTATCAATTTTGTATATTTGGATGGACACAGTTGAGAATATATGGAACAATCATTTTTGTATTTAAACATAGCAGACGCGATAGCTAATCAGATTAGAACAGGTGTATTAAGAGAAGGAGATAAGCTCCCTTCTGTGCGTATGCTCTGTACAGAGCATCAGATAAGTATGAATACGGCTAAGCGAGTATATCTAGAGTTAGAGGCGCTTGCCTTAGTGGAGTCTAAGCCACAGTCAGGCTACTTCGTAAGCAACTTGTTTTATGCAGAAGTTCCCTTGCCTCAGGTGAGTAACCCCATATTCTTAGCGAACAATAAAGAACCTAGAGAGATTATCCGAAAGGTTTATGCTAATATGGGGAACAGAGCTTTAACCTTGTTCTCTTACAGTACCCTATATGATGATTTCTTGCCATTAGCGAAGATGAAGAAAGAGATACTTACAGCGTCACGTACTCTTGTTAATGGAGGGATAGAGTATGACTCTGTACAGGGAAATATTAACTTGAGAAGAATGATAGCGCAGCGTTCTATTACGTGGGGAGGAAGTATAAAAGAAGAAGACATCATCACAACTAATGGAAGTATGAGTGCCATATCGCTGTGTATGTTAGCATTGGGTAAACCAGGTGATACCATAGCGATTGAGAGCCCATGTTATCCAGGTATATTTCAGTTGGCTATTGATCTAGGGTTTAAAGTAATCGAACTACCGACAGATCCGGCTACAGGGATAAAGATAGAGGCACTAAGAGATGCAGTAGATCATATCGATATGTGTTTATTGATCTCTAATTATAATACACCATTAGGAAGCTGTATGCCTGATGAGAATAAGAAAGAAATAGTAGAATTATTAGCCAAGCACAATATCCCTTTAATAGAAGATGACGTTTATGGTGATCTGTATTTTGGTACCCAGCGTCCCAAGTGTTGTAAGGCATTTGATACAACAGGTAATGTACTTTGGTGTAGTTCTGTATCTAAGACATTAGCGCCAGGATATAGAGTAGGATGGGTATCTGCAGGTAAGTATAAAGACAAGATTATGCACCAAAAGTTAGTACACGCTATCTCTACACCACCTTTAATGCAAGAAGCAGTCGCTAGCTTTATGAAATCAGGGAACTATGATAAGCACCTGCGTAAAATAAGAAAGGATATCTATAGCAATTACCAAAAATATCTAAACACCATTATCACTAGTTTCCCTATCGGAACAAAGGTAAACAGACCGCAAGGAGGACTATCACTATGGATAGAGTTTGACGAGAAGATAGACGCGATGGATCTATATGACTTAGCCATCGCAGAAAATATCAGTATTGCACCCGGGAGAATGTTCACAGTACAGGAGCAGTTTGAGAACTGTATCAGGCTGTGTATAGGCTTACCTTGGTCAGAGGAAGTAGAAGAAAAACTAAAGAGAGTAGGGGTATTGAGTAAAAAATTATTGAATAAATAGAGTTATAGTTAACAGTGTACAGTTGACAGTGTACGGCTTTTAACTTGCTTTTAGAAAGATGATTACACTTAAGAAAGGAAGATTATTTAAGGTAATATGTATTGTCGTATATTTATAATCCGTATTTCTCTCAAACTATTTCATGCTGAAGAATGAAGCATCTCATATATAACTCCACCTAGTAACCACAGTCTATATAGCCCTATGGCTGAAAGCCAATAATTCCTAATTCTTAATTTTAAATTCCTAATTAAGCGAAGCGCCTACCACAGTCTACATAACCATATGGCTGAAAGCCAACAATTCGTAATTTTAAATTCCTAATTAAGCGAAGCGCTCACCACAGTCTATATAGCCCTATGGCTGAAAGCCAATAATTCCTAATTAAGCGAAGCGCCACCACAGTCTACATAACCATATGGCTGAAAGCCAACGATTCCTAATTCGTAATTCCTAATTCGTAATTATGATTTATAGCCCTATGGCTGAAAGCCAACAATTCCTAATTCCTAATTATTAATTCCTAATTCTACTCCCTAATTCCTAATTAAATCAATATACTTTAAAGCATTCTTTGCCTCTTTTGTATTCACAGTAAGGGATAGCTTTTTGCCTAAGATCAATTGTACTTGATGGAAGTAACTAGTCATTGTATTAAAAGCTTCCCAAGTGTTCTGTATATTGGCATTGCTATAGGTTCTTAGTACTTTATTATACTCTTCAGTACCTAAGTACTGTTTGATATATTTGCCTGACTTACCTATAGATACATTAAAGTTGTTATCACTGCCTATCTTCCACGCTAGTAGCTGTAAGAACATTGGGCGAACTACATTCTCCATCATATCTTTGGCATAAAGTCTTTCTTTACGGGCTAGTCCTTTTGCTACATTCGTTGAGCACCACCAGAACTCATTACAGACCTCCGTAAACTCTCGTTGAGTAGGTCTTTTGACGTGGTAATCTACATCGGAAGACACAGGTATATCGTTAAATAAGTTGTCTTTATCTAACCAGATAATAGATAAGCTGTCTCGTTTAAAATCATTTAGTTTATCTATAGGAAATAAAGTCAAATCAAGTCGACTACCATCGTCAAATATCATTAAGTACGCATAAGAAATAGGTGTTATCTCTTCTTCGTTACCTAATAGCATATCGTCAGGACGTTGTTCTATAGCAGGCTTCCCAAACTTCTTATGTACTATATTCTCACGTTTTATACCTTCTATATCATGGACTATATAGACGATATCAAAGTCTTGATACTGATCAGGAGCCACTAGTGGATTAGCTCTCGAACCATTGAGAATAACAGCTCTGATGCGTTCATCTTGTTGAGCTAATGTAAGGATGTTAGTTTCTAATTGAGAAGACATATTTATGTTTTTGATAAGGTATAGCCAAGATAGACTAAATTATATGATTCACTGTCTAGGTTAGAGTATTTTAATATAGAGCATATTTCGTTTAAATCAACAAAAAACCTACCTCACAACATCACAGCATCACAACATCACAACATCACACCCTCACAGCATCACGACATCACACCCTCACATCCTCACAACCTCACACCCTCACGACATCACACCCTCACATCCTCACAACCTCACACCCTCACAACCTCACACCCTCACACCCTCACGACATCACAGCATCACATCCTCACAACATCACAGCATCACGACATCACACCCTCACATCCTCACAACATCACAACATCACAAAACAAACAACATAAGTTTTTAATCAATCTAAATAATACTCCTTCCCACGTCTTTTATATTCCTTATTGCGTCAGTGCTCTAGCGAAGGGATACCTAATTTTGCCCTGTCAATAAAAGAGATAGTCTTAGTATAGAGACTGTCTATAAGCGATGTCAATATGAAAATACCATACCTTACTTTATCCTTAGTCGCAGTTGTTTTTTTTAACTCAAACGGAGTATTAGCACAGCAAGATACACTTAAGAGCACAGGATTAAACGAAGTGATTATTCAGAAGGAGTCAAAAGCGCAGAAAGAAAGTCGTCAACCAGTACGTGCTACAGTGCTTGATGTAAAAGCAATGAAGCAACAGCCGTCTAGTGTGATCGAGTTAATGAATAGAGCAGTAGGGGTACGCGTTAGACAGACAGGTGGATTAGGAAATAATGCTAGTCTGATGTTAAACGGTTTTGAAGGGAAGTCGATTAAGTATTTTAGAGATGGAGTACCGATGGACTATTTAGGGAATGCGTTTAGCTTCTCAGTAGTTCCGCCGACTATGATAGACCGCATTGAGATATATAAAGGAGTAGTACCAGTGTCACTAGGATCAGATGCTTTAGGAGGTGCTGTCAACATCGTGACAAAAGAACCTGAGAGTAATCAGTCAGTGGATGTCTCTTATCAGATCGGTTCGTATAATACACACAGAGGTACCCTAAACGCTTACTTTCAAGATAAAGAGACGGGATTATTCGGAGGGATAAATAGCTTTATTAATTACTCTGATAACGATTATAAAGTCAATGTGCCTTATACTGATCCAGAGACAGCACAGACACGTAAAGAGAAACACAGACTGTTTCACAACCGCTTTGCTAATGGTTTTGTAGAAGGTTTTGTAGGAGTGAAAAACAAGACTTGGGCAGACGAATTGCGTTTGACTGTATCTAGTTTTTACATTAATAAACAGCATAACTACGGGATGACGATGAACTATCCGTTCGGAGGAGTGACTAGTAATATGAACTCTGTTGTGCCTACCCTTCGTTACCGCAAATCGTTCTTAGATAAAGACTTAAAGTTAGATCAGTTCTTAGTGTATAACACATTACACTCTAGCTATACAGATACCATTAAGGGATTCTATGATTGGAGAGGGAAGTTTACTCCTGTAGCAAGTAAGAATGGGGAAGCTACATCAAGTGGTAGTTTAAAGAAATTGCGTTACCACAACTTTATTTCACGTACTAATCTGTCTTATCGTTTAGACAATGGTTATCTAGAGTTAAACTCTGTTTATAATACCTCTACACGTCGTGGTTCTGATCCTTTCGGGGAGACGTTTCCATTCTCTAAGGTAGATATGCTACAGCGCTCTGTAGTATTTCAGAAGTGGATTACAGGGCTTAATTGGAGATTATATGCCCTAGATGATCGTTTGACTAATGACGTGTCAGCGAAGTATTACTACCTGCGTACAGAAGGATATGAGAGTATGCACGGAGATACACAGATGGAACAACAACGCTCTAAAACAAAGGGTAATTGGGGATTCTCAGAGTCTTTAAAGTTTCAGTTTAACGACCGTATGTATGCCCGCTTCTCAGGAGAACTAGCTGTGCGTCTACCGGAGCAAGATGAGTTCTTTGGAGATGGAACATTCACTCGTACTAATTTTGCTTTAAAACCTGAACGCAGTTGGAACTACAACTTAGGCTTTAATTATAACAACCAAACCAACTTAACGACTGAAGTTAATGTGTTCTACAGACGTACGCACGATATGATTATGCTGCTTAACACAGGTATTTTTGGTAACTATGAGAATATAGATAAGATTAAAGGGGTAGGAGTAGAGATAGATGCGACTTATGCTGTCTTAAAGTGGTTAAAACTGTCAGGTAACGTTACTTACCAAGACTTTAGACTATACGATAAAGAAGACAAGACCTATGAAGGTTCTCGTCTGAGAAATACACCTTACTTCTTCGCTAACTTAGGATTGCGTACAGCGCATAAGGATGTGTTTAAGGCAGGAGATAACTTCTCGTTTTATTATAACTATAGCTTCGTGAAGGCATACTACTTAGACTTTATTCCTAAAGAGTTTGAACCAAATGGCTTCTTAGGATTATGGGGTAAAGCAGAGATTAATGCTGATGCTTATGTAATACCAGATCAGAACTTACACTCAGCAGGAATGGTATGGAGCTATTCACCGAAGTTGTCTTTCGGACTAGAAGCAAAGAACATTTTCAACAGTGAAATCTTCGACAATTATAAAATACAGAACGAAGGCTTTAGTCTTCACTTTAAAGTGAATTGGTCTCTTTAGAAGAGAACAGGGAACAGGAAAAAGGGAACAGGAATAGCTAGGCTTAAGCAGATAACTTATTTCTAATTAATATATGATTATCTCTCTATGATAGATAATCTTGCGAAGCGACCTTACGGCCTTAATGGATAAGCGAGTGTCAATAGAAGTAAATTCTTAGAGACAAAATTCTGTTTGACCGTAGGGAGTTTATTTTGTCTCAGAATTTGCTTCGTAGATTGACCGTTTAGGAGTTACAGCCTTGACTTTTTTTGTTACTTTTTAGTGTCAAGACAAAAAAGTAAATAAATAAAAGCGTAGCGAATCAAACTTTATATAATAAAACATATTGAACTAAATAGAGGAGAAATTTAGTGTTTATTTCCTTTAGAATAGAAAACTGATAAAGCGAAGTTGTAATTCGTGTTAAACCATAAACCATAATAAAAATCTTTTAAAATGAAACAAAACATCTTTAGTACTAAAACAATAGGAGCGTTAGTAATGGCAGGGTTATTTGCTTTTGCATCGTGTTCATCAGACGATAATTCAGGTAGTGAACCAACAAAACCAGAAGAAACAAACAAAACATCATACGCTGTACTAACGTATGCCCTCGAGCAAGTGCATCTTGTGAGATATAATTATTCTTCTACGTTATCCACGATAAGTTTCTTGTAGTTATGAGGATATAAATCTGTAATATTCTTGTGGTTTATGGATTGAATATTTTCAAGAACATATTTAAGCCATTGGTATGGATTAACATCGTGCTTTTTACAGTTAGCAAAAAAAGTATATACCATAGCCGCTCTTTGCGCTGCATCGTTAGAACCAGCAAAGAGGTAGTTTTTATGGCCCAGTGAAACTGGTCTGATTGCGTTTTCAACAAGATTGTTGTCTATCTGTAAGTTTCCATCATATAAGTACGCACTAAGATTATCCCATCTTGTTTGTGAGTAAGCAAGGGCTTTACCTATTTGACTTTTAGGTAAGGTAAGTTTCATTTGAGTAAATACATATTTACCAAGTTCGTTGATAATAGGTAAACTCTCTTTCAGACGAAGCTCTTTGATTTGCTTTGGCGTTAAGTTTTGTTCTTTAGCTTGTTGTTCCACAGCATATAGCTTCTGTATTTGAGCAAGTACATGTTGAGCTCTTGTTTTATCATTATCTAGAGCTCTTTCAAATTCACGACGAGCATGTGTCCAACACCCAAGATGCGTTACATCTGACTTATTTCCATAGGCTTTATACCCTGCGTAACCATCAGTTTGCAGATATCCTTTGAAGTTTTCTAATACAGGTAGTGCAGCGCTACTGGCACGAGTAGGACTGTAATTAAACATCACGAGTTTGGATATAGGTGCGTGATACACTCAATAATACCCAAGATGAGACTTGTCTTTCTTTTTCTCATCTAAGACTTTGATGGTGGTTTCATCAACTTGAAGATAACCTTCGTTTTTGATGTCCATCACCAGCTTTTGGTATAGAGGCTTTAAAGCATCCATACTTTGAGCAACCCAACCATCTATTGTAGAAGAAGCTATATCGATGTTTTCTCTGGAAAAGCGTTGCTTCTGTCTATATAGAGGAAGGTGATCTACGTACTTGTCAACTAATATTGTTGATAGAAGTCCTTCTGAAGCTATTCCTTTATCAATAATTCGCTCTGGAAGATCGCCAATACTAATGTTAGTATTGTCTTTATCTTTAGTAGCGTATTTATATCTAATAAGTCTCTTTATTTTAAAATAACCTGGAACATAATCTAAGATATCTGTGATTTCCTTACCAATGCAAATCATATCTGAGTAGTCTGTTTCTGGATAGATATGTGTTTCTTCTACAGGTAAGTAATCTGACAGTTTAGCTCGTCCTGGATGTTTCTTTTTCTCACGAGAGTAGGTAATCTCTTGTTTGATTACTTCTTCTTGTTCTTCTAAGACTGCTTGTTCAACGTCTAAGAGTAACTGAGTTTGATTAGGGTCTTCAAAGCGTTCTCTGCTTTGACCGAACTTCATGCGTTGAAGTAGTTTCACTTGACGCTCTAGTTCTGTATTTTTTTCTTCTAATTCAGCTGATTTTTCCTTCTCTGTATCAAGTGTATATTCCGGTGAAAGTGCACCACCATTCCGACAAAGTACACCAGTTAGACTACCTCTTATAAAAAATCTTGTACTTCACTGATATTATCAAATTTACTAAATTTTTCTTGTTCTTAGAGATTTTCCTTTTAAAGTTAATCGATGTGCAGAAGCTGTCAATCTGTCAAGTATCGCGTCAGCTAAAGTTGGCTCATCAATAAAGTTATACCAACTCTCAATAGGTAGTTGAGAAGTGATTATTGTACAACTCTTTCCATAGCGATCTTCAAGTATATCAAGCAGTGTTAATCTAGCGTCTGGAGTTAAAGGTTTGAGTCCAAAATCGTCAAGGATTAGTAGGTGTTGATTAGAGATATACTTAATCCATTTAAGGTAAGTACCATCTAATCTTGTCTGAGCCAAGTTCTCGATGAAGTTACTCATACTAAAATAGGCAGTTTTGTAACCTAACATACAAGCCGATCTGCCTATAGCACAAGCTAAGAAGCTTTTACCACACCCCGTAGCACCTGTAATGAGTATGTTTTCAGACTTTTCTAAAAAAAGAGAATCAGAAAGTCTTAATACTTGTTCTCTTGTAAGTCCGCGCTCTTCATTACAGATGATTTGCTCAGGTAAAACATTATAACGCAGCTTACTAGATTTTAACAGTCTTTTAGTCTTAGTTTCCTCTCTATACTCTATTTCAGCTTGGGTCATATTCGCTAGTAGTTCATGAATATTTTGTTGTTCTTGAATAGGTAGTTGACATGTGGATATTACGGTTCGATTAGTGCCAGTGATTTCGGAGTACTTGTGCCACCTATTTCGGTCAAACCGTGCCACTATTCCGTTTCGAATGGTGCCAATTTCCGGTTTGATTTATGCCACTAAAAATAACTCTTAAAGTTATTTCGGTTCAAACCGTGCCACTTTGGAAAGTTAATTACATCTATCTTGTTGTTTATAAAACGATAAGAGATGGCTAATAAACTTGATCCGATGGACTTAAAACAAATTATTACCTTGCATTTAGATGGCTATAGCAACCGAAAAATAGCCAATACATTAGGTATTTCCCGCAACACCATTAATACCTATATGCAATTATTTGCTGCTAGTGATTATTCATTAGAGCAATTGTTATCGTTTGAAACACCTCAATTATCAGAGCTTTTCTCAAGTTTTACAACTGTTGATACTCAGCGTCATAATGAGCTTATGCTGTACTTCGAAACAGTTAATAAAGCTCGTAATCACCCAGGTTTTACCTTTTTATATCATTATAGTCAATACGCTGATACAGTCGTGAATCCCTATAGCTATACTCAGTTTATGGAACACTATAATCGAAAGTATAAAGAGATAAAAGGTTCTATGAAATTAGAACATGAACCTGGAAAAGAAATGTATATCGACTTTGCAGGTAAGAAGCTCTCTTATGTTGATAAGAGTACTGGTGAAATAATACCTGTAGAAGTATTTGTGGCTATTCTACCTCATAGTCAGTACACTTATGTACAAGTCTGCAAAAGCCAGAAAAAAGAAGATTTAATAATGTGTTGTGCTAATGCACTTAGTTTTTATGGAGGAGTTCCATCAGCTATTGTATCAGACAATCTAAAATCCGCTGTGTCACGTTCTAGTAAGTATGAGGCTGAAATAAACCACTATGGACTGAAAGTCCATAGTTTGTTAAAGCAGACTAAAGTCTGCCTGGGTGGAGCAACTTACTCAAGTATAAAGTTACCCTCATTATCATTGGGTTTACGATGATGCTCTAAATATTCATTTAGCATTTCATCAGTAATATTTCCCGTACTCCAACAGCCAAAACCTATCGCCCAAAAGTGACGTCCCAAATACCGTTGTTTCAAAACAGGAAATTCAATTTGTAACTTTCTTGATGTACGTCCTTTTAGCAACTTGACTATATTACTCAGATTTTGTGAAGGACGATACTCTATGTGGAGATGAATATGATCTTTTGAAACAACTCCTTTTAGAATTTGAATATCTTCTGCTTCACAAATTTGAATTATTAGACTACGACAACGTATCTGAATATCACCTTCCAATACTGGATATCGATACTTTGTCGCCCATACTAAATGTGCTGTTAAACGTGAGACACTATGGCCATTTGTGCGTTGGTATACCATATATCAAAGGTAAACATTTTTAGAAGCTGAAAGCTAAATGCACTAAAGTGCATAGTTTTGACTATGGTCTGTGACCAATAAATAGAAGTTTTAAAGATTTTGCTTCGCATTACGGATGTGTTATAAACCCTACTAGAGCCTATTCTCCACAAGACAAAGCCCTTGTAGAGAATGCAGTTCACCTAGTGTATCAAAGAATATCCTATCCCATTAGGGAAATGACGTTCTTTAGCTTAGAAGAACTAAACCAAGAGATACAAAATAGACTAACTTATTATAATCATCTTCTTTTTCAACGCAAAGAATCAAGTCGTGTAGAACTTTATCAATCCATAGAAAGACAATACCTTAAACCTTTACCTAGTAGTAATTATCAAATCAAGGATTATACAAGAGCTAAAGTTCAAAAGATAGGCTATGTATATTTTTCGCCTGATAAGAGCTATTACAGTGTCCCTTATCGCTATATCGGAAATCAAACCACTATTCATTACACCAACACTACAGTAGAGGTCTATTACAATCATTTGCGTATAGCATCACATAAAAGAAGTTTTGCAAAAGGAGTATATACCACTGAGAAAGAGCACTTATCTAGTACACATCAGTTTTACTCGAGTTGGAGCCCAGAATACTTTAAAAAGCAAGCTAAAACACTTGGTGAGAATGTGGTTAAATGCGTTGAAAAAACACTGGATAATGTTGAGTATCCAGAGATAGGTTATAAACGAGTTTTAGGGATTATACAACTACATCGAGGTTACGGTTCACATAGACTTGACAAAGCTTGTGAACTTGCTTTAAAAGAGAATATAGCTACTTATCACCATATCAAAAACATCCTTAAGAACAAGATGGATCTAAACCAAGAAACTATACAAGAACTCAATGCTAATACTCCCCACATCCCTTCGCATAATAATATCAGAGGAGCTTCTTCTTATCAATAAACTTTAATAATCAATTATATGGATAACAATCAAACGATCGAAAAACTAAAAGCTATGCGATTAAACGATATGGCTACACTGCACAGCAGACACCTAAAGGACAATACTACAACATCCTTTACTATAGATGAATATATTGCATTATTAACTGATCACGAATATGAAAACAGACAGAATAGAAAAGTAGAAAGACTAATCAAACAAGCTAATTTTAGGCAAAATACTAGTATAGCCGATATCAACTATACCCATCATAGAGACTTAGATAAGAATATGTTTAGTCGATTAGCAACATTAGATTTTATGCTTAAAAAACAGAACATTATTATAACTGGAGCCAGTGGTGTTGGTAAGAGCTATTTAGCACAAGCACTGGGATATCAAGCTTGTTTAATGGAACACAAAGTCCTGTATTTTAATACAGCCAACCTTTTTAACCTACTTAAATCAAGTAAAATAGATGGTACTTACCAAAGAGAAATGAAGAAAATACTCAAATGTGATTTACTTATTCTTGATGATTTTGGACTACAACCCTTTGATAATCTTATTAGGGAAGTACTCTTCGATATCGTTGATCAAAGGTATAATCAAGCCTCAATTGTTCTATCTTCTCAAATACCAGTATCTGCATGGTATCCATTAATTGGCGAGAACACTATAGCCGACGCAGTTTTAGATCGTATCGTAAACTCTTCTCATAGAATTGAACTTAACGGTGATTCTATGAGAAAGACAAACTTTTAAAGTTTGATGTAACTTTTTTTGTATTATTGTAAGACTTTTCAAAGTGGCACCATTTGACCGAAATGAGTGGCATGGTCAGACCGAAATACCCAACATGCAGCTTGGTAACGATTAGCCATGGCAGTAAGGCGTAGATTTTTTAGTTGTTCTACTGTTTTCTCTGTGTTCATAATAATATATTTTAAGGTTTATTTATACTCATTTGCTCCACGTAGGTTTTCATGTTCAGGTATCTTCTTGAACTCTGTTTCTTGTTCTTCTACCATATCCATGTTATTATCAAGGATATTCTTCAGTACAGTATAATTGAAACGTACTCCCTTTAAAGCTCTTGTACAAGCTTTTTCAATGCGTTGTGGATGGGATTTAGCTAGACGTAGGATACCTAAACATATTTGATACGTATGATCAATATTAGGTTTGCTATCTAAAACTTTTTGAAAATACAGCTTTGTATTTGGACCATATTTAGAAGCTACTTTTAGATAGTGATTCGCATCCCAAGTTTGGCTTTCTAAGAAGGCTTGATGATTATGTGGACGATGGGAAAGCTCTGTAGTGAAATGGTCTTTTGAATAGCTTCGTGTATGTGCTGCAATTCGTTCATTGCCAAAATAGATTTCAACATAGTCCGTACAGTAGATGATTCTAACCTGTTTACCTATATAACGATATGGGACACTATAGTAATGCCAATCTTCTCCGAGTACTACATGATAATTTTTTTGAACCTTCGCTTGAGTGTAGTTTTTAGACACATAAGGAGTTAATGGTAGTGCTTGTAAAGTTTGTTTTTCTTCTGCTTCAAATAACTCTTTACGGCTAAAAGTTTTCTTTTGAAAGTTAAGTGCATGATGCTCCTCTAGTTTTTCAAGTATGCTTTTATTTAAAGATCTTAAAGAATAGAATTCTTCATTTCTTATCTTAGCGTACACCCGTCTATAAGTGATTTTAACCATATTCTCCACGGAAGCTTTATCTTTGGGGTGATATGGTCTTGTAGCTAATAGGTTTAAATTGTTATAATTAGCCCATTGCACTAGTGTTTCATTAAACTCTGGTTCATAGCGATTCCCCTTTTTAACCCACTGTTTCATATTGTCAGATATAATGGATTTGGAAGTCCCTCCGAAGCTAGCCAGTCCATTGTTCAAGGCTTTTATTATCTGTGGTACAGTTGCATCTATAAGAGCTTCTACATAGGTTAATCCGCTAAATGGTAGTATCATTACTAGTACAGCACAAGATATTATTTCTCCTGTAGATCTATCTATGTAAGTTAATTTATCACCCGCAAAATCTACTTCAATTAATTCTCCTGGTTCATGGCTAAAGTTTAATGTAGCTCCTTTTACTTTTGAAAACTCACTCAAAATTTCACAAAAACGAGAATATTTAAAACCTTCAGGATTTTCAAGGATATACTCTTGCCATAATAAATATTTAGTAACACCTATTTTTTTCAATTCTATCAAAAAATAAGAATACAGAGATTCTAAATGAGCTCTACGCTGATTATCTAAAATGGAGTCTTTTTCTATTAAAACTAAACATTGCGCTAAATCACTATCTTCCATAGCTACTAGCTCCGCTAATGAATAATTAGTTTGTTGTGCCAGCTCTAAATAGGATGCAATAGTTCGACGATTTATACCTGTTTGCAGAGCTATATTTCTTTGCGAAACGCCTCTGTCTAAAAACAATAGTACTTGCTTTATTTTGTGCATAGGAAGAGTTTTATTAGCCATATTTAGAATAATGTTAGGGTTAAAAACATATTCTAAATTAGCTTAATTAATATTTTATACTCTTCAGTGGTGTACTTTGATTTGGAATAAGTGGTGCACTATATGCCGGAATGTCAATTGTTTATTGATAAAAAAACTAACTCTACTGGTGCACTTTACCGGAATAAGTGGTATACTTTGTCGGAATAAGTGGTGCACTTTGTCGGAATAAGTGGTACACTTTAACGGATTCGTGGTGCAGTATAGAGTGGAATATCCAGTCGATGATTCGCTCTGGAAGTAATCCAATACTAATTTGGGTATTGTCTTTATCTTTAGTAGCGTATTTATATCGGATGTATTCTATAATTCTAAAATAACTTGGAACGTAATCTAACACTTCTGTTATCTCTTTTCCGATACACATCATATCAGAAAAATCTCCTTCAGGGTATATTTCTACTACTTCTACTGGTAAGTTATCAGGTAATTTAGCCCTTCCAGGATGTTTCTTCTTTTCGCGAGAATAAGTAATTTCTTGCTTGATCGTCTCTTCCTGTACTTCTTTCGTTATTTGTTTAACCTCAAAAGGAAGTTCCATTTGATCAGGATCTTCAAAACGCTCTCTACTTTGACCAAACTTCATACGCTGAAGTAGTTTGACTAAACGCTCTAATTCTGTGTTTTTCTCTTCTAAAACAGATGTTTTATGTTCTTGCTTTGAGATTGCCTTCTCTTGTTTGGAAATAGTCTTTGAGTGCTTTTTTATAAGCGCTAAAAGTTCTTGTTTTGATAAGTTTTCTAAGTCTATTTCCATGAAGTAAATATACGACAAAAGCCTTATTCACACAAGGTTTTAAGAGTATTTACTTCATAGTATACCGCCTTTTCTGACTACTTTTTAGAACTTGGATTCCCTCTACCATAAGTACTAAATCACTCCAACTAATTTGTGTTTTATTATGTATTGGAAAGGCGAAAGTACCTTGCTCTAATCGTTTGTGATATAACACAAATCCGCCCGGCTCCCAATGCAAAAGCTTCATTTGATTGCCTCGGCGATTAATAAATATATAGACACTTCCATTATGAGCTACTTGATTAAGCTCGTTTTGAACAAGGCCACACAAAGAATCAAAACTCTTACGCATATCACAAGCTGATTTATACAGGTGGAATTGATGAGAACTACTCAAGCTAAACATTAAACTAAGTTTACTAATGAATACAGTTCGTTTAAATTATCTGTATGTACTCGTAACTTTACACCATTAGGATACATGATTTCATATTCTTGAAAACGAACCACTTGATCCCTTGTTACAGTTATAAAATCACTATCTACTGACTGACTTAATGTATCCGCCCGAGCAAGTACATCTTGTGAAGTCTAAATATTATTGTACAGCGTCAGTGATTAACGTTTTGTAATTATGAGGATATAGGTCAGTAATCTTCTTGTGATTTATAGATT
>NZ_NSGJ01000052.1 GCF_002286775.1 Myroides sp. N17-2
ATTTAATGCCAAAATTAAAGCATTCAGGGCTCAATTTAGAGGAGTAAGAGATATTGACTTCTTCTTATACAGATTGACTAAACTTTATGCATAAACACAACTTTTGAGATTGATCCACTATTAGGGTAAAAATTGTGTCCTATATTGTCCATTAAAGGTTACTTATATCAATAAAAAAACCCGCTAATAGCGGGTTTTTGTAAGTATTAAGGAATTTCTATTCCTTAAAGTTGTGATCCAATCAGGATTCGAACCTGAGACCTACTGCTTAGAAGGCAGTTGCTCTATCCAGCTGAGCTATTGGACCATTCCAAAAAAACTGTAATCGTTTTTCTTTCGTCGGGGTGGCAGGATTCGAACCTGCGACCTCCTGCTCCCAAAGCAGGCGCGATGACCGGGCTACGCTACACCCCGAAAGAGCGGAGAGACAGGGACTCGAACCCTGGCATCGGTTACCCGATGACAGATTAGCAATCTGCTCCGTTACCACTCCGGCACCTCTCCGTTGCTTAGATAATTACTTCTCTAATGCGGATGCAAACTTAGCACTAGTTTTGATTCTATGCAAGCTTTTGGAATAAAAAAAACACAAAAAAACACGCCTTAAAAACGAATACACTCGTAGTCAATGCAGTAAACTCAAATAAAAAAAACATTATTTTTTTATTTCTTATTTAATTCTCCTAAATCAAGATATTTTGTGTATTTTCCCACATCTTTATTGACCTCCTTGAGGTCTATATTTTAAACTTGTAAAATCAAACTTAATTAATCTATATATTATGAGTAAAAAAGTAGTTATTGTTTCTGCTGCTAGAACACCTATCGGAAGTTTCTTAGGGAGTTTATCAACTGTACCAGCTACAGATTTAGGAGCAACTGCAATTAAAGGGGCATTAGATAAGATCAAACTTGATGCTAATCTAGTGGATGAAGTATTGATGGGGAATGTAGTTCAAGCAGGAGAAGGTCAAGCACCAGCTCGTCAAGCAGCCCTAAAAGCTGGTTTATCTAAAGAGGTTGCTTGTACTACAATAAATAAAGTTTGTGCATCTGGAATGAAAGCTATTATGCAAGGAACACAAGCTATCATGGCTGGTGATGCAGAAATAGTAGTGGCAGGTGGAATGGAGAATATGAGTATGATCCCTCACTATATACACATGCGTAATGGTAATAAGTTTGGTCCTGCTACTATTATAGATGGTTTACAGAATGACGGTCTAGTAGACGCTTATGACAATAATGCTATGGGAGTATCTGCTGACTTATGCGCTAGTACACATAATATCTCAAGAGAAGAACAAGATAACTTCGCTATCAAATCTTACGAACGCTCAGCTAAGGCTTGGGATGCTGGTAAATTTGACAATGAAATAGTACCTGTAACAGTACCTCAACGCAGAGGAGATGCTATCGTGGTAGCTAAAGATGAAGAATACACTAATGTAAAATTAGATAAAATCACTTCTCTACGTCCTGCTTTTACGAAAGACGGAACAGTGACTGCTGCTAACGCATCTACTATCAATGATGGTGCTGCTGCTGTAGTATTAATGAGTGAAGAGAAAGCATTGAGCTTAGGATTAAAACCATTAGCGTACATCAAAGGATATGCTGATGCTGCTCAAGAACCTGAGTGGTTTACTACTGCTCCTGCTAAAGCGCTTCCTAAAGCACTTAAAAAAGCGAATATCGCTATCGAGGATGTTGACTTCTTCGAATTTAATGAGGCTTTCTCTGTAGTAGGTATTGCTAACGCAAAATTACTTAATCTTGACGCTAACAAAATCAATGTTAATGGTGGTGCTGTATCTTTAGGACACCCTCTAGGATGTTCAGGAGCTCGTATTATCGTTACTTTATTAAGCGTATTAGAACAAAACAATGCTAAGATCGGAGCTGCTGCTATTTGTAATGGTGGTGGTGGTGCATCTGCATTAGTTATCGAAAGAGCTTAATTTTTTTTCACAATATATTCAAGATGAGTTTGATTAGTTCAAACTCATCTTTTACTTTTGTACTTTAATTCAAACCTATATTATGTTTGCATATTGCAACCTTGCCATTGTACCACTAAGACTAGAACCAAGCGATAGAAGCGAAATGGTCTCTCAAGTTCTTTTTGGTGAACACTTTACTATTTTAGAAAGAACCGAGAAATGGTCTAAAATAGAACTTGCTTTTGACAAATACCAAGGTTGGATAGACAATAAACAATATCAAGAATTAACTGAAGATGAATATAGATATCTTCAGAATACTTCTGTTATCCACTCAGCAGACTTAGTTGACTTCATTACTTCTAATAATAATCACTTAATGGCTATCCCTTTGGGTAGTTGCCTTACAGGATTAAAAAAGAATAGTATTAACACAGACAACTTCTCTTATGAGGGTCTTACTATAACAGGTCAATTCACTAAGCAGACTTTTCTTAAAACTGCTTTTATGTACTTAAACACTCCTTACTTATGGGGAGGAAAGACTCCTTTCGGAATCGACTGTTCTGGTTTTACACAGATGGTTTATCGCATTAATGGATACCGCATCCCTCGTGACGCATCTCAACAGGCAGCTATAGGTGAAGCCTTAAGTTTCATTGAAGAGAGTGAGATAGGTGATTTAGCCTTCTTTGACAATGCTGATGGCAATATCGTTCACGTAGGTATTATTATGGAGAACAACTATATCATCCACGCACACGGCAAAGTTAGAATAGACAGACTAGACCACTTGGGGATTTATAATATAGATTCTGGAAGACATACACATAAACTTAGAGTAATCAAAAAGATTATATAATATCCCTTATCAGTATAAGAAAAGTAAAGTATTTTATTATTCATTAAATTTATTTAATAAATAATCCCTAGATATAACGTTTTCACTACTAAGATTACTATTTCATTTAAATTCTTTCAGTTAACAGATTACTAAGTATTTGATATTGCAAAAAAAATAAACGTATCTTTGCACCAAATATCAATACGTATGAACACTTTCGAGCAATTCAATCTACCGAAAGCCCTTGACAAAGCTCTAAACGAGCTTAATTTTGTTTCACCAACACCTATACAAGCAAAGTCTTTTCCTGTTATTTTATCAGGTAGAGATATGATGGGTATTGCCCAAACTGGTACAGGTAAAACATTCGCTTATTTACTTCCAATCCTAAAACAGTGGAAATTTAGCCACGTAGACAATCCTAGAGTTGTTATCCTAGTTCCGACTCGTGAGCTAGTGGTACAAGTCGTAGATGAAGTAAAGAAACTTACTGCATATATGTCTATCAGAACATTAGGTATCTATGGGGGTACTAATATCAATACACAACGTAAAGCTGTATATGAGGGTGTAGACATCCTAGTAGGGACACCAGGTCGTATGATGGACTTAGCACTAGATGGTGTAGTTCGTTTTGATAATTTGCAACGTTTAGTAATAGATGAGTTTGATGAGATTCTTAACCTAGGTTTTAGAACACAACTTACTTCTATCCTTACTATGATGAGAGGAAAACGTCAGAATATCTTATTCTCAGCAACTATGACTGAGGAAGTAGATGATATCCTAGACGAATACTTCGAATTTCCAGAAGAAGTATCTCTTGCTCCTTCAGGAACACCATTAGAACAGATCGATCAACAAGTATATAACGTACCTAACTTTAATACAAAGTTAAACTTACTAATGCACTTATTAAGCAATAAAGAAGAGTTCAATAGAGTTCTTATCTTTATCAACAGTAAGCGTCTTGCTGATGTAGTAATGGCTAAGTTAGACGAGGCATTCCCAGAAGAATTTACAGTAATTCACTCTAACAAGTCTCAGAACTTCCGTCTTAGATCGATGGCTGAGTTTCAGGCGAACGAGTTAAGAGGTCTTTTATCTACAGACATTATGGCGCGTGGTCTTGATATCTCTGATATTAGTCACGTAATCAACTTACAGTTCACAGAGTTACCAGAACAGTATATTCACCGTATAGGTCGTACAGGGCGTGCTGACAAATCAGGTGTAGCTATCTCTATTATTGATCCTAAAGAAGAAGAGGTTAAGATCGCTGTAGAGGTACTAATGGAAAAGGAATTAAGAGAAATGACTATTCCGGAAGAAGTAGTAATCTCTGAGTCTTTAATGGAGTTCGAGAAGTCTAAACTTAAATCTAAACAACTTAACAAAGTTAAGAAGCCTATAGAGAAAGGTGCTGCTTTCCACGATAAGAAAGAGAAGAACCAGAAAGTTAACTTAGGTGGACCAGGTAAACGTACTCCTCGTAAAACTAAGCCTCGTAACAGAGCTGTAGAAGCTAAGCGAGCTGCTAAGAAAAAGAACAATAATAAGGACTAAACAACCTTATATAAATATAAAAAAGCGTGGTAAACTGATGTTTACCACGCTTTTTTTATATACTAGTACTCTATTCGAAAACAGAGTACCTGTCATCAATTTATTTCTCTATTGCTGGTTTGTGTTTATATTTAAATAGAACAGCGAACAACACTGTTACTACTAAAGCATACCCTGCAAATATCAACCATGAATGTCTCCATCCTTCTAATTGTAATAGAATGTCCTCTTGACTATATACAAAGTGATTTACGATGTACTGAGCAATTAACATACCTATCGTAGCTCCAAATCCGTTAGTCATCATCATAAATACTCCCTGTGCAGAAGAACGAATATCTTCTGGAGTTTCGTTGTCTACATATAATGATCCTGATACATTAAAGAAGTCAAATGCGATACCATAAACGATCATAGATAGCATAAACATCCATACTCCACTTCCTGGATCTCCTAATCCAAAGAACCCAAAACGAAGCACCCAAGCAAACATTGACATCAACATAACCACTTTAATACCGAAGCGTTTTAAGAAGAATGGAATTAATAAGATACACAGTGTCTCTGATACTTGAGATAATGAAATCAATGCATTAGCATTATTAGCTCCCCATGAATTAGCAAAATCTGGAATATCTTTAAATGTTGTAATAAATGGGTTAGCATACCCATTGGTAATTTGAAGAGAAACTCCTAATAACATTGAGAAGATAAAGAAGATAGCCATTTTCTTTTGTTTAAACAAAGAAAACGCCTTTAATCCCAATGCATCATATAATGTCAGCTTAGCATCTGATTTATTAATAGGACAGTTTGGTAAGACAAAACTATATAAGAATAAGATAACTCCTAAAATAGCAGATACATAGAACTGGTGGTAACTAGTTTGAAAACTCTTGAATCCTATATCACTACCAAAGTGAAAACCTAAAGTACCATCCTGAAAACCAAAGAAGTTAACGAATAACATCGCACATATAAACCCTATGGTTCCAAATGTTCTAATCGGAGGAAAATTAGTAATTGTATCTAAGTTATTTTGTTTTAATATGGTATACGCTGCCGAATTAGATAAAGCAATAGTTGGCATAAAGAAAGCCACGCTACAGGTATACAAAGTAAATATAGTAGTAAAGTCTACATTACTTCCTGCCATCGCACCATATAATCCTGTCGCTAACATAAAGATAGCTGCTAATAAATGGTTTATTCCTAATAGTCTCTGCACTGGTATCCATCTATCTGCTACGATACCCATTATAGCAGGCATAAATATAGATACTATCCCTTGCACCGCATAAAAAGTCCCTATATTAGAACCAAGTCCTACTGATCCTAAATAATTACCCATGGATGTCAAGTAAGCTCCCCAAACTGCAAATTCGAGGTAACTCATCATCGTCAATTTTGCTTTTACATTCATTACGTATGATATTATTTCTGTGTTAATACTCTAAAGATAGTTACTCTCTAGATTGTGTTTTATAAGTGTGTTTATTGCTTCAAATCTACAGATAACATTTAAACGAAAATGAATTGTACAAAACAGAGTAAGATTAGTGATTAAAGCACACTATAGTGTGGTTATCGAGCTAATTGAAGCTATGTAAAGTATAATTATTCCGCAGTAAATGTAGTTTACAGATTTAAAGTATTACTTAACTCGCGCGCGCGCTAACTCAAGGATTAAGTCGAATTGTTCTTCTATTGTCAAGTTTGAATTATCAACTTCTATAGCATCTGACGCCATTACTAATGGAGAATCTGCTCTTGTTGTGTCGATTTTATCTCTCTCTACTACATTGTTGAATACTGCTTCATAAGTCACATTAGGATCTTTAGCACTTAATTCGTCATAACGACGTTGTGCTCTAATCTCTGGTGAAGCAGTCATAAAAATCTTAAGTTCTGCATCTGGAAATACAACAGTACCGATATCTCTACCATCCATCACTACTCCCTTAGACTTTCCTAAGTTCTGTTGTTGGTCAACTAACTTTCTTCTTACTTCAGGTATTTCTGCTATCTGGCTTACGAACTGTGATACTTCTAAACTGCGGATCACACCTTCTACATTCTCTTGATTCAAAAATACTTCTGCAAACCCTTTTTCTGGATTATATTCAAAGTGTAAATCTATAGAGGGTAAGGATTCTATAAGCTCTTCCTTATTAAAGTAATCTTTCTTTATCAAGCCTTTTCTCATGGCATGCAAAGTTACAGCTCTATACATCGCTCCTGTGTCGATATATACATAACTAAGTGACTTGGCAAGTGATTTCGCTAATGTACTTTTTCCCGTAGAGGAAAAACCATCAATCGCTATGGTAATTTTTTTCAAACTGAAAAATTTAAAAATTAGTTTAAACTCATTTATTTGTCAAATATAATAGTATTTATCACCACTCAAATCTTTTTATAAAACTTTCTAAAGTCGTGTGAGTACTAAATATAGCTTTAAAAATACTCTAGTAAAAAAGTATTTCAAAAAAGCACCTTAAAAATACAAATATTTTAACCAATTGTAACTAACATATATCAGTTAATATGTAAAATACACTCTCTTTAATTACCTTATTTGTTAACCAAATTAGATATAACAAAAAAGCATCACTTGGAATAGTGATGCTTTTTTTATTTTAATTCAATGTATTTTATTTTTTAACTACTTCAAACTTTTTAGCATTCTTTACTTTTTGATCAGTAATTGCTATCGCTAATACCTCTTCCATTCTATCGACATAATGGAATGTTAGTCCTTTTAAGTACTCTTCTTTTATATCCTCGATATCTTTTCTGTTGTCTTTACACAAGATGATCTCTTTCACATTAGCTCTTTTAGCTGCTAATATCTTCTCTTTAATACCACCTACTGGTAATACCTTTCCTCTTAATGTAATCTCCCCTGTCATCGCTAAGTTCTTTTTCACTTTGCGTTGTGTAAACGAAGATACCATCGATGTTAACATCGTAATACCTGCACTAGGTCCATCTTTAGGAGTAGCTCCCTCTGGTACGTGGATGTGTATCTTATAATTATCTAATACATCCTGTGATATACCTAAATCCTCAGCATGCGCCTTAATATACTCTAAAGCGATAGTAGCTGATTCTTTCATTACAGTACCTAAGTTACCCGTGATAGATAGCTCACCCTTTCCTTTAGAAATAATAGATTCAATATATAAAATATCTCCACCTACACTAGTCCAAGCTAATCCTGTAACAACACCTGCTACATCGTTATTCTCATATTTATCACTCTCGAAACGCGGTGTTCCTAATATCTTTCTGATATCTTCTTCTGTCATCTTCACATTATACTCCTCCTCCATCACGATGCTCTTAGCTACACCTCTAGCGATATGTGCTAATTGCTTATCTAATCCACGTACACCCGATTCTCTTGTATAGTTAGTGATGATATACTCCATCTGCTTTTTCCCTAGTACTAATTCCTTAGAAGTAATACCATGTGCTTTTAACTGCTTATCTAACAAATGCTGTTTACCTATCTCTACTTTCTCTTCTATCGTATATCCTGTCATTTCGATAATCTCCATACGATCTCTTAATGCTGGCTGTATAGTACTCAAGCTATTCGATGTAGCGATAAACATCACTTTAGACAGATCATATCCCATCTCTAAGAAGTTGTCATAGAAATCACTGTTTTGCTCTGGATCTAATACTTCTAATAAAGCAGATGACGGATCGCCATTGTGACTAGATGATAACTTATCTATCTCATCTAATAAAAACACAGGATTAGACGTCTTCGCCTTTTTAAGACTCTGAATAATACGTCCTGGCATCGCTCCGATATATGTCTTTCTGTGCCCTCTTATCTCTGCTTCATCGCGTAATCCTCCTAAAGAAATACGCACATACTCACGTCCTAATGCATCTGCTATAGATCTACCGATAGACGTCTTTCCTACCCCTGGAGGTCCATACAGACATAGTATCGGTGACTTAAGATCATTACGAAGCTTTAAGACTGCCATGTGTTCTAACACACGCTTCTTAACATCTTCTATACCATAGTGATCTTTATCTAACTGCTTCTGTGCATTCTTTAAGTTAAAGACATCTTTAGAGCAATGGTCCCAAGGCAAATCTAGCAACAACTCTAAATAGTTACGTTGAATACCAAACTCCGCTACCTGAGGATTCATACGCTGAAACTTCATTAACTCTTTATCGAAACGCTCCTGTACTGTTTTAGACCATTTTTTAGTCAATGATCTTTTGCGCATTTCTTCAAACTCCTCTTCATTAGAGAAACCACCCAATTCTTCTTGGATTGTTTTCATCTGTTGGTGTAAGAAATACTCTTTTTGCTGTTGATCTAAATCTATTCTAACTTTCGTCTGAATATCATTGCGCAACTGCAGTTTCTGCAATTCAAGAGTCATCATCTTTAACGCCTCTAATCCTCTAGCATTTAAATCATCTAGATTAAGTAAACGTTGTTTGTCTGCTATTTCAAGACTCATATTAGAAGACACAAAGTTGATCAAGAACGAATCACTAGAGATATTCTCAATTGCAAATGATGCATCTGATGGAATATTCGGATTCTCCTTAATCATCTCTAAAGCTGTTTCTCTAATAGATTCAACAATAGCAGGAAACTCTTTATTTTTCTTTCCTGGGCGCTTCTCTTCTCGAGCGATAACTTTCGCTTTCATAAAAGGTTCTTCTTCTACTAGCTCAGTAATCTCAAAACGCTTCTTACCCTGTAAAATCACAGTGATATTACCATCAGGTAGTTTTAATAACTTGATGATACGAGCTACCGTACCTGTATGATAGATATCTTTTAATCCTGGCTCGTCCGTATCCTCATTAATCTGAGCGACTACACCTATGGTTTTATCTCCTTTATTTGCTTTATTTAGTAATTCGATAGATTTATCTCTACCTGCCGTAATAGGAATAACTACCCCTGGAAACAATACCATATTACGCAATGGCAATATCGGTAGTACAGTTGGCAACTCTTCTTTATTCATTTCTTCTTCATCTTCGCTTGAAAAGATTGGAATGAACTCTGCATCTCCATCTCCTAAGTCTTGTAACGACAAGTTGTCAAACGTCATAGTTTTTTGATTTCCCATATATATATTTACGTCATTTTGTCAGTAATCAAATATATATTGACATAGCTCTCTTCAAAACCATATCACAACTACCTGATTACCAATAAAAACATTGTTTTTAATTGTTCTACACTATTAATATTTCAATCTTTATGCCACAAAAAAATCCTTGACACAAGTGTAAGGATTTTTTGTCTTTTCTGTTAAAAAATAAAATATTATTTATCTACAGGAGCATCAAGTTTTATAGAGAACTCACCGAAAGTAATCTTCACTTTTTTGTCTTTATTCTCTTCACCTACTCCTATTAAGTTTGCCTCGAAACGCCCTTTTAGAGATATTAATTTACCATCTTTATAATCTGCCTCATCTATGCGAAGAGAACCTTCAGATTCAGCTACTTCATCAGAAGTGTACTTCACTCCATACTTAGAAGTATAAGCCACCTTAAACCATCCTAACTTCTTAAACTCTTTAGGATCACTACCTGTCACTACTAAACCTTCACTTGGCAAATCAAGAATCAGCTCTTGCGTTTTCTCTACATGATCTAGACTTGTGATAATAATTCTATTTCCTTCTATCCTAGCTGTCTCTCTAAGATTCTCCATCTCCTCATTATCCGCAAAAGCCTCTAAATATGTAGCATAAGAACGTACAATATTGATATCTTTAAAACTTCCACTTATAGCAAATGCTTTTAGATTAGGATTATCATTATTAGTAGGCATCATACGCTTGATATCAAAATTACCTGATAACACTCTTGCCTTTCTATTAATCTCACTAATAGTAAGCATTCCACTTATCACATTAGGTCTATCTTTATCGATAGTTGTATATAATAATTTATTCTCTACACTATAATAGTTGCATTCATTGGCAGTCGCATTAGTAGGAAAAGTACCTCTCTGAAGTTTAAACGTATTAAGTGTCAGTACATCTTTACCTGATTTATCTGCACCAACTATTTCAATTGTTATTTTTCCATCTCTATCTTTACTAGCCACTACACCTTCGCGTAGCATAATCATATCTCCCTGATTATTTACAGTCACAACAGGTTTACCTACTCCTTTTTCACCCTCTATTATAGGATCATATGATTCGTTATCACACGATACAACCGTTAATCCTGCGATAGAGAACAAACTAAATGCTAATATTCTTAATGTCTTTTTCATATTATAGCTTACTAAACTTTAAGTAATCAATTTACAAATATACAAGTAATAAAAATACAATCTTATATGACTTTTATTACTAACTCTGTTTTTTATTAGGTATTCTTAACAACAAGACAAAACCAACTGCAAAAAACACTACCAAAAATAGAATAGCATTCTGCATCTTTCCTGTTAAGTCACTAACTAGCCCATACATAGACATCCCTAATACAATACCCAACTTCTCAGTCACATCATAAAAACTGAAGAACGATGTCGTATCTGTAGTCTCAGGTAATAACTTAGAATAAGTAGATCGAGATAAGGACTGTATCCCTCCCATCACTAATCCTACGAAACTAGCCGCCACATAGAACTCATTAGGTGTCACTACCGTATAGGCATATAAACATATTACTATCCATAACGCATTTAAAACGCATAACGTATATATATTTCCTATTTTTTTTGAAAGTAACGAGGTCAAGTAAGCACCTGCCACCGCTACTAACTGTATCATCAGAATACTTAATATCAAGCCTGTAGTACGCTGTGAGTCATTCTCCCATGCTATCTCCTTCTCACCGAAGTATGCCGCAATGACCATCACTGTCTGCACTGCCATACTATAGACAAAAAAGGCTACTAAGTAACGTTTTAGCTCCACATAACTACTCAGTTGATGCCAAACTTTCTTCAACTCTCTGAATCCCTTAAACAATACAGATCGAGTAATCTTCTTCTCATTTTTAAAATCAGGTAGGTACTTAAAAGTGTACATACTGAACCCTACCCACCATAATCCAACAAGGATAAATGAGAAACGCATAGCTGACATAGCTGTCTCAAAACCAAACAGCTCATACTTCATCACTAAGAACAAGTTTAGCAATAACAACACCACACTACCGATATACCCTAAAGCATATCCCTGTGCACTAATTTTGTCTTGCTGATCTGTAAAAGCGATATCCGGTAAGTACGAATTATAAAATACTAAACTCCCCCAAAAACCTATTAACCCAAACATATAGATTAATAAACTCAATAACATATAGTCTAAACTAAAGAAGTATAATAGCATACAGGATACAGAACCGATCCCACAGAAGAGTTTCATAAAGAACTTCTTAGTCCCTAGATAATCCGCTATCCCTGACAGAATAGGCGAGAGTATACAGACGATTAAGAATCCTATCGCAGTGATATAACTAATAATAGATTCACTCTTTATAGAGGTTCCCCAGAAGTCAAAACTATCTATATTTAACTCTCTAAATAGAGATCCGTAGTACAACGGAAAAATAGATGATGATATCACTAAAGCATACACAGAGTTAGCCCAATCATAAAATGCCCACGCATTTAAAAGTTTCTTATCTCCTTTTATAAAACTTTTCATACTTAAATACTATTACCTTAAATCTGCAACTACCATTTACTGTGAAAGAATTCTACTTTACATAGCTTCCATTAGCTCTGAAACCATACTAAGGTATACTTTAATCGCTAATCTTGCTCTGTTTTGTATAATTCATTCTCGTTTAAACGTTATCTGCAGATTTAAGGATATTAAAAAAAATAAGCTACCATAATGGTAGCTTACATATATACTATTTTATTTTACTTTCCGAAAGATACACCAAATTTTGCTGCTTCCGCTTTCGCTTCAGGAATTAATTTCTTCAAATTATCAATACGCTCCGTATTACTAGGGTGAGTGCTCATCCATGAGTTACCTCCTCCAGAACCATCTCTAGCCGCCATTCTACTCCAGAAACTCACTGCTTCCTCAGGATTATACCCTGCTAAAGCCATTAGTGTAAGCCCTATTTTATCTGCCTCAGTCTCATTAGCTCTACTGAATGGCAACATCCCTCCTACTTGAGTTCCATACCCATAAGCCGCAGACCACATTTGCTTAGAAGAAGCAGTAGATTTAGCTGTAGCAGCATCTAATGCCACTGCTCCTACCTGCTGTAACATCGCTGCACTCATACGTTGCTGCCCATGATTTGCTAAGGCATGTGATACCTCATGCCCCATCACCACTGCTATACCAGCATCTGTCTGACATATAGGCAATATCCCAGTGTAAAATACTATTTTACCTCCAGGCATACACCACGCGTTTACTTCCTTATCATCTACTAGATTATACTCCCATTTATAGTCATTAAGGTAACTCCCATGCCCATTAGCTGTTAACCATATTTCAGCCGCTTTCTTGATTTTTATTCCAATGTCAGTGATACGCTGTGCATCTTTTGTTCCTTTTATTACCTTATGCTCTTTTAAGAAAGTATCATATTGAGAGAACGACATCGGAAAAAGCTCTGCATTAGAAGTAAAAGCCATTGTCTTCTTCCCTGTGAATGGATTTGTAGCACAAGCACTTAATAGTAAAACTGTAGCTGCAGATAAGATTATTTTTTTCATAGTGTTTTTGTTTTCAAAATTAATAGTTATTCGCAATATTCAAAAACATTTGCTTTATAATGCAAAGAATGCATTGAAACTAAAACATATCACACCAAATAAAGTTCAAAAAGAGACAATAACATGCTTTATTCTATCCCACATCTTGATAGAGTATAAACGTAAATCTAGCTAATTGGACTTCATTTAATATTTTATTTTTTTCAAATTTAGATATCTAAAGGCACTAAAAAACTATTTAGAAACCTCTAACTGCCTCTTTTCTTCTCAACTTCTTCCTCACAAACAAGTTCTCCGCTGTTCAAAATACTTTTATTTCTGTTTTTATTATTCAACAAAAACCACATTAACCTAATAAACAACAAGTTAAGTACAAAAATATAAATCTCTATAAAACTCCCAACCTCCGCTCATCTCTGTATACCACTGTCTTAATACTCCTTACTAGGACAATTTTAGGAGAATGATAGGATAATAATTGGGTATAGAACCTAATTCTCCAAGAATCCTGCTTTCATTCTACTCTTATTCTGCTCCAATCCACAATTCTATTTTAGTTAAATTATCACAAGTCTAAGATAAAATCCGACTAAAAAAGTAAATTTATCACTCGTTTTTAACACCTATTTAATTCATATTCAACTATCAACCTAGAGTACCAAAGGGTTGAACAGCCTATGGATTTTTCTTACTACTTATGCACTAGGTATGCTGATTTTTTTATATTACAAAACAGGAAACGGTACGGGCGAATTGCAATTCACCCCAACAAAAAACGTCATCACAACATCACGAAATCATAAAAACCAAAATCACGAAAACACAAAAAAACATAAGTTATGGCAGAAATCAAACAGGGTATACTAGGTCCAGTAAATGGTAAAGTAGGAACAGTAGTTGGAGCAACATGGAGAGGAGTAAATTACATCCGTGCTAAACCTCGCAAATCAAGAAAAAAACCATCAATGAAGCAATTACTTCAATGGGATAAGATGAGTCTAGTATCAACGT
>NZ_NSGJ01000053.1 GCF_002286775.1 Myroides sp. N17-2
TTCTAGACTAATGACTCAAGGCATCGATCTAATTAATGGAGAACAACACATCAAAGTAGAAGAAGCTTTATTATCTATCGGAAACCTTGCTCCTGCTGTCATCAAAAAGATTAATCGTCTAAAGACAGGTAAGTTTAAAGTGCAATGGAAAAATGGGTTGATTAATGCATTAACTCTAAATACAGATAAACTGACGATGATGTTATATAATGAGACCTTGGATCAGTTCATTGCAATATCTGATGTAGGAAATCGCATAGATAAATACGCTCATTTCAGCATACCAACTAATTGGGATAAGGGTACTGTTTACTTTTGGAGTATGTGGAAAGCCGCTGATGGCAGTGTTAATAGCACAAGCTGCTTTCATGGAATAATAGAATTAGACAATATAGAAGAGGAAACAGGGAACGAGGAGCAGAAAACAAGGAACGGAGAACAGGAAACAGGGAACGGGGAGTTAGAAGCAGAAAAAAGGGAGCAGGAAGCAGAGAACGGAAATCAGGAAATATCAGAGGTTATCTCTATCGAACAAGCTCGAGAAATAGCCCTAAAACAACATCTTGAAGAAATAGATACAAGTACTAAAGCAGAAACTACACCTTCTTTAAAAGAAGATACTATCCCTCCTTTAAACCAACAACAAAAAGATGGAGAAACTACTGCGTCTCCAATTAATACTTCCAAAGATAAGAAGGTAAAAAAGTGGACTCCGCCAGGCTATATCCGAAAAGTAAATAAAGAGATTATCAAGCAACCTAATGCATCAGAAACTGAACTACAGACTGATCAAATGAATGAAAAACTGAATAATGAACCGCGTTCTATTTTAGAGTTTGACTCTATAAGGGAAGAGCAGAGAGAGTGAGGTATAGATAATAGGTTTAACATTATACGATATAGAAGATAAATAATAGATGAAAGACTTTATTTTTAATGACTATTGTACAAATGACAATAATCAAAAAGCCTTTAATAGAGCTTTATACTACAAATATGTTTATGAAATCATTAAAGTTTTTTTTGGATACGATTTTAAAAACAACGAAATTAGTAAACACTTAATTGATCTATTGCAAGATATAGACAATTGTGAAGATGTCTATATCTTGATGAGTGTGTGTGAACCATGGTATTGGACTATAAGCATCTCATACAATACTCATGAAATCGCACATATAGAAAGGGAATTAATAACTAAAGAGAAACGAGATAAGTTTAGAATGTTTAGTCAAGATTTCTATTTAAAAAATGGAGATTATATAAGGACATTAAACGAGTAATAGTAAGTCTCTCAAATAAGTTACCCAGCATTAAAAAACATACAAGATGGCAAAACGAAACAGAAAAATTGAATTAAAAACAGGAGATATTATTCGTATTACATTAGATAGTGGTAATTATGCTTTTGCTCGTGTTATTGCAAAGAATAAGTTAGGAGACATAATCGAGGTATTTAAATACATTACCAACAATCTTAATGATTATGAAAAGGCAATCAATTGTGACCGTTTACATTATCCTAATATCATTGACTCTTATAGTATTTTTTACATTGGCAAAGAAGGGTTTGATATTATTAGAGAAGGAGACGATAGTTATGTACCTAAAGACTATAATGATTTAAAATATAGGATGGGAGCTGTTGAAATTCCAAGGCTTATTTATTTAGACGGTAGAGAAGAGAAAATAGAAAGTTTTGATAATTCACCTTATCCTTGGTATGGCCCGCAAAGTAGTGGATTACTTAAAGGATTAATTGAATTTTGGATTGAAAAACTAGATTTAAAAGTACATATTAATCAGAATATTCTTCCCAATAATGATGAAAAAGATAATGAAATAGAAGTAGATAATATATTAGAAATAACCATTGAACCGTTTAAATACGCAGGTGATTCAGTTATACTAACAAACCTAAGTTATAAAAAAGATTTTTTTGACTTACATTCAGACAAAGGATTCTTGGGAAATGGATATGATTGGCAAAGTTTAGCAAAGACTTATATTCATAAGTTTAAACCACAATTGAGTACTAAGTTAAATTTTGATTCTGAAGCAGATATGTTTTCTATAATTTCTAAAGAGGATGGCGTATTAGAAGAATTTATTATAGGTTTTAAACAAGCTTGTGAAGACAATCTACTTTTTAATAGTTTATTCATTGAAGCGAAGATTAATTAAAGAGTTATTGATATAGAATCAGATATGTATTAGAATGAAAGAAATATTTGCAGAGTGTCTTCCTTATGATAAGGATTTGAAAGGAAGAATGGGTGGTAACATTCCTAAATTAATAGAAAATGACTTACCTGATGGGTATGGTTTTTATGCTACATTGGTTCATCCTGAGAAAGAAAATACTATGCTATCTATATGTATAGATAGAGATTTTGAAAGGTTACTTGCTAATGATATTTATCCCAATATAAATATCAAAGTAATAGAACATGAGTATTCTTATATGAGTGATGTAGATTCATCAAGTTTAAAAGATTTTGGGCTATGTTCCATTTCCTCTTATACTGACCATATCACTAATAAAAATGAGTTCTTGTTTATTAGAGTCTATGGAGAACCAAGAATGATTCAACCTAAATCTAGATATTATGAACAATTAGAAAAGGATAACTATAGCTTCTTCTTAATGATAGACGAGGAAGGGTATGATACTGATCTAATAGACACTATTTTTATGTATGGAGCATTGTACCTATATAAACATAATGTTACAGGAGAAGTGATAGCTGGATATTGGCAGTGTAGCTAGGTAATCATAAAAGAAAAGATTTTTCTTTATAGAAGAGTACAGAATTTGAGCACTTATTTCATAAAGTGTTGTCGTGCTTATTCCTTTGTATTGAATTTAAAATGCTCCATATACTCAGGCGAAAGTACCTTTACTCTATCACAGAAGAACAGAGAGAATGAGATAAATAATGTCGAAATAACATTGTACTATGCGACTATCTACAATAAAGTAACATTATAGATTAGACTTCACAGATTTAAGGCTTTTATACTTGTGAGTTCTTTTAATTTCGTAATTTTACCTGCTTAGAACATTATTATAATGCAAACTCAAAAACCAAAACAATCGCTTGAAATACCAAAAAGCATAATAGTAATAGGAAAAACATTACAACTATTTTCTAAGAATCTAGCCACTAGATTTGCACAAAACCTTTTTGTCACGCCTCTTAAATTTAAACCACCAAAGAGAGAAAGAGAAATGCTTGACAAAAGTATTGTTACTAAAATTACTGTTCCTGCACTACGCAAGGATATTATGGTATATCAATATGGCACCAACAAAGCAGCTACTAAAAAAGCACTCCTTATACATGGATGGAATGGTAGAGGGACTCAATTAGTAACTATCGCGAATATGCTTATGCGTGCAGGATATGACATCGTTAGTTTCGATGCGCCTGGCCATGGTAAGTCTCCAAAGACAAAAACGAATATGACTGAGTTTATCGCTTCAGCCTTTGAAGTAGAGAAACAATTCGGTCCATTCGAGTTAGTGATAGGTCATTCTCTAGGAGGTATGACTACAATGAATGCCTTAAAAGACGGTTTAAAAGCAAATAAAGCTGTCATAATAGGTAGTGGAGATATCGTACAGGATGTAGTAGATGATTTCGTTAAACAAATAGAGCTAAAACCAATCATTTCTAAAATGCTTCAAGAGCGATTTGAAACACAGTTTAATCAATCAATGCAAAGCTATTGTGTACACAAAGCAGCAGAACAACTAGATATACCATTGCTAATTATGCACGATGAGGATGATCTAGATGTAAATGTAAAAGCAGCTTATACTATTAAGAAACACAGTAAAAACGCTGAAATAATGATTACATCAGGTTTAGGTCATCGCAAAATACTAGGTGATAAAAAAGTAATCGAAAGGATAAAAGCGTTCATAGAACAATAGCATCATGAGAGTTCTAATATTCTTTCTTGTAATTACAGGATTATTAGCATGTAAAGAGGTCAACTATCAAAAGATACCACAAATGAAAAAAGATAAAACAACTACAGAGAAAGAATGGCAAGAGGCATTAACTCCTGCTGAATACTATGTCTTAAGAGAGAAAGGTACAGAGCGTCCATTCACTGGAGAGTATAATGACTTCTATCAAAAAGGTTCTTACCACTGTGCTGCTTGTGATCAAAAGTTATTCGATTCGGACACTAAGTTTGATTCACACTGTGGTTGGCCATCATTTGACAAGGCTATCGAAGGATCTGTAATCTTCACAGAAGATTCATCACACGGAATGAAAAGAGTAGAAGTAACATGCTCTAAATGCAATGGTCACTTAGGTCATATATTTCCTGATGGACCTACTGAGACAACAGGCATGAGATACTGTATGAACTCTATCTCATTAAAATTTAAAGCAGAATAATAGATACGAAAAAAGAGCTACCTTCACAGATAGCTCTTTTTTATTTATAATCGAAACTACTCCTTATTATAATGGTCTTAATAAAGCATTTTGACTTGTTTAATATCGAATACTTCAGTGCTGTCATCTTCTTTTTGAATCTGGAGCATACCGTGTTCTGTCACACCTTTAATAATACCCATAAAACGATCTCCTGTAGGTAGGTCGAATACACTCGGCACACCTATACGATAAAGTACGCGATGATATTCTTCCCAAACAAAAGAACTGCCACTGACTAAATACTTATGACAATAGCTTTCTAGCTGTTCTAAGATACTATGCATTACCACATCTTTGTCTAGTTTTTGACCCGAAATACGATATAATGAGGTTGCTTGAGGCAATTCATCAAAGTTTTGTTGATTTACATTGATACCTATACCAACTATTGACAGGGTATCTCCGTTGGCTTTAATTATATTCTCAATTAAAATACCGCCAACCTTCTTATTATATGACATTATGTCGTTAGGCCACTTTACACTAAATGGCAGTCCGAATAACTTTTTAAAACTAGAGTAAACACTTAATGCAACGAGAATATTTAGATCAAAAACACACTCTGGAGATGCTAACAGATCTCTAACTAAAACACTAAAGGTAAGACTACTACCCACTTCAGCTTCCCATACACTCCCCCTCTGTCCTTTGCCTTCAAATTGATTTTCGGCAACAACTACAGTAAGGTTTTCAAGGTTAGATTCCGTTAATATTTTCTTCAAATAGGTATTCGTCGACCCTATGGCATCGAGTTTGATAATATTCATATAAAATAATTATAGACTAATCTGTACGATTTCATTATATTTGAATCCAAAATTAGCAAACATTACATTTAAACTAGAATAAATAAGACAAAAAATAAATGGCAGACAAGAATATTAACAACGACGAATTGATTGCAAACATTGTAAAAGGAATTGAAGCAGTTAAAGGTGAGAACATTACAATAATCGATTTAAGAGAAATAGACAACACTCCTTGTGATTACTTCATCATCGCAGATGGTAACTCAAACACACAAGTGAATGCCATTGCAGGATCAGTACAGAAGTTAGTCTCTAAAGAATTACGTGACAAACCTTGGCATGTAGAAGGTGAAATGAATGCAGAATGGATTTTAATGGATTATGTAAATGTAGTAGTACACGTGTTCCAAAAGCACATCCGCGAATTCTACAACATTGAAAACTTATGGGGGGACGCTAAAATCACTACTATTGACAGCCAATATTAACCACTAAACCAAAAAATTAATGTCGGAAAATATGAAACCAAACCAAAATAAGTCAAGATTTAATCCATGGATATTATATGGAAGTATCTTGGTGATTATATTGGTAATCAACTTTCTTACCAACGGGAGTAGCTTCGGAAACTCACGACAGTTAGGGCTTTCTAAGCTCTATGAATATGTAGAAAAAGGATATGTAGAAAAAATAGACTTTAGCAGATCTGTAGCAAAGGTGTACTTAACACCTGAGGCTCAAAAAAGCGAAGAGTTTAAAGAATTAAGCAAAAACAATATCTTAGGAAAAGAAAATACAGGACCTCAATTCTTAACTGACATTGGAGACTCTAAACTATTCCAAGAAAAACTAGACTTAGCATCTAAAGAAGGGAAACTAAAAGAATATAAATCAGAACCAGATAGTAACTGGGGAGATATCTTAATTAGTTTCTTACCTATCATTATCATCATTGGATTCTGGTTATTCATGATGAGAAGAATGACTGGTGGCGGTGGAGCTGGTGGTGGAGGTCAAATCTTCTCTATCGGTAAATCTAAAGCAAAGTTATTCGATGAGAAAAATGATGTTAAGGTTACTTTTAAAGATGTAGCTGGATTAGAAGGTGCTAAAGAAGAGATCGTAGAGATCGTAGAATTCTTAAAGAACCCTGAGAAATATACTTCTATCGGAGGTAAGATACCTAAAGGTGCTCTATTAGTAGGACCTCCTGGTACAGGTAAGACATTATTAGCAAAGGCTGTGGCTGGTGAAGCTCAGGTACCTTTCTTCTCATTATCTGGATCTGACTTCGTAGAGATGTTCGTAGGTGTAGGTGCTTCTCGTGTTAGAGACTTGTTTAAACAAGCGAAAGAGAAATCACCTGCTATTATCTTCATCGATGAGATAGATGCTGTAGGACGTGCACGTGGTAAGAGTAACTTCTCTGGATCTAATGATGAAAGAGAGAATACCTTGAACCAATTGTTAACAGAGATGGATGGTTTTGGTTCTAATACTAACGTTATTGTATTAGCTGCTACTAACCGTGCTGAGATCTTAGACAAAGCTTTATTAAGAGCTGGTCGTTTTGACAGACAAATCTATGTTGACTTACCAGACGTTAAAGAGCGTGAAGCTATCTTCCACGTTCACTTACGTAACATTAAGAAAGTAGACAATCTAGATATTGACTTCTTATCTAAACAAACACCAGGTTTCTCTGGAGCTGACATTGCTAACGTATGTAATGAGGCTGCATTAACTGCTGCTAGAAAAGATAAGACACAAGTAGATATGCAAGACTTCTTAGACGCTGTAGATAGAATCATCGGTGGTCTTGAGAAGAAAAACAAAATCATTACTCCAGAAGAGAAATACGCAATTGCTATTCACGAAGCTGGACATGCTACCGTTAGTTGGATGTGTGAACATGCTTCTCCTTTAGTAAAAGTAACTATCGTGCCTAGAGGTCAAAGTTTAGGAGCTGCATGGTACTTACCTACAGAAAGACAAATCGTAAGAACAGAACAAATGTTAGACGAGATGTGTGCTACTATGGGTGGACGTGCTGCTGAAAAGATAGTATTTGATAAAATATCTACTGGTGCTTTAAGCGATTTAGAGAAAGTAACTAAACAAGCTAAAGCAATGGTAACAGTGTATGGTCTAAACGAAAAATTAGGTAACATTACTTATTACGATTCGTCTGGACAAAGTGAATACAACTTCGCTAAGCCATATTCTGAAGAAACAGCAAGAGTAATAGATCAAGAAATCTCTGCTCTAATAGAAGGACAATACGCTAGAGCTATCTCTATTTTATCAGAGAACAAAGCTAAGTTGATCCAATTAGCTGATTTACTATGTGAAAAAGAAGTAATCTTTAAACAAGATTTAGAGAATATCTTCGGTAAAAGACCTTTCGATAAGGAAGGTGCAGTAGAAATAAACATGACTGCTGAGAGTAATTCAGAAAATATTACAGAATAATAGGTACTCATCCTATATAAACATTAAAAATCTTAACCTAAAGGCAACTTTTAGTTAAGATTTTTTTTATCTTTGAATACTTAATAATTAATTATTCACCGGAGTTTACTTAATATGAGTTTTTTCAAAAAGTTAATACAAGTATTTCAGCCTTCTGATGCTATAGAGGATCAATCTTCTATGGACAAAAGCCAATACTTTCCTGAGGAAAAACTACCAGTAGACGAACAGTTCACTTTTAACTTTAAAGAGAATGGTGGAAAGTTTTTGTATTGCGAAACATTGGATGAACTAAACGAATCATTTATAAACATATTAGTTGAAAATGATTGGTTCGAAACAGAAGCACAGACTTATGAAAGTCCACTTTATTCAATGTTACAAGAAAACAATATTAAATACGGTTCGGTAAAAAACCCTACTTTCTTTTTTTCAGGTTGTGAGAACCTTATTGCTGAAGATGGATCAATCTTGTTTTGTGATAAACAAATCAAGGATAACAAAGCATCTGATCTACCAGACAATATCATCGTTTTAGCAAAAACTAGTCAAATGACAAGAACTAAAAGCGACGGACTACGTGAAATAAAAAGAAAATATGGTAGCGCTTTACCAACGAACATTACCACATTTAATTATTTCAAGCCATCTACCAACGAAAGCGACTTTTTAAGTTATGGTAGATCTCCCAAGAATTTGTATTTATTACTTTTAGAAGACCTATAATATGTCAGAAACAGTTACTCGAGCAATATCAGGAGCAGTGTATATCGCGCTATTGATTGGAGCAACGTTATACTCACCCATTAGCTTTGAACTACTCTTTGGAGTATTTATGTTTATTGCTTCATACGAATTTGCTAAACTTGTAAAACTTCCTAAATCACTAGCGATGATCATTTCTTTAATGGCATCTTCATGTGTATACTGGGATAGAGATATACTTCCTATCAACGCTATCGCCATCTTTGCGGTCGTGATTCTACTAGCATTATTCGCTGAATTATTTACAACTAAGAAACCTAACAGATCATTTCCTCTTAAATTAATTATGTTATTAGGGTATGTAATTTCCTCTTTTACAGCAATATTATATTTGCCTTTTGTTACAGGAGAATACACTCCTACAATAATAATAGGTGTATTTATAATGATCTGGACTAACGACACATTCGCTTATATAACAGGGAAGAAGTTCGGGAAGAATAAGCTATTTGAAAGAATATCTCCTAAGAAGACAATCGAAGGTTTTATCGGAGGAATGGTCTTCACAATCCTTGCTGCAATCATACTTAGCCAATTTTTTAGCTTTTTTAATATTGTAATTTGGATAAGTAGTGCTATTTTTGTCAGCATTTTTGGAACGATTGGAGACTTAGTTGAATCTCATTTCAAAAGAGAAGCTGGCGTAAAAGACAGCGGATCTATCATGCCAGGGCATGGTGGTATCCTAGACAGACTAGATAGTGTTATATTTGTAGCACCATTTTTATATTTAATATATCAAATTTTATAACTATGTTTCACAAAGAAGGAACTAAAATTATTTTCTTTTCAATGGTTATTACCGTTGCATTAGTAGTATTAGCAGATGTTTTATGCAGAGAAATTCCATGGCTTAGAATGACTTTACAATCAATAGTATTAGTCTTTTTAATTCTAATCTTACAATTCTTTAGAAACCCTAACAGAACTGTTACTCCTGCTGATAATACAATATTAGCTCCAGTAGATGGAAAGGTAGTTGTAATCGAGGAAGTATATGAACCAGAATACTTTAAAGAAAAAAGATTAATGGTATCTGTATTTATGTCTCCATTGAACGTACACGTAACTCGTTATGGACTTAGTGGATTGATAAAATACAGTCAGTATCATGCTGGAAAGTACCTAGTAGCTTGGCATCCTAAAGCAAGTGAGGAGAATGAACGTACATCAGTTGTAATTGACAACCCTGTATTTGGTGAGGTTATGTATAGACAGATAGCTGGAGCATTAGCTAAGCGTATCGTTAATTATGCAACACCAGGAATGCAAGCAATACAAGGAACAGACGCTGGATTTATAAAATTTGGATCTAGAGTTGACTTATATTTACCATTAGGCACAAAAGTTGATGTGGTATTAAATCAAAAAGCAATCGGTAATGTAACTGTTATTGCGAAAAAATAAAGAATGAGTAATCTAGAATTAGAATTTACAGAAGCATATCAACGTATTTCAAAGGAAGCAAGAAATTTACCTCCTGATGTAATGTTACGCATATATGCTTATTATAAACAAGCAACTAACGGTCTAAGTCACCAAGACTTTGAAGATATGTCTATTGATCTTAGACGTGCTTTTAAGTTTAATGCTTGGACACAGGTTAGCCATTTATCAACAGAAGAAGCAAAGCTAGAATACATAAAACTAGCTAAAGAAATATTAGATAATGACAAAGCTTAAGTTTCCTTTATTAGCAGTAATCAGTTTGAACTTATTTATTTTATCTTCTTGCGGAGGCAAAGATGAGTTATCAGAAGTTCAAATACCGGAGCGTGAATCATTCGCTACGCAAAACTCTAATTTTCCTGATCCAAATACCATAAAGACTAAACAAGGTCCTTATGAGATGGTTGGTTTAGGATATGGGTTTAATGATTTTGCTGAGATACTAAAGCCCGAAAGTGTATATATTCACTACGATAAATATCACTTAAACTATACTAATAAATTAAATACTGCTGTACACGGCACTCCTTTTGAAAGAGATAGTATACCTACGCTAGTATCTAGAATAGACAACAACTCTCCTAGAATAAAAAACTTAGCTGGTGCTTACTATAATCACAATATCTACTGGAAATCACTATCTCCTTTAGAACAAACTAAACCAAGTGAAAGCTTAAATGTAGCGATTAATGAATCTTATGGTTCTCTTGCAGAATTAAAAAAGGATTTCATCGCTAAAGGAAATAGTTTGGTTGGTGCTGGGTGGCTATGGATAGTTAATGCTAATGGCAGTATACAGATTGTAATTACAGCTAATAATGACAACCCTTTAATGAGTGAAGTCAATGGTGGTTATCCATTAATAGGTATTGATCTTTGGGAGCACGCCTACTACTCTACTTATGAAGAAGATGTAACAGCTTATTTAGAGGCTTGTTTTAAAAACTTAAATTGGAATTATGCTAGTAAGCGTTTCGTGCCTAAAACACAAACTACTACTGATATTATAACTCCTACTACACCTACAGGCCCTAAACCTGTAACTGCAAGTCCTAAACCTTCTGTTCCTCCTACAAATCCTGTAGTACAGTAACATAAAATATAAAAGCGAAGAGCCTACTTTTAATTAAGTAGGCTCTTCGCTTTTATATTTATTTTAGAAAGGTACATCATCATCATTTTGATAACCTCCACCTTGATATCCTTGACTATTACTAGGACTAGATCCAAAGATAGCATCTCCAGGTGGTAAATTACCCGCAAGATTCTTTCTATAATCTCCTTCTTGTTCATTCATAGCAGAAGAGAATGTAGCATTTAATCCACTCATATCATCATCTAAGTTGTCAAACTTACCAAACTGACCTAAGAATTTCAGACGGATATTATCTAATCCACCATTTCTGTGCTTAGCAATGATAAACTCTGCTTCTCCTGCTGTAGGACTTCTTTCTTCATCATCCCACTCCTCTATTTTATAGTACTCTGGTCGATAGATAAACGATACAATATCCGCATCCTGCTCAATCGCTCCAGACTCCCTAAGATCGGATAATAATGGTCTCTTAGAAGCTCCTCGAGTCTCTACTGCACGTGATAACTGTGATAAGGCAATAACAGGTACGTTTAACTCTTTTGCTAATGCTTTTAGCGTTCTAGATATGGTAGAAATCTCTTGCTCACGGTTACCACCTCCTTTAGAGTTACCACCAGCAGTCATTAACTGCAAATAATCGATTACGATTAGCTTAATACCATGTTGAGAAGCTAAACGACGTGCTTTTGCACGTAAATCGAAGATAGATAATGAAGGTGTATCATCGATAAACAATGGTGCACGCTCAAGGTCTTTAACCTTAACGTTTAATTGTTCCCATTCATGGGTTTCTAATTTACCTGTACGCAGCTTCTCTGATGACAATCCTGTCTCAGAAGAAATAAGACGAGTAATCAGCTGTACTGAGGACATCTCTAGAGAGAATACTGCTACTCCCGCTCCTGTACCTATCGCAATATTTCTAGCCATAGACAAGACAAATGCAGTCTTACCCATACCTGGACGAGCTGCGATAATAATCAAGTCACTCGGTTGCCATCCTGAGGTAAGTTCATCTAGCTTATGGAAACCTGTTGCTAGTCCACTTAACCCCTCTTTTGTACTGATCTCCTCAATTCTCTTCTTTGCTTGCGCAACTAAAGACTGAGCTGTCTCAGAACTCTTCTTAATATTTCCTTGAGTCACCTCATATAGACGAGACTCTGCTTTATCTAATAAATCAAATACATCACTAGTCTCATCATACGCATCTTCGATAATTTCGTTAGAAATACGAATTAAACTACGTTGAATAAACTTCTGTAAGATGATACGAGAGTGAAACTCTATATGCGCAGAAGAAGTAATCTTCTGTGTTAAACTAACTAAATAATAATCTCCTCCGACCTGATCTAACTTAGCATTCTTACGCAATTGCGTAGAAACAGTTAACAAGTCAATCGGTTGGTTACTAACAAACAATTGATCAATAGCCTCAAATATGCTTTTATGCGCTTCTTTATAGAAAGCTTCAGGCTGTAGAATATCAATTACCTCATCGATACCTTTCTTATCAATCATCATAGCTCCCAACACAGCTTCTTCTAAATCAAGAGCTTGTGGAGGAAGTTTACCTTTCTCTAAAGACACAACCTCCCTAGGGAAAGATTGTTTTGGTCGAAAATCTTTTGCTTGTTCCATATTGCTAAATTAATCCTTTTTGAGAATAACTCAATTCTATTTTATACAATTCCCTTGTTAATATCTAACTAACAACTAAAGAAAAAAAAATCCGAGATATTATCTCGGATTTAGTATGCTATATATGCAAAGAATTAGTCTTTGTACTCACCCATTTCGAAGTACTTCTCCATGCGCTTTTCGATTAATTTCTCTGTTGATAACTTAGTTAAGCTGCTGTAAGTATCTACAATGTATTTTCTAACAGAAGCGAAAGTTTCTTCTCTGTTAGTATGAGCTCCTCCTAATGGTTCAGGAATGATATCATCTACTAACTTGTTTTTCTTCATATCAAATGAAGTTAACTTAAGAGCATCTGCTGCTCTTTCTTTGTGTTCCCAACTTCTCCATAAGATTGAAGAACATGATTCTGGAGAAATTACAGAATACCAAGTATTCTCTAACATCGTTACTTTATCTCCAACACCAATTCCCAATGCTCCACCTGAAGCTCCTTCACCTACAATAATACAGATGATAGGCACTTTAATACGGAACATTTCAAAGATATTACGAGCGATAGCTTCTCCTTGTCCTCTTTCTTCAGCTTCTAATCCTGGGTATGCACCTGGAGTATCTATTAAAGTAACAATCGGAATATTATACTTCTCTGCCATATGCATTAGACGTAGAGCTTTTCTATATCCTTCTGGATTAGCCATACCGAAGTTTCTGTATTGTCTTGTTTTAGTGTTGAAACCTTTTTGTTGTCCAACGAACATAAAACTCTGATCACCGATTTTACCAAGACCACCTATCATAGCCTTGTCATCTTTTACATTTCTATCACCAAAAAGCTCTAGAAAAGTATCTCCACATAGCGCCTTGATATAATCTAATGTATAAGGTCTATTAGGGTGTCTAGACAATTGAACTCTCTGCCAAGCAGACAAGTTTTTGTATATATTCTTTTTAGTTTCTTCTAATTTCTTCTCAATTTGCTTACAAGTTGCTGATACATCAACATCAGATTCCTCACCGATCAAAGCACATTTATTCAGCTGTTCTTCAAGCTCTTTAATTGGAAGTTCAAAATCTAAATATTCCATTTATGATTAAGTTTTAGTTTCAATTACGAATGACAAAGATAAAACAATCCTCGGATAGATAGCTATCTTGGGCTAAGTTTTCTCTTTTTTCTGTTTTTTACCACTCCGTTAAGTACTACTGTACTCAATATTAATAATGCTCCAATATAAAACTCTGGAGTCATCTTTTCGCTATCTTTAAAAATTGCTACTGCTAACAATATACCATATAGAGGTTCTAAATTAATAGTCAACATCACTGTAAAAGGACTTAAATGACGCATGACATATACCGACCCTAAAAAGGCAAAAGCCGTACATACTGTCCCTAAAAGTAATAACCACATCCAGTCACTTGTACTTACCTCAAAGAAAGACGCTGTAAATCCTCCTGTAAACAAAAGAAACAAGGTCAATACTAATAGTCCTCCTGCCATCTCATAAAACGTAATGACTGGCGCTTCTGAATGCACAATTAGCTTACTATTTATAATAGAAAACATAGCTGACAAACAAGCAGCTATTAATCCCAATAAAATACCATCTACATATTCTCCACTTACGCTAAAAATAAGCGTCAATGCACAAATAACGATAAACCCAAAGAACACTTCATAAGCAACTACTTTTCTTTTTAAGAAAATAGGTTCTAATATAGATGCAAAGAAAGCTCCTGTAGATAAACACGCTAAAGTGATAGAGATATTAGACACTTTAATAGCTAAAAAGAAGGTCAGCCAGTGTAAAGCGATTACTACTCCTGCTCCTAAACACTGTATAATTCTGTGCTTAGGTGCCTTTATACTTTGCTTGGTAAAAGCATAATAAACAAGTAAGGTAATCACCGCTATTAGAATTCTATACCATACTAATGGCAATGCTTCTAATGATATTAAGTGCCCTAAAATAGCAGTAAATCCCCATATAAAAACGATTATATGGAGATATATGTAACTTTTTATATTATCTGCGAGCATTTCGAAGTAAAAATATTGCTAAAATTCCAAAGACTAAATTAGGGAACCACACTGCTAATAATGGCGGAATACTAGATGCCTCCGCTAACGTACCGAATATCTTATCAAAAAAGACATAGATAAAGGCTAGGGCTATACCTATCGCTAAGTTAATTCCCATCCCTCCTCTTCTCTTCATTGAGGATACAGATACTGCAATGATTGTTAAGATAAATGCAGATACAGGTACACTGTACTTTTTATACAGCACCACTAGATATACATTTATATTAGATGATCCTCTAAGCTGTTCTCTTTCGATAAAACGCTTTAAAGGCCCTAACTGCATCGTTTCGGCAGCATATACTACAGGAGTTAAATCATCTATATCGAAATCTAACTTTAATTCCTTTTGTTCTGCCTTTTCGAATGTATCTTCACTCTTACCTACCTCACGTCTAAAGTAGTCAAATAAGGTATATGTCTTTGTCTCTGGATTCCAAACAATTCTGTTAGCAGTCATCTTAGCTAATAATCTATTGCCTTCGAACTTCTCATATGTGAAGTTATATCCTGTCTTAGAGTTATAATTAAAGTTACTCACATAAATAAACTCATCTTGACTAATCTGCCTAAACACATTCTGACTCTCCCGTACCTCATCACTCTTCATATACTTATACCTAAAGTCATTAAATCCCTGACTCGCACCAGGTACAATAAAGACTGACATAACAAGAGCTAAAACAGATACAAATGTTGCGCCTACTATATAAGGACGCAAAAAACGTGTAAATGAAATACCCGAACTTAGTATCGCTACGATCTCTGTGTTATTCGCCAACTTAGACGTAAACCAGATAATCGAAATAAACAGCATAATAGGAAACAACATATTAGCAAAATAGATTGTAAAATCCACATAGTACAATAAAGTTGCCTGTAGTGGAACCTTGTTTGCTAATATCTTGTTTATTTTTTCAGAAACATCAATAATGATCCCTATAGGTACAAAAAGTAATAACAATACAAAGAATGTTGCTAAGTACCTTTTCAGTATATACCAATCTAAAATTTTCATATAATTACTATTAGATGCTTCTTATGTTTTATAATTAAAGACTATAAACGGTTATCCATTTGTTTCACCATTTTATTCTTCCACTCTGTGAAAGTACCAGCTAAAATCTGACGACGAGCCTCACGCACTAACCATAAGTAGAAACCTAAGTTATGTATAGTAGCGATTTGCTTTCCTAAAGATTCATTAGCTGCAAATAGATGACGTAGATACGCTTTAGAATACTCTGTATCTACCCAAGTATATCCATTCTCATCAATAGGTGAGAAGTCATCCTCCCACTTCTTGTTCTTCATATTCATAGATCCATGAGCTGTAAATAACATACCATTACGTGCATTACGCGTTGGCATCACACAGTCAAACATATCTACTCCTAAAGCGATGTTCTCTAAGATATTAATAGGAGTACCTACTCCCATTAAATAACGAGGCTTATCTTGTGGTAAAATATTAGTTACCAACTCAGTCATAGCATACATCTCCTCAGCTGGTTCTCCTACAGATAGTCCTCCGATAGCGTTACCCTCTGCACCGATATTAGCGATATACTCAGCTGATTGTTCTCTTAAGTCTTTAAATGTACTTCCCTGTACGATAGGAAATAACGATTGTGAATACCCATACATAGCCGGCACTTTATTAAAGTGGTCCACACATCTATCTAACCATCTGTGTGTACGGTGCATAGATCTTCTAGCATAATGATAATCACAAGGATAAGGAGTACACTCATCAAAAGCCATAATAATGTCAGCCCCGATAGTACGCTGTACTTCCATTACACTCTCTGGCGAGAAGAAATGATATGATCCATCGATATGTGATTTAAACTTCACACCCTCTTCTTTAATCTTTCTATTAGATGATAAAGAATACACTTGAAATCCTCCACTATCCGTTAAGATATTGCGATCCCAATTCATAAACTTATGTAATCCTCCTGCTTGCTTAAGAATTTCCATTTTAGGTCTTAAGTACAGGTGGTACGTATTTCCAAGAATAATATCTGGATTAACTTCTTCTTTTAATTCACGTTGGTGAACTCCTTTAACTGAAGCTACAGTCCCAACTGGCATAAAAATTGGCGTTTCTATAACACCGTGATCAAGCGTAATCTTCCCGGCACGTGCACGAGAAGCTGCGTCTGTATGTAATAACTCAAATTTCATAGTAACTATTTACAACTGGCAAAGATAAAGCAAATCTACAGATGCTTACACTTTTTAATATTTTTTTCTAACCCTACCCCCTACTGCACTTTTCTTCTAAGGATTAACCAGATAACGATAGGCGCTCCGAAGATAGAGGTCACCGCATTTATAGGTAGTAAGAACTGTTCTCCTTTTATCTGTGTCAGCATATCACAGATGAGCATTAATATTCCTCCTAACAATGCTGTGCTGATAATCAAATAACGGTGACTACTTACCTTTAATAATAATCTAGCGATATGAGGTACAGCTAATCCTATAAAAGCAATAGGCCCTACGAATGCTGTAGACACCCCTGCTAATAGACTTGTCACTAAGATAATCAGGTTACGAGCGGTCTTGACATTCACCCCCATAGATGAGGCATAATTATCTCCTAATAGCATCGCGTCTAATGAGCGTATTAATAATAAACTCCCTAATACACCCATAAAAACAACAATAGCAAACAAGATGATTACATCCCAACTCACATTACCCAAACTACCCAATGACCAAAAGGCAAAACGCTTTAACTGTTCTGCTGAACTAAAATAGGTCAATATACTCACGATCGCATTAGCAAAACTACCGAACATCAGCCCCACGATTAGCACCGTCACTGTATTTTGTACAGAATTAGAAACTAACAACACTAGAAATAGCAGGCCTAAACTCCCTAGTATTGATACTAACGCTATTCCATAAGCTGAAGTAAATACTGATACAAAAGCAGCAGGAAGAAATGCTGTTCCTAAGATTAAGATAGCTACGCCTAAGCTAGCCCCAGAACTGATTCCTAGTACATAACTCTCTGCCATCGGGTTTCTAAACAGGGTCTGCATAAGCAGCCCACTGATAGATAATGCCACTCCTACTAACACAGCCACGATAGCTTTAGGCAATCTATAATTAAGGATAATATAACGCCAAGTCTCCTTTACATCAATACCTCCAGTAAGCACCTCTACTATTTTTGCAAATGGTATATGGATACTCCCAACAGAAATATTAACTATAAACAACAGCCCTAGCAGGATAACTAGACTACTTATAACTATCTTTTTACTCATACTTATTTTAACTGTTCAAAAAACACAGGCACATAGTTGGTCATTAATACTTCAGGATGAAGAATATAAATCAAATCTTTTAAGATCAAGTCAGGTCGTGTAGGACCTAACTCATAGAATATACTCCCACCTGTAGCTCCTTTACGGGGTGCGAACGAATAAACATTCTTATGTTTAAAAGCACTAAACTTAGCATAGTGTGGATTTGCTTTTTCTAACTCTCCTAAAGACTCATACTGAGCAGGGTTTATCCAGAACGATGCGTCTACTGCCTTATCTAGCACAGCCTCATACGACAGTGATAGACTCCCAGTCCCCTCTGTATCTTTCCATAGATAGTCAGCCTTAGCATCTCTGAAGTACACTGCCATCCAGCTTTGTCCTTGTGGGGTATACCACACATCTTGATACATCGCACCACTCATTACGGTTGGATAATTCTTTACATCCTTCACTAAAGCTAACGCCTCATTATAGTCATTCACTATTTTATCGAAGAATATCTTTGCTTCTTTTTCTTTGCCATATAAAGCACCGAATAGTTTAATCCACTCTGCTTTACCTAGTGGGCTCTGCTCTACCCAGTCTCCATTATAGATAACAGGTATACCACTTTTAGCTATCGTATTCAGAGCGGCATTAGATCCATCCATCGCAAAAGCCACTATGGCATTAGGACTCATATCTAAGACCAATTCCGTATTTAACTGTTCATTTTGTCCTAATTCCTTAACCTGCCCCTCATCTATAGCCTTGCGGATAGAAGGTGACGACACATAGTTAAGCCCAGGAAATCCCTTAAGTGTATGCTCCTCTTCTAGTATCACTAATGAAGGTAGATGTGTAGTAGAAGTCACCGTAATAGATGCGATAGGTACTTTTACAGATGGCAATGCTTTTAGTGAATCAGGTATAGTATTCACAGACTCTTTATACAGCACATATTTAAAAGTTTTATCAGCTCCTACCCAAGCTTGTTTTACATCCACTACAGTATATTGCCCATAATCTCTAATGGATAATCCCTGTGCATATTCAACACTATTAATTGTTTGAGAAGAGATAGTTGTCTCCTCTTTTTCCTTTTTACAAGAAACAAATCCTGCTACAATAAAAAAACAAATAGAATAGAACTTCCAGTTTTTCATAATTTCACTATTGGTTATCTTACAAAAATAGAATAATAATAAACAATAAAAACACAAATCCCATCTGACTTCTACACAATATATAACACTCTCTTAAACCACTATTTACAGTAAAGCATAGGAATTAATCAAAAACTTATTTACTTTTATATTATGTTTGTACCTATAGATAACTATAAATGAAGAAAAAAACATCTATTAAAACCTTATTTTTCTTTGGGATTTTAATACTAGGAGCAGTGATTGCCTTTATCGCTATGCCTACTAAAAAGAAGACATTACCTACTGTAAAACAAACCGAGTATGGCACTTACAACAGCCCTGAGGTAGCCTATAAAGAATGTCAAAAGCTACTCACTCAGCTGTCTACTGATCTTAATAAAGGTCTTAAGTCTAACCAAACAAAGTAACACCATGAAGAATACTATAAAAACAATATTCATATTTCTATTCTCATTAAGCTCTATCAATGTAGCAATGGCTCAAGAAGAGTTCGCTGCCTTTGAGAAAAACAAACAAGTCAATAGCGTTGTTGTCAATCAAAAAATGTTTGAGATGATGGCTAATGTTAAGGTTGAAGCTAGTAATGATGAGGAAAAAGCATACTTAAATATCATCAAGAAACTTACCTCTCTTAAAGTATTTAATACTTCTTCTAGTGCTGTAAAGAATGATATGAAGTCTGCTGTATCTAAATATGTGAGCTCTGCTTCTCTAAAAGAATTATCTAACAACAAAGACAGTGAATCAACAGTAACTATCTATGTAGATCAGAATGGTTCTTCTAACAATGTTAGCAAACTCCTAATGTTTAATGAGGGAGCTAATGACAGCAAAGAAAATATCGTAATGATCATCACTGGTCAATTCTCGATTAAAGAACTATCAGCATTAACAACTAAAATGAACTTACCACTAGGTAATACACTTAATAAAATAAAGTAAGCTAATCACTAACTTATTTAAAACACTAAAGCAGTAATAGACGTAAGTTTATTACTGCTTTTTTATGTTGATCACCTATTATAATAGTCCTCTTTAATCTAAAAAACAGTAGCCCTATTAGACTCCTACTTTCTTTAGAAAACTTACTACATCTTCCATCAATACCTGTGTCTGCTCTATAAAACCACCCATCTGAAAAAATCCATGAATAGTTCCTTTATATAGTTTCAACTCTACATCTACATCATAGTGTTTCATTTTCTCTACATAATGAATCGCTTCATCTCGAAGAGGATCATATTCTGCTACTGTCACTAAAGTAGGTGGTAATGCACTGAGATCATTTGCTAATATAGGTACAGCATCAGGGTTAGTTTTATCACCATCATTCTGTAAATACCACTCCCACGCTTGCGCTCCACCTTTTAGATCTAGTAATGGTCCATCTTGATATTCCCTCCACGAATCTGTGTTTAAAGAATTATCTGTCACTGGATAGATTAACACTTGTCCTATCACCTTATCTCTAAACTTACGCGTTACTGCAGTTGCTAATGCCCCACCTGCACTATCCCCCATAATCACGATTTTGTTTAGATCTATATTAAGCTCCTTAGCATTATCTATAATCCACTCCACGGCAAACATACAATCATTAAGTCCAAAAGGAAAGGGATACTCTGGCGCTAATCTATAATCTACAGCTATAATAGTACTCTGTGCTTGATTACTCCACTTCCTTAATGGGATATCGTGAGTCTCTAAACTCCCTGCATTAAACCATCCACCGTGAAAGTAAATGATAATGGGCAGCATATTCCCTTCATAAGGCTGATAAACTCTTAAGAGAATATCTATAGCATCATACTTTATACTATGTTCTTTAACAAGGTAGACTCCTTCTTTACTACCTGCTAATGGACTAAACTTCTCATAAAAAGCCCTACCTGCTTGCCATTGTGTAAGATTTTCTTCGATTTCTATGCTTTGTATATAAGCCAAAACCTTATTTACTTGTTCTGATAACACCATAATTAATCACTTTTAAAATACAAGCAAATGTATTTAGTTCATTCAAAAAGTATGATACATACAATCCAATGTAAGAAACTAACATTTTTGGGATCAATCTCAAAAGTTGTGTGTGAATTAAAAACTACAGATCTTTGTAATGATAAATAATAAACGTGGAAAACTATATTGAGTTTATAAAAATGATTTTACCTGAGTTTTTAGTAGA
>NZ_NSGJ01000054.1 GCF_002286775.1 Myroides sp. N17-2
GAAGATAATCAAAACGGAACTTTTACTTATTTCAGTGAAGCGGATTATGACAAAGACGGAAACAAAGTAGGTAAAGGAGTTGATTTTAATGCTAATACTTTAAGTATTGTAGAGAGAAATGGTAAAGAGCAAGGTATCTATGACTTCTTTGATGGAGAACATAAAGACACTCCCTTGATGACGATAAGTACTCGTGCTAATTCTATCTATTTTGACAACAGTTCTACTATTATTGAAGGGGATAATCTACAAGAGGTAATCGAGAATATTATCAATAAAATCGAGGTAGCTCAAGGTACTCCATCATCTATTAAAGGAGGAGAGATCTTAATCAATGGAGAAGTAGAATTAGGAGAAGCAGTCTTAAAAGAAATGACTTTAAGTATTGCTCCTGGCGCTATTACAACTGAAAAGATAGAAGCAGGAGGTAAGAAACAAATCTTAATTACCAATGCTAAAGGAGAAGTAGTATGGGTAGATGCCAATGAAGAGGTAATCAAAGAAATCGTTAAAAGTAATGAGACTGTAACGGTATTAGAAGATAAAGGAAATGGTACTTTTACTTATTTCAGTGAAGCGGATTATGACAAAGAAGGAAATAAAGTAGGCGAAGGAGTTAAGTTTAATGCTAATACTTTAAGTATTGTAGAGAGAAAAGGTAAAGAGCAAGGTATCTATGATTTCTTTGATGGAGAGCATAAAGACACTCCATTGATGACGATAAGTACTCGTGCTAATTCTATCTATTTTGACAATAGTTCTACTACTATTGAAGGAGATAACTTGCAAGAGGTAATCGAGAATATTATCAATAAAATCGAGGTAGCTCAAGGAACGCCATCATCTATTAAAGGAGGAGAGATCTTAATCAATGGAGAGGTGGAATTAGGAGAAGCGGTCTTAAAAGAAATGACTTTAAGTATTGCTCCTGGTGCTATTACAACTGAAAAGATAGAAGCCGGAGGTAAGAAACAAATCTTGATTACTAATGCTAAAGGAGAAGTAGTATGGGTAGATGCCAATGAAGAGGTAATCAAAGAAATCGTTAAAAGTAATGAGACTGTAACGGTATTAGAAGATAAAGGAAATGGTACTTTCTTCTATTACAATGAAGAAGCAATAGATAAGGATGGTAATTTAATAGAAGCAAATGCTGTTAAGTTTGATTCAAATACATTGAGAATCGTTGCTCAAGATAATGGGAAGTATGCCTTTTTTGATGGTAGAAGCGAGACGGTACCTGTAGCAGTAATTGATGTAACAGGAACTGTAATTGAGAACATCACAGAGATCTTAAATAACCAAGAAGTAAAAGAACAAATTTTTACTACTGTAGCTGCTCAAGGTAAAAAAGTTAGTGGAGATACAGCTATTGAGATTACAGGTGGAGAAAAAGCAGCGCTAAATGCAATGACTATTTCTCTTAAAAATGAAGGAGTAACTCCTGAGAAAATAGCTGCAGGAAGTAAGAAGCAAATCTTGATTACCAATGCAGAAGGTAAAGTACAATGGGTAGATGCTAATGAAGAGGTAATCAAAGAAGTAGTTCAGAAGAATGAAAGAATTACTCGTTTGGAAGCTAAGGAGAATGGTACTTTTGTATACTATAACGAATTAGCGGTTAATGAAAAAGGAGAAGTTATAGGAGAAGGTGTAGAGTTTGATGCGAATACCTTGTCTATCTTAGAAAACACACCTGGTATCTTTACTTTCTCTGATAAAAAAGGAAAGATTAAAGATTTAGATATCCGTGCAAGTAATATTATTGTTGATGATAGTACTATCGGTTCAGGAAATGATAATGTGCAAGATGTATTAGAAACTATTTTTGAAATCATCAAAAATATAGATAGTCAAAAAAGAGACCTAAAAGGAAAAGGTATCTTAGTTAATGGTGGTTCAGTTGTTGAAAAAGCTCTTCTAGAAGAAGTTGAGTTGTCTATTGCAGATAATGCAATTACAACAGCTAAACTTGCTGCAAATGCTGTTATAACAGAAAAAGTAGCAAATCACGCGATTACAGAAGATAAACTGTGGGCAGGTAAGGGAAGAGATAAACAAGTAGCTGTAGTACAAGCAGACGGATCTGTTAAGTTTCAAGAATTTAATGCTGTAGTTACAGGAAAAATGTTATCTGTAGATAATTCATTAACAGTAGAAGGAGATGCTTCAAAAGCACTTTTAAATCCTTTAGAAATTAAAGTGAATGAGTTAGGAATTGTAACAAAGCATATAGACCACAAGGCAGTTACAGCGGCGAAGATTGGTTCTGAAGAGGCAACGCTTAATGCTGTTCTAGCAGCTAATGGTTCTGGAGGAAGTGCTTTTACTCCTGTATCTACAGTAGTGTCTTCTGCAATGCAAGGTGATATAGAAGGTGATGACGCTATAAAAGTAACAGGAGGAGATAATGTTATTTTTGGAGATGATGAGAAGAAAGCAATAATAACATTAAATAAAAGAGGAGTAAAAGGAGGGCATATCGCTACTCAAACTATCTTAAATGAGAATATTGCTGATACAACAATTGCTGCAACTAAATTAAACGGTGGAACAGATAATGTAAATGCCGTAGCAACTGTTATTGATGCAAAAGGTACAGTAGCTTACCAACCTTTAACATCAGGAGCTATTTCTGATAAAGCAGCTTTAAAGACAGATGGTATTATTACTATAGGAGGACTGAATCAACAAGAGGGAACTTTATTAAAAGAAGCAACTTTAAGTATTGCTCCAAAAGGGATTAATACAACTCAAATAGCAGATAATGCAGTTGATAATTTACAAATAGCAGACTTGGCTGTGTCATCTGATAAAATTACATCGGGAACAGTGGGAACTGGTAGAGTATTATTAAGCGATGTAGATGGAAAAACGAAGTGGGGAGAACTAGATGATATTACTACTCAGTTAGCAGGAGACTTAATAACAGATGAGATTATTCAATTGACTTCTCAAGATGGAGATGGACAGAAAGCTTTATTAAAAGATGTGAAGTTAAGCATCAATGAGAATAGTATCACGAAGTCAAAACTTAGCTCTGTAGAAGGTGGAGTTAACACAGCTGAAGATATGCTGTTGGTAGCTGATGGAAAAGGTGGTTTCAAGTATATCAAGAAAGAAATAATGGCTATCGAAACAGAAGATCTAACATTAGGTAGCGCTTTAACATTCACTAATGGAAGTAATGGTATTGATGCTGTGTTAGTAAATACTTCTATAGATGTTAATGATCTTGGAATTTCGACAGCCAAATTAGCAGAGGGAGCTGTAACGACTGGTAAAATATCATCAGTTGGTGCAAATCAGAACACTGTGTTAACTGCTGACGGTAGTGGAAAAGTAGCATACAAAAAACTGACAAATAGTGCTTTTGAAGGCCAAGAAGCAGACTTATTATCTGATGGGTCGTTATTAATACCTGCTAATAATAAAGCGGTGTTAACAGCAACAACAATTGGTATTGCAGAGTCTGGAGTACAAACACAGCACATCGCAAACAGAGCTGTTACAGCAGATAAGATAGGAGCAGAAGGAACAACCAACGGGTTAGTATTAGTAACTAAAGATGGTGGAGCTGAGTTTTCTTCCCTATCAGATGCTATTTCTGGAACAGGAAAAGATATTACAGAAGGAAGTGCTATTACAGTAACGAACGGAAAACAAGCAGCATTAAAAGAGGTAACGATTGATGTAAAAAACTTAGGTATCACAAATGCTAAAATAGCAGAGAGAACGATACAGGCATCTAAATTTGATGCAAAAGGTACTGTCGCAGGAACTGTATTAACTTCTATGGGGGATGGCGAAGCGAAGTATGCGCCACTTAATCAATTTGCAAAACCATTAGGAAGTGATTCTTCTATCGAAGTATCAACCAATAAAGGAGTGCTTTTAGCAGATGCAACCATTAAAGTAAAAGAATTAGGTATTGGAACACAACACTTAGGAGCGAATGCAGTAACTGCCGAAAAGATGTCTTCTAAAGTAGGTGCTGGAGTTGCAGAGAAACAACAGCTTTTAATGGCTGATGGAGAGGGAGGAGTTTATTTTGGAATTTCAGAAAACGTAGTTACAAAAGGAAATATTACTAATGGAACTACTATTAGTGCTACACAAGGTGGTGTAGGTGCTGTCTTTCAAGATGTAACACTTGAAGTTAATGGACTATCTATTAACACAGGACATATTAAAGATAATGCGATATCTCCTGCTAAGATTAATAAAAATGCAGTAACAGCAGAGAAGATTGATACAAATGCTGTAATTGCTGATAAAATAGCTAATAATGCAGTAACTACTGATAAAATAAATGCAAATGCTGTAACAGAAGCTAAATTGGCTAAAGATGCAGTAACAACAGATAAAATTAAGGATGGAGCTATAACTAATAGCAAATTAGGAAATGATCAGGTTACTAACTATAAAATAGCTAATGGCGCTGTAACAACTAATAAGATGAGTGCAGGTAATGCGACAATAGGTCACGTGTTAACTGTAGAGAAAGATGGTAAAGTAGCGTTTAAAGAAACTAACCTACCTAAAGCAGACTTAAAAGGAAGCAGTACAATTGATGTAAAAGATGGTACAGGTGCTGTTTTAAGAGAAGTGAGTCTTATGGTTAATAATGCCTCTATAGGCCAAGATCATTTAACGTATGATGCAGTAGGACCAGGAGAATTGCAAGTTGATGCTGTAGAAACAGAACATATCGCTGATAATGCTGTTACAGATGAAAAAATTAGTTCAGATGGTGTAAAAGGAGGATATGTATTAACAGCTGATGGTGATGGAGGAGTTGTTTGGGAAGAACAAACAGGAGGTAACGACTCTGGTAATGGAAACTTCGAAGAAAGCGGTACAATTGAAATAGATGGAGAAGAAGATGGAAGAGGGAATGGAGCATTCTTTAAAGATTTAAAGTTTAATGTTAAAGGAGGTTCTATAGGTCAAGATCATTTAACATACGACGCTGTAGGATCAGGAGAACTACAAGACGATGCTGTAAATAATGAACATATTGCTGACCATGCTGTTACTGATTCTAAAATTAGCTCAGATGGAATAGAAGGAGGATATGTATTAACAGCTGATGGAGAAGGAGGAGTGGTTTGGGAAGAACAAACTGGTGGTAACGACTCAGGTAATGGAGAATTAGAAGAAAGTGATACAATAGGAATAGAATCAGGATATGCTGACGGAGCGTTATTTCATGATTTACAATTGAAAGTTAAAGAAGGATCGATAGATACAGAACATATCGCAGGCGATGCTATACAAAATCATCATATAGAAGACCTTGCTGTTTCTGAAGAAAAGATATTTTCGGATGATGCAGATGCTGGAGATGTATTAATAGCAGATGGAGACGGTGGAGCTCGTTGGGGAAAACCAACAGGAGGAAGTGGTAACATATCATCACCTAAGTTCTTTTATCTTCCAGCGATTTATGTAGAGATGGTATCAGGAAAAGGTGATTCTATAGAGATATATGATTACTACGCTGATCAATTCGGTTCACCAATGTTATCAAGTACTGGAGATTCTACATTACCTGTATATGGGAAGGATGAATTAAACTACTATGTAACCTATTATGATGAGGACGTATTTGAAGATATGCAATTAGATTACGATGGAGAATTACATTACAAAGTAAAAGATGGTGCTACACCAACTGGTAGAACATTCTTCAATATCGTGTTAGAAGTGAAGTAATAATTAATAGTTCGAAGGAGAACGCAAGTTCTCCTTTAACTTAATAGTATGATTATGAAGAAATATTATTATATCATGATAGCTTGTCTTGGTCTTTTGACTATGCAAGCACAAACGACTAAAAATGGAACACATCGATATTCGTTAACAGATATTGATCATAACAACCTTCCAGACTGGATAGAGAATGACTTTGGAAAAGGGGCTTTGTCAGGGCCTACAGGGGCAGAGAGATATACTTCTGAAGGAATTGTATTAACAAAAAAAAGAACGGGATTTAGTGGTTTTGCTATTACCGATTTAGATCTTGATTTGCGAAAAGGAGCAAAGATTGAATTTGAGTACGCAATGGCTGGAGTGACTGGAAGTGATGGAGCAGGATATGGATATGGAGGAGGAGGTATGACCTTCTTTTTATATGATGCTACTGAGGAGTTTAGTATCGGATATCTTGGTAGTGGTTTAGGATATTCCTTTAATGGATCAACAGCAGGAGGATCAACAGCTATTAAATCAGGATTAAAAGGAGGGTATTTAGGTATCGGATTTGATTTAGATGGAGGTAATAAGGAGAGAAAAGGTTTCGGAATGACAAGTTACGAAACACGTGAAGGACTTTCAGAACGAAGATATGAGAACGCTGATTTTAAGGATGAAGATGGTGATACTCATTTTTATAATTTGGGACGTCCTGTTTTTGGAGATTATTATAAAAATCACATTACATTAAGGGGTGCAGGTCAAGGAGATTACAAAGGAAATCCCCTGTTATTGACAAAGCTTTTTGGAGGTGAATATTCAGGAGACGATATTGCTAAGGCAGAACTTGATTATGATACTGGAGAATACGAATTTGGAACCAGTTATGAAAGTGATGAATTTAATATCGCTGACGGTGGATTGGATTATAATCCTAATTTCCAAAAAATAGAGGTAGAGTTAGTACCTGATGATGAGGATGGGATGTTTATAACCATAAAAGGGAATGGAAATATATTAATAGATGAGTTTTATTATCGACATTCATTCACTACCTATGGTGATGGTCGAATTGATAATGGTCGATATGAAGATGATGAATATGACTTCGAAACAAGAATACCAGATAGAGTTAATATTGGTTTTGCGGGGACAACGATGGACAACAATACCCAAAAAACAATCATCAGAAATGTAAAAGTAAGTCCCATAGATGATGATGGAGAAGAAGGAATAGACTTAGACGACACCGAAAAGCAGATCTGTGTAAGCGATAGAGTTGATAGTTATGGAGCCAGAACAATTATTAAAATATTAGAAGATACAGATTACGATGTAGATTGGGATAGTTTTAGATTTGTAAATGCAAATGGAGACGAAATAGGAGAGCACGAGCACGCAGATTTTTATGCAAAGTGGGAATATGATAGTTATTATGAAGAAGTTGTTATGACTGTGCAATATGATTTTTTTAATCCAGGAGAAGACTTAGAAGTATACTACTCTATAGAGATTGATGGAGTTCGATCACAACCTGCAATAATTAGAGTAAAAGGAATAGCTTGTGGTGCCATTGCCAATCCTCATATTAAAACAGGAGATAAGAATGCACCGTTTTTAGATTAAAGATAAAAGATTACCATAAACGAAAGGAAGCTAGACAGCTTCCTTTTTTTGTGCGCTTAAGTGAAGGTTTTTTATCGCTATTAATACATTTTTAGATAGTGAACGAGATTTTTAAGTATCAAGCCTGTTTTTTGTACAAATAGGGCGAAGGTATTTTGCTTTAAATAATGCGAATTATTTCTAAAAAAATCAAATAATAGCTCTCTCAAAAGCCTTTGTCTTTCTATAGATTATCAAATCCGTAAAAGTGAGTTTTAGCAACAGATATGTTGAAAAAAGCGTGTTTTATGATATTGATTTTTTTCTATTGTAAATTATATTTGCTTACTTTTTATTTGTTAATGTATGGGTGATTTTGAAATAAATCCATTTTATGAGTTAATTATAGACGATTTAGTAAATCGTAAATACTCAGTAGTTGACTGTTTCTTTTCGGAGGAGGAAGTCAACTTGTTAAGAGCGAATTTGCTTTTAAAACAAGACTTGCAAAGCTTTAAGAAAGCAGCTATAGGGCAGGCAAGCAGTGAACAAATAATAGACGAAGTTAGAGGGGACTCTATCCTATGGATGGATGAGAAACTACCTGATGAAGTAGAGCAGATGTACTTTAATAAGGTAAACCACTTCTTAGAATATGTGAACAGAACTTGTTACTTAGGTATTACAGAAGGGGAGTTTCACTATGCTTGTTATCCTGTAGGAACTTGCTATAAACGTCACTTAGATGTTTTTCAGACAGATAGTAGGAGAACACTGTCTGTAGTATTATACCTAAATGATCAGGATTGGACGCCTGCTTATGGAGGTGAGTTAGCCTTGTATCTTCAAGACGAGGGAGGTAATGAACGAGAGGAGATTGTGTATGCATTACCAGGGCGTTTAGTAGTATTCGATAGTAAAAGTATAGAACACGAAGTCAAAATGGTTAATCACACAAGATACAGTATCACGGGTTGGTTAAAGACGAGATAAAATAAAAAGCCTTTATATGAAGTCATATAAAGGCCTTTTTAAAATTTATTCTTCTGTAGATTCAGTACTTAGTTTTTTCTCTTGTTTATTGCGAACTACTTTCCACGAATAGAGTGTTATTAACGGAACGATAATCCAGAATAAGTCAATCAGTAATATATCTGAATAGTGATTTGACCAGCTTACCCATATCCAGTTTCCAGTCACTACACCATTAAATATAGGTATCATAAACCCAATAATACTACCTACTAATAGACAGTCTCTATTGGTTTTATATATATTCTTTCTAATAGATAATAAGACAGAGGCTATTAGCCAAGACCATAAGTAGAAGCTATAGATAAAACTTTGTCCTCCAGTAGGATTGAGTTTTACAGCTATAAACGTCAAGGCTGTTACAGGATACATAGATAGACAGATAGCCATATAAATATTTGCTAACCAGAAGTTAAACTTGCGTTTATGCTCAGGGACATTCTTTTTATCTCTAGCCACTAACCATATCAATACTCCTGATATGATAACAACACATCCTGCTATACCTACTAAGAAGTAAACGATACGTGTGGCTAACCCTCCAAAAGATCCAAAGTGAAGAAGATATACTATATTTGAGAAGATATAGTTATATCCCGGATTCTCATTAGGGTTACTTACCTCTTCTACTTCTCCAGTAGCGATGTGGTATCTTATTTCTCCTCTACTGTTTAATTGTTTTTTATCTTTTGCTCTTCCATTAATGATGACAGTCATACTCTCATCACCATAGTTATTGATAGAGATACCTGAGATAACAGGATCATCCCATCTTTCGATAGTTTTAAGTAGATAGTCATTGACATTGATTTGTTCTGCTAATGGAACATTCTGAAATACTATTTCTTTTGCTTCTCTATCATCATACACATCTTTATTGAATTTTTCCATATCTCCACCATATCCGAAACTTGACATAGCAGTAGCTACTAAGCTGTAATTAAGTAGAAAATAAGCTCCTGTGATAGCAAAGACCAATTGGAATGGAAAAGAGATTACCCCTAAAGCAGTGTGCAAATCTGTCCATACTGTCTTTAGTTTTTCCCAAGGGCGGAATACATAGAAGTTAGAAACAATCTTTTGCCAATGAACTAATAATCCTGTTATTAAGGCAAAAAGGAAAAAGAATGAAACCAATCCAGCCACAAAATAACCAAATGGAGCAAACTTAATATCTACTAAGCCATTTAATTGAGCCAAAAAGTGTAATCTGTATAGAAACTCACCTAATGAATAGGCTTCTGTATATGTTTGTTTTTGTTGTGTAGCCGTGTCATATAACCCAAAGTTTCGCTCACTCGCTTTTGGATCCAAAGTATCTTTTGAAGCAGATACATTTAGACTAATCATTCGACTACGTTCATTCATATAGAATGAGACATCACGTCCATATAAGTTTAATTGATTACCAAGTGAATCAATCAGGATATTATAGTCTAAATCTTTAGGAGCGAAGTTTGCTTGAGGTCTATTGTTTTGCCAGTTGTTGATCTCATTTTTAAAGAATGCAAATGAACCAGCAAAGAAGATTACATAAAGTAATACGGTAATAATGATTCCACTGATCGTATGTAAGTGAAAGTATTTATTATAATTTCTAATATTCATAATAGTAGTGCGTGTGGTATTAGGTATGTAGAGGTGCGATTAAATAAGGTAAATAAAACATTAGTATTAGTCCTATATAGATTAACCATATTTTATATCCATTATCAGCTAAGAAAGCTAATACGAATAAGATAGCCCATAATACATATCCTGTGACATACATCGTTGTGTAAATAGGAGGGGATGGGAAGAAATACATTAAGAATAGGTGGAATGTAATACTGATTAAAAATCCTCCTACTAATCCTGCTGTGATTTTTAGCACACGTTGCCAGGCAGAAGCCTCTAAATGTTTTTTATTAGCAGGCATAATTAAAAGATTAAAGTTTCAATGAATAATCCTAGACCTATTAGCCCTACAATGTGTTTTGTCTTAAAAGATAGCATAGGATACATCGTTAAAATAGTAGAACCTATAAACATTAAATAGATAAAGAACGTTAGACTTCCAACTCCTATCCCGTGGTAAATCGTCTCAGCAACTAGTGCTATACATAGTAGTGAGTAAGCGATAATCTTAGAGAGTTTAATATTGGATCTAAGCCAAGTAGTTAATGCACATTTCTTCTCATATTTCACTTTCTGAGAAGTATTATATAGCATAAAGAATGCTAAAGCTGTGATTGAAAATAGTACGGTTTGCATCTTATTTAGATTGAATAAAAACAAAGGTAGCGTATATTTTATAGTTTTTCCTAACAAAATATTAATTATTTTTAAGAAGAGTGGGTTCGATAGGTTAACTTGTATAGGTACACTATGTGCTGATAATTAGCAGTGGATTAAACTAAAACGAGCTAACCTATTCAGAATAAGTTAGCTCGTTTTAGTTATAATGTATGATTATAGGTGTTGTTATTATCTAGAACTGATTTACGTAAGGCTGTTATTTTGTTTTGATAATTCCCATTGTATAGAGACCTAATGCTTGTTGTAAGATATCTTTCATAATATCAATTGGTAGATCTACATTAGCATCTATATTCAGTGTCTTCATTCGCTTTCTACTGCCTATTTCTAATAAGGGATGTTCTATACGCAAGCCTTCTACTATTAAGAGATAAGGTGATTTAGGTGCTTTTGTTAAAGCAATAAAACAGAACATACGATTCTTATAGCTAAAACAAGGAGTACCCCATTTGATAGACTCTGTAATGTGTTCATCTAATCTCATGATAAAACTTCTCAAAGCTTGTAGACAGCTTCGATTAGGCTCTTCTTGTCTTAAATAGTATTGTTCTGTTTCTTTCATTTTAGTCATTTATAGCCACATAGATACTTACTTCAGCATCTAATGGATTCACTGTTTTCTCATCATAGACTTCGAAGTCCGCAGTGTACTTTCTATCCCAATTCTGATTCCATATCTTAATCCATTCATTGATCACTAAACCCTGTGTTAAGTCTCCCGTTGCAGTTACTTTAGTATAATTACTAGCATCCACACTATGTCCAATCATCCCTTCAGGAATATCTGATAGGTCAGATACCTCACATCCAATGATAGTTGTATAAGGCATCGTATGATCCCCTTCATAATTGGTGTACATGGAGTAGACAGCAGTACACACTTTATTAGGGATGCGGTTTAGTACATCTTCTTGCCAGAAGCGTTCCCATAATAAAGGGATGTCACTAGCAGCCTTGTTTTGCTCATTAGTTGTGCGAACTTCAATACCGATAAGGTAGAACTGATCAAGTGTTACTGTAGTCATAGAGTATTCTATTTATTGATTATACTACAAATGTATTCTCTGCTTATGACATAAGTATGTCAGGGGTGTTGTCTTGTGGATAGTATTTTTCTCTACACGCTTTTAAACCCAGAATCAGCGATAGGCAGATAAACGAAAAGTAATTATACAAGATAGGTCTGAATTAGTGATTTCAGCATACTATGGTATGGTTATAGAGCTAATGAAAGAACTATGAAGTAGAATTGCTTTGTAGTATTTGGCTAATGCTGATTCTGGGTTAAATATTGCTCCATCGTGATTTGATGAGGTTCGAATACTTTTAGTGTATCGTGTAGACTCTGGATACAGTCTAATCTAAACGCTCTAAAGTCATTCCTCAATCTACAATAAGCTATTAGTATCCAATTATCCTGTGTAGTGTATAAAGCAAAAGGTTCTATCTCACGCTTGCTCTCTTGGTTCTCCAGAGATAAGTAATGAACAGAAAGCACTTGATGATTAACTATCGCAGATTGTATTTTCATTAAGTAATTACTCGTTTGTGCCTTATCAGGATTATCCCTTACTATGATTCTTTGGGATAAGAAGTCAGCTTGATCTTTTTGCGTATAGCGCAGTACTGCTTTAAGTTTAAGAATAGCATTCTGATATTGCTTGATTAACGAAGCGTCTTTATTCTTTAAGATCAATTGCTCTGCTGTGATTAGCGCATTTGCTTCATCCTGAGTAAACATGACAGGTGGTAAGGCATAGCCTTCTATTAAAGAGTATCCCTTTCCTTCTTCAGTAAATACTGGAATTCCTGACTGCTCTAAGGTTCTTATGTCTCGGTAAACAGTACGTATACTTACATTGTGTTTCTCCGCTATTTCGGTAGCAGTTACGATACGCTTAGATTGTAACTGTGTGACAATAGCAGTAAGTCTGTTTAAACGCGGTTTACTTTCTGACATAATTAGCGGTGTTTTATTGTGAGTTTATGACGATAATAGGGAGTTAATACATAAAACCAAATAACCAAACAGGGATAATGTTACCAATCCCTATTTCGATGTTATCCTTTGCGATATATGCATTCTCAGTATTCTGAATTTGTTTTTTGCCTTTGTTTTTTCCTCCTATTTCGAAGGTATATGTCTTGTCAATTATAAAATCAGCGACTTCAGATAGGTTGACCTCGTGTAATCCTTTAAATTGATTTAAGAAGAATGTCTCTCTTACATTACCTATATTAGTGTTGTCCTTCGCAAGGGCATACATCAGATTACTATTGTTTAAGTATATCTTTTCAGGTTTAGTAAGTACTCCTATGCCAGATGTATCCTTATATAATTCATTGATTAAACCAGCACGCTCAAGTATTTTAATGCATTGAATCAAGGTGTTTCTTGAGACACCAACTTTTTCACTTAACTTGGTTATATTAGGTGTGAATGGAGCACTTGATGCTATAGTGATCAATAGTTTTTTTAAGCGAACTAGGGTGTCGTAAGTCAGGTTCTCTACCGCATTGATATCTATTTCTATTAGTAGATTAATGGTGTTGAGTAACTTTTGATTATACAGATTTTCATTCTCTTTATAATATGGATAAGCACCTATTCTTAGATATTTCTCGAAGAGTGGTAGCGGTTTTATATCTTCTAAAAGTGTTGTTGTAATGGCGTTGTGTTGTTCTAAAATTGTTGCCATAGAATAAGTAGGATATACTGTATTTGTTTCAAATGAAATAAACTCTCTAAAAGACAACTCCTTTAAATAATAGGTTACCGCTCTGCGGCTTAAATCTGATTCAGACTTGTAGATTTCAAGCATTGAAGAAGATGTAAATATAACATTCAGTTCAGGGAAGTTATCATAGATTAACTTTAGCTCTCGTGACCAATTTTGGTATTTATGTACTTCATCAAGCAGTAAATGTGTTCCTCCATAAAGGACAAACTGCTTTGCTAAGTCATATAACTTATTGTCATAAAAGTAAATATGATCTAAACTTATATATAAAGTTGATTGTAAAGGTAAATGTAGTTTTGCTACTTGAAGGAGTATGGTTGTTTTGCCTGCTCCTCTTGCTCCTTTTATTGATATCAATCGGTTGTTTAGGTCTATCTGATGTACTAGATAACGCTGTATTTCTAATGATACACGCGCTATTTTTGTCTGAAATTCTAATAGTAACTCTTCCATAATGTATTCCTTTGAATACAAATATAGATAAAATTGTTAAGTCTATAAAGCAATTTTAGTAAAAAATGTTAAGTGGATAAAGCAATATTTAGTATGAATTGTTAAGTTAATAAAGCAATATTGGGTATGTATCGTTAAGTATATAAAGCAATATTTATCAAAATTATTAGTGTAAAAGTAATACTAGGTTATGAGTGCTGTCTTTTATTTGCGGTATATGTTGATATAATTATTGTATAATGTGTTTTTTTTATATTTTTTTTTATATTTTTATTAAAACTATGTATTATCGTTAATTAAATCAAAGGTTATGAGGAATTGTATTTTAGTTATAGTTGTTTTTCTTTCTTTTTCGTCACTTGCACAAACGAAAGATGAGTATAAAAGTAAGTTCTTTGCACAGACTACTTTTATGAGTGTAGAAGCAGGTAGAGATTTCTTGGTAGGAAATAACTTTTTTGTGCAGACAGGTGTAGGTCTTGGAGCTGGATATGATGTTGGGTATAATAGTATGTCTATGGCTTTGAAATTTTCTAAGCCAATACCGTATCTAAAGGGGAGTGTAGATTGGTACTATAATAAGAACAACAGAATAGATAAGAATCGTACGCTAGCGAATAACTCTGGTAACTATCTTGGTATACAAGCGAAGTACAGTTTTGGTGATAATGATGAGTATAGCACCTCTCTAAATAGAGTCTTGGTAAGTGAAGCACATTGGGGAATTAAGCGTACTTTTGGTGGAGTGATGTATTATAAAGTACAGTTAGGGGTAGCTCATTTTAAGGATTATGATACTACATATACTGAAGTATATCCTACAATAGGAATGTTTATAGGCGTAACTTTTTAGTAAATAGTTGGAGGAGTTAGAAATATTCTTCTAATGAATAAGGCATATATAGATTGTTCTGTATATGCCTTGTTCGTTTTAAAGTATCTCATACTTTCCAGCAGAAGTTAATATCTGTTGTATTTCTTCTTTTGCTACCTCAGGTGATTTAACCTCGATACTATGTGTGTCTAACGTTACTGTAGCCTCTATATGCGGGTGTTTTTTAAGCTCCTCTTGGATTTTACCTACGCAGCTGCTGCATCCCATTCCTTTTATCTGATATACTGTTGCCATAATTATAAATGTTAATTTATTTTTGTATTACAAAGGTATTATAGCAACCGCGTATAACTGTTACACGATTCTTAGTAGTTGTTATATAATTCCTTAGCTGTTCTTAAAGCGTTGAAATTATGCACAGAAATAGTACTCTACTGTGATATTTTATTAAAAGCATCTATACACTGAAGTACCATCGTATCAATAATAGGTGTATCTGTTTTTAATTTATTGAATACAAGAGGAAGTTCAGTACAGCCTAAAATGATACCATCTACATCACTATAGTTATTCACTACAGCAGTGAAAAAAGTAAGCATTTCTTCACTCACTTCCCCTTTAGACAACATAGATTGGTATTGCCCCATCTGATTTATTTCTTCTGCATTAGGAATGATTACCTCTATATTGCTTTGTTGTAGAGGAGATTTAAAATACTCATCTTCCATTGTAAAAGGAGTTCCAAGTAACAACACTCTCTGCATATTGTTTTTTAGAATATGTTGTTTTGTCAATTCTATACTGTGAGAAATTGGGATGTTAGTTAGTAATTCAGACTTAATCTCATCATACGCTTTGTGCAAAGTATTATTTGCTATTAGATAACAATCAGGTTGTAATGCAAGTAAGTTCTCTATCTCGTATTTTAAGATATTGGGTATTTCATCCCATCTGTCGGCATATCTCGTTTTGATATTGTGGTAATCAATGCTGTATAAAATGATAGGACAAGAGTGATATCCTCCCCATTTCTCATTAGCCATTTGATTTAGTAACGTATAATATAGTGCAGTAGAAGGATATGCGGTACCTCCTAAGATTCCTATTCTTTTCATTGATTTTGTTTTAGATTATTGTTTTAAAGTAGATTGTCAAATGTAATAAGAAATAGTCTTTTAGCTTGTGGCAATTAATCTAAATTACCCGTATTATTTCGTTATTTTTGTTATTTAAAATAGGTAGTATGTTTGACTTTCGATTAAAAGTATTTTACACAGTAGCCAAGAGAGGTAGCTTTACAAAGGCGGCTAAGGAATTACTGATTTCTCAGCCTGCTGTGACTAAACATATTCAAGAGATCGAATCATCTTATCAGACGAAGCTATTCGTTAGAGATGGTATGAAAATATACCTTACCGAAGCAGGAGAACTACTGTACACCTATGCAGAAGAAATCTTCTCTATATATCGCAATCTTGAGTTCGATATACACGCGCTAAATGCCAAGATGGATGGAAGCCTTAGAGTAGGGGCGAGTACCACAATCTCACAGTATGTGTTACCTCCCTTATTAGCTGAGTTCAAGAAGAAAGTCAATGATCTACACTTAGATGTAGTCTCTGATAATACTACAGTGGTCGAAAATCTATTGCTTACTAAAAGCATTGATGTGGGTCTTGTGGAGGGGTATTCTAAAAACCCTCAAATAAAGTATATCGACTTTATTAAAGATGAGATAGTACTCGTATGTGGTAGTAATAACGAGCTTGCGAAGAAAGGGAGTATCAAACCTCATGAACTTAAAGACTTGTCGTTTTTATTACGAGAGACAGGATCAGGTACCTTAGATGTAGTAGATAGTAGTCTTAAAGAAATAGGTATAACTATAAGTGATTTGACTAATGAAATGAGTTTCTCTAGTACCGAGAGTATTAAGATGTATCTAATGCATTCAGACAGTGTAGCCTTTTTATCAGTACACGCTATCTTAAAAGAGTTGAGGTATAACGAGCTTAGTATAATTGATATTGATGGTCTTGATATCAGTAGAACATTTTCTCTAATTCAGCGTCAAGGACAAGAGAGCGCCTTGGTAGAGCTATTCATTCGCTTTGTACAGAATTATAACTTAAAGTTATAAGTTATAACTATTATGTATTTTCTTTTCCTCTGCTGATGAAAGACATTTGTATCTGTAAATATTATACAAATGACAACAGAAAATAATACTCGTGACTCTATAGGTAAAGTACTGCTAATCGGGCTTGCTTTACTTAGTTTATTCCCATTTATATCATCTGCAGTAGCCTTGGTTATTGGTATCGTGTACGCACAGATATTTGAGAATCCTTATAGTAAGGAGACCAAAAAGGCAACAGGACTATTATTAAAGATAGCAGTGATTGGTCTTGGTTTTGGGATGAATGTATACAGTGCCATATCAGCAGGGAAAGACGGTTTTGTATTAACCATCTTTTCTATATTCTTAACCTTATCACTTGGTTTCTTACTAGGGAAACTATTAAAAATAGATAAAAAGATATCTTATTTAGTGTCTTCGGGTACAGCTATCTGTGGAGGAAGTGCTATAGCGGCAGTATCGCCTGTAATCAAAGCAGATGAGAAGCAAATATCAGTTGCTTTAGGGATTGTGTTTATCCTAAATTCAGTAGCTCTAATCATCTTCCCACCGATAGGACACGCATTGGGATTAAGTCAAGTAGACTTCGGACTGTGGTCAGCAATAGCTATTCACGATACAAGTTCTGTAGTAGGAGCAGCTGCTAAATATGGTGATCAGGCCTTAGAAGTAGCCACTACAGTGAAGTTAGCTCGTGCGTTATGGGTAATACCAGTAGCTTTCTTATCGATGCTATTCTTCAAAACCAAAGGGACTAAAGTGAAGCTACCTTACTTTATCGGATTATTCATCTTAGCGATGTTGGCTAACTCATATATCCCAGCGGTACAGACTGTGGGACCATATATCGTAGAGGCTTCTAAAGCTGCATTAACACTAACGTTATTCTTAATTGGTACGTCATTATCATACCGCACAGTGAAGTCTGTCGGATTTAAACCTTTATTAGAAGGAATAGGATTGTGGATATTTATATCTGTGACTTCATTACTATATATTATGTATGTAAATTAATAGGAATAGTTTATTGAAAATCTAGTCAAGTATCAATAAGGTTAAAACCACAAGGCATAAGTGATTTATGCCTTTTTTTATATCTATAAGTTAGGTTTGCTTGATTTAATAAATGTTTTTTATCTTTAATAACAATGATTATTTTCTTAAATTTGGTTAAAATTTAAAATTATTATTTATGAAAAAGGTTATTACTCTATTAAGTGTCTGTTTGTTCTTAGCAGTAGGTTGTAAGGATAGTAAGGAAGTTGGTGCAGTGAATGTTGACAGTATGCAACAAGCAGGTGAAATTATTGACTATACAAATAGTGTAGTTGATTATATGAATGATGCAAATTCTTTTATTAATTCTAGAGAACGCGATTTCAAAAAATTAGTTGATTTAGCAGAGAGTAAGAAGGTAAGATCTAGAATTGATATTCCTATAGATGCCTTATTTGTATCACATAATTTTGGTTCAAAAAAAGATCGTGAGGAAAAAATAGTTAACCCTCCGGCTGTGCTTTCAAAAGAAGAACAAGAATTCTTTAAAGAAAAAGTTACCTTTTATAAAGAACAAAGAAATTTATTATCAGGTACTTCAGTAACTTATATTAAGTACCTAACGGATGAGGATTACAAAGATGATAATTGGGCAAAAGCGAAAGAATATGCTGAAACTATAGAGAAAGCATATACTAACTGTATAGAAACGCGACCAATAATTTCTAAAAAAATCGAGGAAGTAACTGAGCGTGCTGAAGAAATTATCTTGGCTGACTCTCCTATTAAAGATGCGATAATGACAGTAAAAGGAGATTTGAAAAATATAGATAATCTAATTGATGTTTTTTACGATCACGCTGAAGCAGGTGGGAAGAAAGAAGAAGCAGATAAACTTTATACAGAACTTGAAGCGAATATAGCAAAGCATAAAGGCTTATATGTGGCAGAGTTAACTAAAGAAGGTAAATTGAGCTCTTACGAGTCATTTTATACTTCAGTTGATGGTAATCTAGGTAATGTTAGAAAGGTGTTGAGAAAAGTAAAAGAAGGAAAGAAACTGACTGATAGCGATTTTGATGATTTAAGAAGAGTGAGTAATGATGCTGTAGCTAGTTACAATAGATTTATCTAATATAACGTATAGTATTAAATAAAAACGGGAGACTTTATAAAGTCTCCCGTTTTTATTTATCACACCTGTATCACACCTAAGTTAAATGGTTTCTCGATAGGAGCGTGGTTAGCTGCTTCGATACCCATAGATATCCACTTACGTGTATCTAGCGGATCGATAATTGCATCTGTCCATAGACGAGCTGCTGCATAATACGGAGACACTTGTGTATCGTATTTAGCCTTTATTTTATTGAATAATTCTTCTTCTTGTTCTTTCGTTAGTTCTTCTCCTTTAGCTTTTAGAGAAGAAGCTTCTATCTGAAGTAATACTTTCGCTGCCTGAGCACCTCCCATTACAGCAAGTTCTGCACTAGGCCAAGCAAAGATAAGTCTCGGGTCATATGCTTTACCACACATCGCATAGTTACCTGCTCCGTATGAGTTACCCACTACTACAGTGAATTTAGGTACTACAGAGTTTGCTACAGCATTCACCATCTTAGCTCCATCTTTAATAATACCACCGTGCTCTGACTTAGAACCTACCATAAATCCTGTTACATCCTGTAAGAATACTAATGGTATTTTCTTTTGGTTACAGTTAGCGATAAAGCGAGTAGCCTTATCAGCAGAGTCAGAATATATCACCCCTCCGAACTGCATTTCACCTTTTTTCGTTTTCACTACCTTACGGTGATTCGCTACGATACCTACTGCCCATCCATCGATACGCGCATATCCAGTGATGATCGTTTGACCATATCCTTCTTTATATTCTTCAAATTCTGAGTTATCCACTAGACGCTTGATGATTTCCATCATATCGTATTGCTCATTACGAGCTTTAGGTAGGATACCATAGATATCTTCTTGGTTTAAAGCAGGCTTTACAGCTTTGATACGACTGTATCCCGCCTTGTCAAAATCACCTATTTTATCTACTATATTTTTGATTTTATCTAAAGCGTCTTTATCGTCTTTGGCTTTATAGTCAGTTACACCTGATATTTCACAGTGTGTAGTCGCACCACCTAATGTTTCGTTGTCGATACTTTCTCCGATAGCCGCTTTTACTAAATAACTACCTGCAAGGAAGATACTTCCTGTTTTATCTACGATCAGCGCTTCATCACTCATAATAGGCAAGTAAGCTCCTCCAGCTACACAGCTTCCCATTACAGCAGCTATCTGTGTAATTCCCATACTGCTCATCACAGCATTATTTCTAAAGATACGTCCGAAGTGTTCTTTATCAGGGAATATTTCATCTTGTAGAGGTAAGTAAACTCCTGCGCTATCTACTAGGTAGATAATAGGTAGTCTATTTTCGATAGCTATTTCTTGTGCTCTTAAATTCTTTTTTCCTGTAATAGGGAACCATGCTCCAGCTTTCACAGTAGCGTCATTAGCCACTACGATACACTGTTTTCCTTTGATATATCCTATCTTAACTACCACACCTCCAGATGGACATCCACCGTGCTCTGCATACATATCCTCACCTGCGAATGCACCTATCTCTATACTATTCGCTTTATCGTCTAATAGGTAGTCGATACGCTCTCTAGCAGTCATTTTTCCTTGTTCATGTAGTTTGGCAATGCGTTTTTCACCACCACCTTTTTTTACTATAACTAACTTTCTCTTAAGGTCTGAAAGAAGTAGCTTATTGTGGTCTTCGTTTTTATTGAAGTTTATATCCATAGTTTGTTGGGTTGATTCACTGTTGTTTTTAATCGTTTTCGCTAAAGTACAAAATATACTTAGATTTTTTACTAGCGAAATTTGGCAGTTCGAGAATTTTTAGAAAACTAACATATTCCCAAAAGGAAGAGCAATATTATATCAACAACGGCTATAATTCCATATTAAGAGATAGACATATAAACGAAAAGCAAATTCCTTAATGTCTCTCAAAATGAAGTTGCATTTTTTTTAGTTTCTCTTTCCTAATCTGACAAAAAAACACTTTTAGCTCTCTCTAATTGAGCACTTTTTTTAACCTACCCCTTCCACAAGGCTTCTAGCATACCCTGTTTTTCATTTTATGTACATTTTTTCAAACTGCTTATTTAGTTAATGTGTTGGTATTTAGTTGTTTGTTGTGTTTTTTGTAAAAATGATAATTATCTCTAACGTGCTTTAATCCTAGTGAAACCGTGCAGTAATCTTGCATTATAGGACATTTAAGGGATAGTGGTAGGTGAGTAGTAGGGCTGAGCAATTTTTGCCCGTGTATGCTCTTGTTGATTATCTTGAACTTACTTTTAAGGGGATGCCATGGGCTATGTGCTAGAAAATCAAAATTTGGATCAAATCAGTCGTCATTCGCTGAAATGATACAGTATTTTTTGTAAATAATTTCAGTTGGATTGACAGCTGATTGATACCAAGCTAGAGTAGGAGTGGGATGAACAGATGATAAACTTTTTTTTATCTATATGTATTTGGTATTCTGATTTTTATATATTACAAATACAAAAAACCAAAAAAACAAAAGCACAAAAAAACTAAAGTTATGGCAGAAATTAAACAAGGAATATTAGGTGCAACAAGAGGAAAAATTGGACCAGTAGTAGGATATATATGGAGAGGGAAAAATTGGCTTCGTTCTAAACCTAGCAAATCAAGGAAAAAAGCAACCGCGAAGCAGTTGCTTCAGTGGGATAAGATGAGCCTAGTATCTACTTATGCGAGTAAGTTTAGGGACTTTGTCAATGCGCATTGCCCTACGGCTAAAGTAGGTGAGAAATGGCTGATCGGCAAAGAGCAAATGATTTCAAGGATGATGAAACAAGGCATCACAATGATTAATGGACTACAACATATCGCTGTAGAACAAACAATCTTATCTATCGGAAACCTTGCTCCTGCTGTGATTAGAAAGATTAATATCATGAAAACAGGCAAGTTTAAAGTGCAGTGGGATAATAGCTTGGTCAATGCGATGACGCTAGATACAGATTCGCTGACGATGATGCTATATAACGAGACATTAGACAAGTTCGTAGCTATACATAATGTGGAAAACCGCGTAGATAAGTACGCGCATTTTAGTGTCCCAACAGAGTGGAAAAGCGGGAAGGTGTACTTTTGGAGTATGTGGAAGGCTGCTGACGGGAGTATGCATAGCACAAGTTGCTTTCATGGGATGATAGAGCTTATCGAGGAACAGGAAATAAGAAAAGAGGAGCAGGAATCAGGGAACGGGAAACAGGTAGCGGGGAAACATAAAACAGAGAATGGGAAAGAGGTAGCAGGGAACGTGAATCAAGAAATGGGAAATACAAAACAAGAAATAACAGAGGTTATGCCTCTAGAACAAGTACAAAGAATAGCGTTAAAACAGTGCCTAGAAGAGGTGGCTTCCACTACCAATGTAGAAATAGGTAACGAATCTGTGGAGCCTGCTATTAAAGAAAAAGAACTGAAGAAATGGACACCACCAGGGTATACCCGCCGAGTAAAAAAACGAATATTAAAAGGGAATGTTGAGGTAGATAATAGCACTGATAACAGCAAGAAACAGAGTTCTTCTAAACCGAGTGGAATGATTGAGGGCGCGCGTTCTATTTTAGATGTACCGGATATTAGAGTGGAACAGCAAGAGTGATTTACTATTATGTTATGGATAAGTAAGGCTTTAGGAGATGAATATTATGGATAAAATGCTCTTGAGGATTCAAAGAGATGTCCTAATGTGTGTTTTTAGAGTAAAAGATAGTACATAGTAAGATTATTAGCACATAACTTTTAAAATTATTGACTTAACGTTAATTTAATGTGGTAAAATACTTTTATCTTTGTATGACAATTAGTTACGGTTTTATAAGAGAAATTGATTTATTAACACAGGGGTAAAAATTAACGTTAAGGAAACATTAGGCTAACTTAAATGGTTTACTTTTGCGCCTGATTATTATCATTTATTAAAAATGTCATTAAACAATATTTTTCAGTTTTTAGTGCCAAAGGATAAGACTTTCTATCCATTATTTGAAAAGGCAGCAGGTAAGATTAAGAAACTATCAGAAACTTTAAATGAAGCAGTAAATGCTCCAGCTAAAGAAAGAGATCAGTTATTAAAAAACGTAGAAGTATTAAAACAAGAAATTGAAGCTATCGCTCAAACTACACGTGTAGAACTTGGAAAAAACTTCATTACTCCTTTTGATCGTGAGGATATCCACAAGCTAATTACAGCTGTTGATGATATCGCAGATCACTTGTCTGATGCGGCATCTCGTATGAGATTATACCAAATCGATAAAGTGACTAAAGCGTTGAGAAAACTTACAGAGGCTAACGTAGAAGCTTGTAACGAAGTTGCTAAAGGGCTTTTAATCTTAAAAGACAACAAGAACTTCGAAGCTTTAGCAGAAATAAGTAAAAACATTTCTCGTTTAGAGCGTAAAGCGGATAAAGTGTTTGATAAAGCTGTTGCAGATATTTTCGAAAACGAAAGTAATGCAATCGAAATTATTAAATATAAAGAGGTAATGATGGCTCTAGAAACAGCAACAGATAGTTGTAAAGACGTTGCTAACGTGTTAGAGACAATTACAGTAAAATACGCTTAATTAAAGGAACATTATTTATGGATTTTTTCTTAGGAATGTTTACTAATCAAGCTGGTATTATGCTGATGATTATTATCGTCTTAGCATTAGGGTTTGATTATATTAATGGTTTTCACGATGCAGCTAACTCTATAGCAACTATCGTGACGACTAAGGTGTTAACACCATTCCAAGCAGTATTGTGGGCTGCGGCATTTAACTTTATTGCCTATTTTATCTCTCTATATATTATTGGAGAATTTAAGATTGGTAATACTATTGCTAAGTCCGTAAATGAGAACTTCATTACTTTAGAAGTGATTTTCGCAGGGCTTGTAGCTGCTATTATTTGGAACTTGATTACGTGGAAGTTGGGTATTCCTTCTTCTTCATCGCATACACTTATCGGTGGATTTATCGGTGCAGCTGTAGCTCACGCTGGTGGTTTTGCACCAGGAGGAGAGGCAGTAATTGTATATGCTAAGGTAATTCCAATCTTCTTGTTTATTTTCGGTGCACCATTTTTGGGGATGATACTGGCATACTTTATTACCGTAGGTATTATGTGGATATGTCGTAATTCTAATTCGCATAAATGTGATACTTGGTTTAAACGCTTACAGTTAGTATCTTCTGCATTGTTCTCTTTAGGACACGGTGGTAATGATGCTCAGAAAGTTATGGGTATTATCGGTGCTGCGGTTATCTTCTATCACGTGAATGTAGATATGGATCCAGAATATTTAGTGTCTGGAGTAGATACATTTAAGGTATTCGTACACGACTGGGGATGGGTGCCATTAGCATCTTTCTTATTTATCGGTCTAGGTACATTATCTGGAGGGTGGAAAATCGTGAAAACGATGGGATCTAAGATTACTAAAGTAACTCCATTAGAAGGTGTAGCTGCTGAGACTGCAGGTGCTGTAGCATTATACGTTACTGAGCACTTAGGTATTCCAGTATCTACTACGCATACTATCACAGGATCTATCATCGGGGTAGGTATTACGAAGCGTATATCTGCTGTGAGATGGGGTGTGACGATTAACTTATTATGGGCTTGGGTATTAACTATTCCAGTATCTGCTATTATAGCAATGGTGGTATATTACCTAGTTTCATACTTTTTATAAGACTATTATATAGATTTATATATAGAAGTGGTACAGTGATGTACCACTTTTTTTTTGGTCTTATTGGAAAAGTTGTGCGTCAGTATGATGTTGGTTGTGTAAGGTATAGGATTAGTATGTTTTATATTAATTAATTAAATGTTACATATTTGTAACATTTATTTCTTACATTTGTAGAGACAAAAGGTACTTTATGTTTGACAGAAATATTAAAAGTATATTATATACTCAAGAAGTAGAACATTTCTTAGATAGTTTAGACATAAAGGCTAGAGCTAAAGTAGTTTATAATGTTGAACGTGTATTGGAATCCTCAGCTATAGATAGTGAACTTTTTAAGAAGTTAGATAATGATATTTGGGAGTTTCGTACCTTATATAGTAAAATACAATATCGTTTACTCTCTTTTTGGTGTCCAAAAACTAACTCGCTTATTATAGCTACTCATGGTTTTATTAAAAAGACACAGAAGACTCCAAAAAAAGAAATAGCGAGAGCGAGGGAGATACGTAGGATTTACTTAGAATCAATTTAGCTATCTTTTAAGCGTTATTAAATATGTAAAAAAACATTGATTGTATGAAAGCATCATTAGATAGTCAAAAGCTTATACTAAAGCCTCATTCGGCTATTGTAGATAAGTATATAGGAAAAGTAGGAACAGCAGCTAGAACTGATTTTGACACTAGAGTTAGAATTGATGTGTTAGCTAGTGAAATCAAACGTCTTAGGAAAAAGAAGAATTTAACGCAAGAACAGTTAGGTGAATTAGTTGGAGTAAAAAGATCTCAAATATCTAGAATAGAGAGTTCTACTTTAAATATCGGGTTATATACTATTCAGAAAGTGTTTACTGCATTAGATGTGAAGTTGACATTTAATATAGAAGAAGATATTACTTTAAGTGTATAAGTTGAAGTGATCAATATATAGAAGTGGTACAGTGATGTACCACTTTTTTTTGGTCTTATTGGAAAAACTGTGTTTTATAATAATGCATTATATTTATTAAAACAGAGCGTATAATGATTATTGTTTGGTGTTATATTTTGAATTTATTGATTTTTAGAGGCTTATGTTAGCTAAAACTTGTTTAGAATAAAAAGTTATAAATGAGCTGTGTTAAATAGTGTTAAGGTGAATTGAGAGTTCAAATCTAATACTAAATTTGATGCTAGTTATGAGACATATTCTAGCACATATTATCGCCCTATTTATCCTACTATCTGTAGTGGGGGTGAAGGTTATGGATACAACTCAAGCTAACTATTCTTCTCAGTATTTAGGAGCTTCACACGGTGTAGATAACATTAGTTATACTATCAAAGGGGAAGTTCAAAAGAGAATTAAAGAATATAGAGCAGATAACTCTTTCTCAAGCATAGAGACAGATAACAGCGATGATGTACATACTTTAGACCAATTGGTTTTAGTAGCAACATTAGTAAAGGTATTTGTATGTGCTATTTTTATTCATTTCGTTTTATTTGCTTATAGAAGACGCCGTTCTTTCTATGAAGCTTTGATACAATTATTTGATCATAAATACATTGTATATCGTACACTGAGAATCTGATCTTAGATTCTCTATAATGTTTACTGATGGGCTATATCGTTTCTTATAGATTATAGCTTTTACAGTGAGGTGCTTGCTTCAAGAGCACTTATTACCCCATATTACACAATTGGTATATTACACATTACATCTGTTTTAAATAGCTTTAGCTAGTTTGAGATCATACACTGTATGCTTTTTTCTAAGCAAGCTTTTGATGTAGTCAATAGAACTTTCGTTTATATGGGTTTATCGAAATCAATTTAATTAGCAAAGTTTATTGTATGAAAAGAGTAGCATTTATTGTTTCTCTAAGTACTGTATTGGCAATGGTTAGCTGTAACTCGCACAAACAGGAAAAAGAAGAAGTTAAGGATTATCCTATTACTAATCCTATAACTATGGATACCATAGTGACTAAAGACTATGTATCACAAGTTAAGTCAATTAAAAACATTGAAATCCGCACACAAGAAAAAGGATATCTAGATGCCATCTTAGTAGATGAGGGACAGTATGTCAATCAAGGGCAGGTGCTGTTTCGCATTAATGCACAGTTGCACAGAGCTGAATTAGAAAAAGCGAAAGCAGAGGTAGCAGAGGCACAGATAGAACTTCAGAATGTAGAGACCTTGTCTTCTAATAATGTGGTGTCTAAAAGCGAGAAAGCTGTAGCTCAAGCTAAGCTACAAAAGGCAAAGGCTGAAATGCAATCTGCTCAAATACACCTTTCTTATACAGAGATTAAAGCGCCATTCTCAGGGTATATTAATTATCTACCTAAACGATTAGGAAGCTTATTAGAAGAGGGAGAATTATTAACTAGTCTTTCTGATAACTCTAATATGTATGCGTACTATAATGTATCAGAGGTAGAATATCTTAATTATAAAGAGGAAGCCAAGAATCACGATGCTGTAGAGGTAGGGTTGGTCTTAGCTAACGGGAAGTTATTACCAAATAAAGGGATAGTAGAAACAATAGGAGGTGAGTTTGATAATGAAACTGGTAATATCGCTTTTAGAGCCAAGTTTCCTAATCCTGATAAACTACTTCGAAATGGAGAGACAGGTAAAGTGAGAATGACTGTGCCTTTAGTACAGGCGATGATCATTCCTCAAAAAGCTACTTACGAGATTCAAGATAAAAAATATGTGTTCACAGTAGATCCTAAAGGAGTAATACACGCTAAGAATATCACTATATCAGGGGAATTACCAGATTTATATATAGTGGGTTCAGGGCTTTCTTCTAAAGATAAAATATTATTAGAGGGAATTCAAAAAGTAAAAGAAGGAGATCAAGTGAAGATTGTGTTTAAAGAACCTAAGCAAGTAATCTCTTCGTTACGCCTTAGCGCAGATTAATCAATTTAATAAGTAATTCAACATTATGTTTAAGACATTTATTCGCAGACCCGTTCTGTCGATTGTTATTTCATTGATTATAGTTTTCTTAGGAGTATTATCATTATTGAAACTACCTGTAACACAATTTCCTTCTATCTCTCCTCCGAAAGTAAATATTACTGCGGAATACCCAGGAGCGAATGGGGAGTTAATGATTAAATCTGTTATTATCCCATTAGAAAGAGCCTTAAATGGTGTACCTGGGATGAAGTATATGACTTCAGATGCTGGTAATGATGGAGAGGCTTCTATACAGGTGATATTTGATTTAGGTACTGATCCTAACTTGGCAGCTGTGAATGTGCAGAACCGCGTATCTTCTGTAGTGAACAAACTACCTCCTTTAGTAGTACGCGAAGGAGTTAAGATCACACGTGAGGAGTCTAATATGCTTCTGTATGTTAACTTATACAGTGATGATCCACACGCTGATCAGAAGTTCTTATATAACTATGCAGATATTAATATACTTTCAGAATTAAGAAGGGTACCAGGAGTAGGAGTAGCAAGTATATTAGGGAATAGAGAGTATGCGATGCGTATTTGGTTAAAACCAGACCGTATGACAGCGTATAAGATATCTTCTGATGAGATAATGAAGGCATTAGAAGAGCAGAGTTTAGAAGCATCTCCTGGACGTGTAGGAGAGAGCTCAGGTAAGAGATCACAGGCTTTTGAGTATGTATTAAAGTATTCTGGACGTTACAGTAATGAGAAAGAATATGGTGATATCATTCTTCGATCTAATGCTGCTGGTGAGATATTGAGATTAAAAGACGTGGCAGAGATAGAGTTCGGAAGTACGATGTATGACATCTACTCTAATCTTAATGGTAAGCCATCTGCCGCTATCGTAGTTAAGCAGTCTTTCGGAAGTAATGCTAGTGATGTAATTAAAGATGTCAAAAGCTTAATGGCCAAATTAGATAGTGACTTTCCTAAGGGAATGCATTATGAGGTGAGTTATGATGTGTCTAAATTCTTAGATGCTTCTATAGAAAAAGTAATACACACATTAGTTGAGGCCTTTATATTAGTAGGGATAGTGGTATTTATGTTCTTAGGAGACTGGCGTTCTACATTAATACCTACACTAGCGGTACCTGTTTCATTGATAGGAACATTTGCTTTGATGGGGGTATTTGGTATTACGTTAAACCTTATCTCACTATTTGCTTTGGTTATGGCGATTGGGGTGGTTGTGGATGATGCTATCGTAGTGATAGAGGCCGTCCACGCCAAGATGGAGGAGAAGCATCTCTCCCCGTATAAGGCAACACAAGAAGCAATGCACGAAATCAGTGGAGCGATTATCGCGATTACATGTGTAATGGCAGCGGTATTTATACCTATTGCTTTTATGAGTGGACCAGTGGGGATATTCTATCGTCAGTTTGCTATTACTATGGCGACAGCTATTGTGTTATCAGGTATTGTGGCGTTGACATTGACACCTGCTTTATGTGCGTTGATATTAAAGAATAATCACAGTGTTCCAAGAAAGAAAACAGTCTTAAATAGATTCTTAGATGGATTTAATAGGCTGTTCGTGATAGGGGCAAGTAGATATAATAACATCCTGCTTAAGATCGTAAATAAGCGAACATTGACATTCGGGATGTTAGCAGCCTTCTGTGCAGGAGTGTACTTTTTGAACAATAGTCTGCCTACAGGATTTATACCTAATGAGGATCAAGGGATGTTCTATGCGATTATACAGACACCTCCAGGATCTACATTAGAGCGTACAAATCAAGTAGCCGCTAAGTTACAAAAGATAGCTGAGGGTATAGACGGCGTACAGTCTGTATCTTCATTAGCTGGGTATGAAATTCTAACAGAGGGAACGAGTGCAAATACAGGTTCGTGTCTAATCAACTTAAAGAGTTGGGAAGAACGTAGCAAATCTGCACAGGAGATTATAGAGGAATTAGAAGAGAAGTCAAAAGAGTTGACAGGTGCGAATATTGAGTTCTTCCAGCCACCAGCAGTGCCAGGATACGGAGCGGCAGGAGGTTTTGAGTTGAGATTATTAGATAAATCGGGAAGTGGTGACTATGCGAAGATGGAGCAGGTGAGTAAAGACTTGGTTAAAGAGCTTAGTAAACGCCCTGAGATAGGATCTGTATTTACGTTCTACAGTGCTAGTTTTCCTCAGTATCTATTAAAGATAGACAATGATAAAGCAGAACAAAAAGGAGTGTCTATCTCTGCTGCGATGGAGAACTTATCTACTCTAATAGGAAGTAACTATGAGACGAGTTTTATCAAGTTTGATAGACCTTATAAAGTAATGGTACAGGCACTTCCAGAGTATAGAGCATTGCCACAAGACGTGCTGAAGATGTTCGTGAAGAATGATCAGGGAGAGATGGTGCCGTACTCTGCTTTCCTAACTTTAGAGAAAGTATATGGGCTATCAGAGTACACTCGTCATAATATGTATAACTCAGCAGAGATAAGTGGTGCACCAGCTCCAGGATATAGTAGTGGGGCTGCTATTAAAGCGATTACGGAAGTGGCAAAAGAAACATTGCCAAGAGGATATGGTATAGACTGGGCAGGTATCTCTAAAGACGAGGTGTCTAGAGGTAATGAAGCAGCTGTCATATTTGCGATCTGTTTAGGATTTGTGTACTTGATTCTTGCAGCGCAATATGAGAGTTTCATCTTACCTCTACCAGTCATATTATCACTTCCAGCGGGTATTTTCGGAGCGTATTTTTGTTTGAGTTCTTTGGGATTAGAGAATAATATTTATGCTCAGGTGGCGATGGTGATGTTGATCGGGCTACTTGGTAAGAATGCTGTGCTGATAGTCGAGTTCGCTATCTTCAGGCATAGAGAAGGACACAGTGTATTTAAATCTGCTGTAGAGGGAGCAAGTCTTCGTTTTAGACCTATTCTGATGACTTCGTTTGCCTTTATCGCAGGATTAATTCCTTTGGTAATAGCATCAGGGCCTGGGGCTATAGGAAATAGAACGATAGGAACGGCTGCGGCAGGAGGGATGCTAATCGGTACTATTTTCGGATTGATTATCGTGCCAGGGTTATACTTTATTTTTGGAACAATAGCGGATAAGACTAAGTTGAGTCGCTATGAGGATGAAACACCATTATCAGAACACATTGAGATCGATGAATAAGCAAGATATAAATAGAATAGGTATTATAGTCATAATGGGAATAAGCTTGTGGAGTTGTAAGACTCCGCAAGCTGCTATAGACTTTGACAGTAAAGCAAAGTTGCCTACAGCTTATAGTGTGTCAGATGATACGCTAAATAGTGGATTAACGCCTTGGCGTCAGTTTTTTACGGACAAGAATTTGACTTCTTTAATAGAAGAAGCATTGACTAATAATCAAGAGCTGCTAATCACTCTTCAAGAATTAGAAGTAGCGAAGAATGAAGTACTTTATAAAAAAGGGAAGTTAGCACCTAAGGTAGGAGCAGGTATAGGTACAGGAGTTGAGAAAGTAGGAAGATATACTAGCCAAGGAGCTGGTGATGCGAGTACTGATATAGAGCCTGGAAGAAAGATGCCTGAGCCGTTAGGAGATTTCTCTGCGGGCATTACAGCGAGCTGGGAAATAGATATGTGGGGCAAACTTCACAATGCTAAGGAGGCTGCGGTAAAGCGATACTTAGGTACAGTAGAGGGGAAGAACTTTGTACTGTCTAACTTAATTGCTGAAATAGCGAGTTCGTATTATGAGTTGTTAGCTTTAGATAATCAGTTAGACTTAACCTTGCAATATATCGACTTGCAAAAGCAGGCACTTGACGTAGTAAAAATACAGAAACAAGCAGCAAGAGGAACAGAGTTGGGGGTGAAGAAGTTTGAAGCTGAACTGTTGAAAGCACAGGGATTAGAGTTTGCGATAAGACAAGAGATTACAGAAAAAGAGAACCGTATCAATGCTTTGCTAGGACGCTATCCACAAGCGATAGTTAGGGATAAAGAGCACTTTATGGCATTAGTACCAGCTACTGTAAAGACTGGTATTCCATCTCAGTTATTATCTAACAGACCAGATATTAAACAAGCAGAGCTAGAGTTAGAGGCAGCCAAGTTAGATGTGAAGGTGGCTAGAGCAGAGTTTTACCCTTCGTTAGATATCTCTGCTAGTTTTGGCTTAAATGCTTTTAAACCTTCGTATTTGACGAAGTTACCTGAGTCGATGATGTATTCATTAGTAGGTGAGTTGGCGGCGCCTTTAATTAATAAAAGCGCTATAAAAGCAGAGTTTAATACTGCAAATGCTCACCAGGTACAGGCGCTATATGAGTATGATAAGAGAATAGTGAATGCTTATCTAGATGTGGCAAATCAGATGTCTAAAATACAGAATATGCAAAAGGTGTATGAGTATAAAGACAATGAGTCTAAGACCTTGTCAGAGTCTGTGAATATCGCTAATCTGTTGTTTAAATCATCAAGAGCAGATTACTTAGAAGTACTGATGACACAACGTGAAGCGATGGATGCCAAGCTCGAATTAGTAGAAACGAAAGCTAAACAGTTAAATGCTGTAGTGGACATCTATAAAAGCCTTGGAGGCGGATGGCAATAAGATAGAATAATGCTGATTTGATTTTGATAAAATCCTATACTGCTTAAGAGGTGATAAGGAACTCTTAGGTATATAGGTGAAAAAAGGAGCCATTGGCTCCTTTTTTTTATTCTTCTTCTCTCTGTCCCATCATCATTAGATATGCCTTTAAGAATTTGTCAATTTCTCCATCCATAACAGAATCTACATCAGTAGTTTCAAATTGAGTACGGACATCTTTGACTAATTTATAAGGATGCATCACATAGTTTCTGATTTGCGACCCCCATTCAATCTTCTTCTTATTAGCTTCGATTTCATCACGCATAGCTTGTTTCTTCTTCAGCTCTATTTCGTATAATTGAGACTTTAAAAGTTGCATCGCTTTCGTTTTGTTATCTAATTGAGAACGGGTTTCTGAGTTCTCAATGATAATACCAGTAGGGTGGTGACGCAGACGTACAGCAGTCTCTACTTTATTTACGTTTTGTCCACCAGCACCGCTAGAGCGCATAGTTTCCCACGAAATATCAGCAGGACTTACTTCGATCTGTATAGTATCATCCGCAAGTGGATATACATAAACAGACGCAAAAGATGTATGTCGCTTCGCATTACTGTCAAAAGGCGAGATACGGACAAGGCGGTGTACACCGTTTTCTCCTTTTAGATAACCAAAAGCAAACTCCCCATCGAACTCTAGTGTAACGGTTTTGACACCAGCTACCTCTCCAGCTTGATAGTTTAGTTCTTTTACATTTATCTTGTTCTTCTCTCCCCACATAATGTACATACGCATCAACATCGCTGCCCAATCACAACTCTCAGTACCACCGGCACCAGCTGTAATCTGTAATACGGCACTCATACTGTCTCCTTCATCAGATAGCATATTCTTAAACTCTAGCTCCTCGATGATTTGCAAAGTTTTTTGATACTGTTCTACTACCTCTTCTTCTGTGTATTCTCCTTCTGCATAAAACTCTAAAAGAATCTTTAGTTCTTCTAAATTAGACATAGCAGATTCATAACCCTCTACCCATTTCTTTTTGGATTTGAGAGCTTTAACGATGATTTCTGCTTCTTTTGGATGATTCCAAAAATCAGGAGCAAATGTCTTTTCTTCCTCGTTGGTTATTTCGATAAGCTTCTTATCGACGTCAAAGATACCTCCTTAACGCACCAAGGCGATCAATAATATCCTTCTGTTGTTCTGTGGTTACCATAATTTTTAATACTTTTATACCACAAAAATACTTATTCCTATTCAATTTATGGAAATTAATTTAATCAGTGATACAATCACTAAGCCTACACCTGAAATGTTGAATTATATGATGAAAGCAAGGGTAGGGGATGATGTTTATAAGCAAGATGGAAGTACGAATGAATTAGAAATTGCTGTAGCTGAGTTGTTTGGAATGGAAGCTGCCCTTTTTTTTCCTTCAGGAACGATGGCAAATCAAGTAGCGATTAAGCTACATACACAGCCTGGAGATCACCTTATTTGCGATAAAAGCTCTCATATAAATATGTTTGAAGGCGGAGGAATAGCTGTGCATAGCGGAGTTAGTTGTGCATTAGTAGATGGAGATAGAGGAAGAATAACTGCTGAACAAGTCTTAGAAAACTATAATGATCCAACTAATTTTCACTTGCCAATAACTAAATTAGTGTGTTTAGAGAATACAACTAATCTTGGTGGCGGTGCGTGTTATGAGTTGAATGAGATAGACCGCATTCGCGAGGTATGTAATCAGAAGGGATTAAAACTACACTTAGATGGAGCGAGATTATGGAATGCTTTAGTAGCAAAATCACAACATCCTAGTCAGTTCGGTGCTTTGTTTAATACGATATCAGTGTGTTTCTCTAAAGGCCTTGGAGCACCAGTAGGTTCTGTCTTATTAGGATCTAAAGAAGATATTAAAAAAGCTATTCGCATTCGTAAACTTATGGGTGGAGGAATGCGTCAAACAGGATATCTAGCAGCAGCAGCATTGTTTGCACTTAAGAATAATGTAGGACGTCTACAACGTGATCATTTTAGAGCAAAGCAAATAGAAGCGGTTTTAAGCAAGAAGATTTGGATTAATGAGGTTTTGCCTGTTCAAACTAATATCGTTGTTTTTAGACTGCATGAGGTAGCTCAAAACAAGACGCTATTAGATAAATTAAAACAAAAGAATATTTCTATTAGTGAAATGGGAGGTGGATGGCTTCGTATGGTGACACATTTAGATTATCGCGAAGTTATGCATGAGTATGTAATGGAGGCTTTAACTAGACTTGAACTATAATCGGATACTTTTGTAATCTATTTATATTTAAGACTTTTTATGTTTTTAGATAATATAAATTGCTTTACCTTTGTTTAGAATTAAATTAAATAATGGAAAAACTAAAACAGCGTTGGGGACTTACGTCAAACTTTCAAGTAGTGGTTATTTTGATTGTCTTTGCTATTACGGGATCGACAGCCGCATTTATTGCTAAACCTATTTTATCGTATTTAGGAATTGAAAGAGGTGTGATGAATCCTGTACTTTATTGGGTTTTATACATTGTATTAATTCTGCCTGTATATAAAGTTATTTTATTATGTATTGGTACTTTATTCGGTCAACGTGAGTTCTTTTGGAACTTTGTAAAAAAGATGTTGAAGAATATGGGAATGGGATTCTTGTTCCCTAAAGAGAAAAAGGAAGAGAATAAATAAATTACACATTGAAATAAATTATTTAAAAAGGCTACCCATGGGTAGCCTTTTTTATGTTTTATAGGATCAATCTCAAAAGTTGTGTTTATGCATAAAGTTTAGTCAATCTGTATAAGAAGAAGTCAATATCTCTTACTCCTCTAAATTGAGCCCTGAATGCTTTAATTTTGGCATTA
>NZ_NSGJ01000055.1 GCF_002286775.1 Myroides sp. N17-2
AAAGATGGTATATCTAGTACAGAAGCGCCAACAGAAGCAGGTGATTATACTGTAACAGCCATAGTAACAAATGGCGATAATTATAAGGCATTAGAGATTAACTCAACTCTTACAATAGGCAAAGCAGAGATAACAGGGGTAAGCTTCCCAGCCGACTCAACTACTTATGATGCTAATCCACATCGTATAGCAGTATTAGGAGCGCCAGCAGGCTCAACAGTTGTTTACACTTATGAGAAAGATGGTATATCTAGTACAGA
>NZ_NSGJ01000056.1 GCF_002286775.1 Myroides sp. N17-2
CGATAATTATAAGGCATTAGAGATTAACTCAACTCTTACAATAGGAAAAGCAGAGATAACAGGGGTAAGCTTCCCAAAAGTTATAGAGACTTATGATGGTAATGCTAAGACAGCATTAGTAATAGGGACACTTCCAGCAGGAGTAACAGCAGAGTATGCTGATAATGAGTATACTGATGCAGGAACGTATACCGCTAAGGTTGTATTAACAGGAGGAAAGAACTATGTTGACCTACCTTTAACAACAAGTATAACTATTGATAAGGCAATTATCACGGGGATAACTTATCCTTCAGTAACAACTACTTACGATGGGACAATACATCGAGTTTTAATTTTAGGAAGTATTCCTAGTGATGTAAGTGTATCTTACGAAGGAAATGAAGGTACTAATGCAGGGGATTATGAAGCTAAGGCTTTTTTAGTTGGAGGTAAAAATTATGAGGATTCTATCTTAAGTTCTACTTTAAAAATTAATAAAGCAGATATTATAGGAGTTAGTTTTGTTGATAAAGTAGTGATTTATAATGATCAAGAACAGTTCATAGAAATTACAGGAACGTTACCTTCAGGTACTACTATAGAATATGAACAATCTAAACAAACAGAGATAGGTGTTTATAATGCGATAGCTAGAATTAGTGGAGGCGTTAATTATAATGATTTAGTACTAGAAGCGAGATTTGAAATTAAAGAAGATCGTATACCTAGTAAAGAAGCTGAAATTCATGAATTTGTAATTAATGGAGTGACATATAAAAATCCTGATGAAGTTGTAGAACATATATTAGAACCTTCAAAAGAAGGAGATGAAGCTATAGTTAATATTTCATTGCTTACTGATTATTCTACTACGGATGTACCAACTATATTTACTGTTGATACACATAAACCTAATGTTTATTATCAATATGTGACAGTGACTTCAGAAGATGGTAAAGTGAGTAAAACGTATACAATTAAGTTGATTAAACCAATTGTAGAGAAGTTTGTTATTTTACAGAAGTTCCAAAATACATTAGCAGTTAATAATAATAGTGCTACGAATAGTGGATATAAATTTGTGAGTTATCAATGGTTTAGAAACGGTGTATTAGTTAGTACTAATCAAAGTTATTCTGTAGGGCAGTCCGAAAAAGATAAATTAAATCCGAATGATAATTATTATGCAATTTTAAGAGCATCAACGGGTGAAGAGATCTATACTACAAGAATAGAAATCTACGAACAAGGTAACCGAGAAGTTAAATTATACCCTAACCCAGTATCATCAAGTGATTTGACTACTAATGTTATGGTTGATTACAGTGCTGATCAGTTTAGTAATGGTAGAGTAGATATTTTAACTGTTGAAGGTAGATTTGTATATAGACAAGAGCTTTCTATTGGAGAGAATCGAATCGTATTCCCTAACCAAATGAACCAAGGAGTATATCTAGCAGTAATTGATATTAATGGAAGAAAACAAACAATCCGTTTTATAGTAAAGTAATATGAATAAGAAAATAATATATACAGGTATAGTAGCTCTACTGAGCTGCTATACTTCTCAAGCACAAGAATTAGGAGTGTTTACAAGTTCTCATTTTTCTAATACAATTAATAATCCTACAGGAAGTAAAGCTGTGGTAGGTAATGGATTTAATGTAGGTGTTAGTTATGGACAATATTTAAGTAAGAACTTTAGTATTCAGATTGAACCAAGTTATTCTCAGTATCACACACAGTCTAGGATAGATAACTTTAAAGGAAACTTAAGTACAGTAGATAGAGATAATGATGCTTTTATTCTTAGATATCAAGGAAGTAATCTGAAAGAGAAAGTAACAATGAAACAATTGAATATCCCTATTATGTTACAGTATGAAACAGCAGGCGAGTCAGTTCGTTTCTTTGTGAAGTCAGGGGTGTCTTATGGTTTACAATTAGAAGACGCAGTTTCTCGTACTAAGATGTCTTCTCTAAGAACGTCAGGTTATTATTCAGAATATGATGTGGAGTTATTTGAACCTTCTTTTGTTGGTTTTGGGAATTTTAATGGAGCAAGTCAAAAGAATGGATTGGAATTAAAGAATCGTTGGTCTTATGTAGCAGAGATAGGAGTAAAACAATTATTTAATGATAAGAGTTCAGTATATGTAGGAATGTATTTTGACATTGGATTAAATAACCTAACAAAGGATATAGCTAAAGATAATGGTGGAGCTACATCACTTGTAGGATATGATAGAGATTTAGATAATCCATTGTTGATCAACTCTACGTTAACGAGCAATACAGAGAAGATTACCTATAAGAACTATAATATAGGAGTGAAAGTGAAGTATTCATTTAACTTCAGTAAAACAAAGAAAAAAGGGCAGAGATTTACATCTACCCTTTAATCCAAAGGCTGTCAATCGACAGCCTTTTTTGGTTATAAAGTACAGAGATATTATCAGTATTGTGTACTTTCTGAATAAAAACAAATAAACAGAGGCAAGGAATATCTGTTTTTAGCGTTTACACTATATATAAAAGTGTTTACACGCTTATAAATAGTAAATGAGTTATGAAGATGAGCAACAAAGTATTTTATTATATCAGTATCTGTTTTTTGATTGGATGTGTTAGTGTATTTAGTCAAACGAAGAAAACGGCTAATCCACAAAATTGTAATACGCAATTAGCTAGTATTATTAAACACAGTGATTTTGAGTATCCTGACAAGAACTATTATGTGAGAATAGAAGATACTACAGGAGGGACAGTGATTATTAAAGCGTATGTAAGAAATAATCTATCAGATAATCCTAAGAAACCCCAAATGGTAGAGAGCGTAGTCTCGTGGTTTATCATACAACCTCAACACGATGGTATATACCAATCTATGAATGCTCTTGATCCAGAGGAACCAGATTTCCGAAAACTAAAGATTGATGAGAAAGCCTTCGGGACATTACTAAAATGTATTGAGAAGAATTATTAATAGAACAGCCTGCTATAAATGTATTATTAGCAGGCTGTTTTTTTTAGTTAATAAATGTAATTACAGCGTTATTGTTTTTAGCTGCTACACTGTATAGTTCACGTATTAAATTAATGTTGCCTGATAAGTACTCCCATACTTCTTCTTCATTTTCTTGTGTCCAAAAAGAGGGGTATATTTCTTCTTCTTCAAAAACTTGAGGATTAAATCTTTTTCTTAATTCCTCATTTGATAATTGAGTTAATAGATTGTGTATTTCCTTAACTTCATCAGTCGTGACAAAGCGAGCTGGTCCGTAACCAAGATCTTGATTCTCATCTAAGGTATGTGAGCCAAATATTGCTTTAGCTAATGGCTGATCTAAATATTCGTCAGAGGTATCACCTAATATGAAGGCAATAGCATCCCAGGATTTGTCTAAATCAATTAACGCATCATCTATACCGTTTTCGTCATACTCTTTGTAAATTCTTTTCTCTAATAATGAACTATCTTCTATATAGCTCTTTAACTCGACCTCGCTTACACGAAGTAAATTTCCAATCATTCCCATAGTATTTTTTTTAGTAAGTAAAAATGTTCTGAAGCACTTGTAGTATTCATAAAGATAAAACCATCAAAGTGTTCTCTTAGTTTCACATTTTCAATAGTCATATACTTTGTTTGTTCTTCTTGAGTCATTCTTTTATATCCTATCCAGTTCATCTTTTTAGGAGTATCGAATACACTTGTAGGGACATTTCTAAAATCAACAAAGTAATTCTTCTCAGGGTACTGTTCCATTTGTTGTTCTAGAGAATTGTCTAATACTTGAGGCAATTCATAAGAAGTATACTTACTTATCTTTACATCTATATTATCTGTCATAGCACTATACGTACCATTAGCTGTAAAAGTTCCCAATGAGTAAAACATAGTACCATACTGTTTTTTGATATACTCTCCCATAGGGTCTAGTAGAGATTGTGTAAGACCGATATGTCCGTTATGAGCGATGATTATCATCTTTTTATCCAGTAAAGATTGTGTTCTCATCGCTGTTTCAGCCATTGCATAGTCACGGGTATAGTCTCCATTTCTTTGACCTACTTCATATAACATTCTAAATCCTAGTTCCAAATTATATAGAGCAATCTGTGCGTCAGTAGAGAGTTGCTTCGTATATTTAGGTGTCATCTCTTTCGTTAATTGATAAGCTTCTGTACCTACTTTGATTAAGTTGTCATAGTCTGGTGTAAAAGTCGAATCATTGGATTTACTCCAGCTGAAGTCAATGACTTTAGCAGCATCAGATAACTTTAAGCAGTTCTCATAATACGTTTTATTGCGCGTTAGGTCTTTTTCTCCTTGTAAGATTGATACACTATTAGTAAGAAAGTTAGTATCTATCCCTGTTAGGATGACTTTATCTTTTGTCTTTTTATTATATTCTCTAATCCATAAGAATAAGTTCTTTATCTCTTTTGTTTGCCATACAGATACTAAGTTTTCTTTCATCGCTTGTCCTAAACCCCCATTGGAGTTGATGTCCTTATTAAGCATGTAGGTATCTCCATAGGCATTCTCAAAAGTGATAATTCTAAAGTTGTGCTTAGTCACTAAGTCTTTAATTAGTTCTACTCTTAGGTCATTAAATTCTTTAGTTCCGTGTGTACCTTCTCCTAAAGCTACTATTGTTTGATCTTTTAGCGCATTAACGATAGGAGTTAATCCTGTGTATTGATTAGTACTCTTATTATAAGTGAATGGCGTAACTTCATTGTTTTGCGCTACACTTGTCAGCGATGTCAATATAAATAAGCTTACTAGTGTTTTTTTAAGTGTCATAATTTATAAGGTAGTTAAGGATTAAAGATATTGATTTTAGATCAAAAGTATTCCTAGTTTTTATTCAACTTACTATCTTCAGTGATGCACTAAGACTGTGCCCAATAAAACTCACAGTTGTCAAAGTTTAAACGCTGTAAATCTTCTTCGCTTATCAATACACTAAATACACCATCATCATTAAACTCATTTTCTCCTACTTGCCATAGTACGATTTTATCAGAGTCAATAAACTCTTCTATTTCTTCTTTTCCTAATTGGCAATGTGTGAATATCCCAAATATTTTAGACGTACGTACGTCAGAGAAGTAATCCCAATACATTCCACCATCATCTATATCATCTTCTTCATACTCGTCCTCAGGTTCTCTATAACGCTCAGAGAATAATTCTATATCTGCCTTTATCTGATCAATTAGTACTCCATAGAAGAAGTTATTGTCATGTTCTACTATATGTCTTACTAGTTCTGTATTAGGAACATTAGCATAGATTACTTTACCCGTATCAGTCATAATATTTACAAAGAATATTAGCTGCCCTGTTTTAGGAAGTAACCCTGTTTTATCAAATGGAGAGAATAACGCCAAGTCTATTTGTCCTGCATAGTATAACCCTTCAGGATGTTCTACTCCTATAGGTAAATCTATTATAGGGCCTCCATAACGTGAATGACCTAGTGGGATATCTATCTCTGTATGTAGTACGTCAGGCTCTTTCATCCAACTCTGTCTGCCTAAATACGCAGGGAAATACTGACGTTTATCAGCATAAAATTTTATAATGTCAAAAGGTTTATCGTACATTGTGTTATTCTTTTAAAGAAGGACAAGATATTAAAAATTAGACTATCTAAGATGAGCCAGAATAATCTAAAAACAAAGAATAAGTGGAGGAGTGTATTACTGTATTTGATACTGTTTATGGTTATCTCTATTGGTCAGACTTATGTGTCTATGTATAGGTTTAGTAATAATATATCAGGTGATCTAAAGACAGGATACTTAGAGGGAATAATAGAAGGAGCACTTGTATGTAGTGTGCTTTATCTACCATTTGTCATCTTTATTACCCGAATTAAATCATTTAGGACACAGGTAATCATCCATAGTATTATCGTTGTTTTATTGTTATTAATCCAGTCACATTCTGTATTCGTAGACAGAGAAGCAGGGTGGAGCACATACACTTTTAGTGAATCAGTAAGGTATACAGTGAGGTATAGTTTCTTACCTGTTCTAGTATCTGTGTTGGTTTTTTGTGTAGGTTCTAGATTTATTTATAATAGAATCCTTGCTAATAAATAAACCACTCTCACTTTGTCCTAATTAGGAGTAATAATTAGTCTCTATTCAATCTCTATCTCGTTAAAAACGTATATATTTGTTAAAATAGTTAATGTTTTTTATATACTTAGTTTTTTTAAGTTAAATGAGTTTGTTTGAGCGATTTGTTATTCTTGTCTTGTTTATTAGTGTGAGTAGTACTTACGCCTATAGAGATATGGTATCTAATAGCGCAGCATCTACTCATTTGCCTTCTAGTGATCTACAGCGAAGTATAGCATTAATTATGCGACAAGCTGATTTGACCAGTTATTATCAATATGTCGACTTAGACAATGTTACCCTTAAAGGTAGCCCACTTGCCACTCCTGGCTTTGTCTATGTTATCCCATTTCAGACTTCTTCTAAATCAGATTGGAATATTTGTTTAGCGATATTAAATGACAGCGGAGAAATTCTTCTCTCTGGTGTAGCGATGAACGCGTGGAAGCATAGTAAAGACATAAGTTATTATCCTGTTATTGAGTTTGACCAGCCCTTTATTTACAGTAAAGCAGTAGAATTAAGCATTGGAGTAGATGTATTGGTAACAGGGGAAATCAATAATACAGAGGTGATCTCTCATCAGCGTTTATTATTTGTACCTAATAAGGAACGAACGAAGCTAAATAAGATACTTCAGTTTGAATATAATACTGTTTTAAAGAGAGATGATATTAGGGGAGATAATTATGCTTTTAGCGTGAATAATGTAGATAAACTAGTCATAGAGGGAATAGCTACTGGGCGGTTTCAAAATATAACTATTGAACGAGAACGCAATACGAGTATTAGTCTATTACCTCTGCTTAAACAGAAATGTACACCTACTTCTAAGACAGCTACTTCTTTTCTAATTAAAGAACAAAGTGAAGCTCCCTTTTCTACATCCTATTTTATGCAGCGTTTTGCGGAAGAATATGTATATAATGAAGAGGAGGAGAGTTATAAAAAGGTATCAACAAGCCCCATTACTAATATTATGGGATTATATGAGAAGTGTGTATTGCCTACTAAGTAATAGTGTAGGAACTAATATGATCTCTATTTGTATCTAAATCAATTGAGATGTTTGTGATTTTTGTTAAATATTATGTGTATTTTAGTGTGTCGTAAGAGTTTAGCTAATTATATATAATACGCATTTTATCCCCTTACTACTTAATAACTCATATTTATGCAAAAGAAAGGCATTCTTTATTCCCTGATTCTACCCACTATTATAGCTGTATTGTTTATACTCATAGCCTATGTAACTATCTCTAAAGTATCCCGTACTGATTTTTCGACCATTCAGATTCGCCAGGATAAGTTTATTACTTTTATGACTAAGGAGGATGCACTGTTACTTAATAAGATGCTGTACCAACTTGATCTAGGAGAAAGAGGACCTGATATAGTAGAGTGTACTATAAGTGGTATACCTTACGATTCTACTCCTGAGGGGGCTATTTATTCACAGGAAGTATATGCCCTATTGCTAAAATCAGAAGATAAGAGTAAGACAGATGTCTATGATATGTTAGTAGTAGTATGGGATATTGGCAATCAAAAAGTCATTGCATCTTCATTAGAAAAATCTGTTCTTAAAACAGATATAATTGAAGTAGAAAATACAAGCATTCAAATTACTCCTAAAAATAAGGCAGGTGACACTACCCCTTTGTCTTTTGTGTTAGACTATACATTTAAGGAGTTTAAGGATGACTATGTCCTTAGCCGCTCTAAACACTCATTTGTTTATTTAGTAGATACAGATAAAGTTAATAGGGTACTGATATTACCAGATGAATTAATAGAATTTACTGAGCATAGCACTGAGTGTGCCTATTATAAACTAAGTATCATCACTGATATTAAGTACAGCCCATCGGCATCTTCTAAATATAGCGACATTACAGTTAGTAGAAAGTTAACTCGTCTTGAGAGTACACTTGATATGATTTATTATGGAAAGGGGACAACTGCGCTTTATGAAGATAATACCCGTACCAAGGAGATTATGATAAACAGCAACTATCAAAGCAATTTTAACTGTAAAGAATGTCCTACTACTGCAGTGACGCATACTACTAAATATACTTATATAGATGGTAAGTATACTAGTGATGATGCGCAATCGTGGAATCGACTACTAGAAGAAAATAAAGAGACGAAGTGTAACCTTAATGAAGGTGTAGATGTTATTATAGCGCAGTTAAAGTTAGACCGCAAGGATGTATATATGGATCTATTCGAGTCGTATCTGAATTTTAAGAAGAAGGATGAGACCCTATATGTTATCCCTGTTAGAACGCATATTACCTCTGTTCCTAATAGCAGACCTCACGATATATTTTATATGGTACTCTATGATAAAGAGAATGCGAATATTATAGACTATACGGTGATCAGACCTGCGTTTTCGTTAGCAAATGCTTCAGATAAAGTATTAGATAGGGTAGTGATTAAGTCTCTTAAAGAAGAGGATGTCACAGATAGTGATAAAGTATTTATGATGAGATTCTTCTATTTCTCTGCTAAAGGCATGGTACCTAATACTTATGATGTATTCGAGACTGCTTATGCCTATAATGAGCAAAGTAAGCTCGCACAGTATTTGCCTTTTAAGCTATTAGCCCAGAGAAGATACGAGAAACAAGATAGTGGCAACTTTAGCGTGCTCACTAAGAAAATCTCTTCTATGGAATTTGAAGACAATAGTGTTATCTATAACTACTATGATGAAAGAGAGGAATATGATAAGACTGACGAGTTCGTAAGAAGTATGGGGGATCAAAAATATTATAACGACACGATTAAGTTTTCGAAGAGATAGAGTGAATTGAGTAATTGAAGTTAACTTTTATAGATCTAAAAAACAATTAATTGGTCATAATACAAAAATGCCTCTGTCTAGGAGGCATTCTAATAGGCTATATCAGTTGTGTTCTGTCTAAGAAGTACTTTCCATACCTTGGGGACTTCTTATTAAGGGCTTAAGCAATTAATGCACTGCTTATAAGCTAATTTACTATTTATCTAGAAGGTAAACTTCTAAAGGAGGCAAATGTATCATATTTTAAACGTTTAAAATGGTACTTATAAGACTTTGAATAGAACTTATGAGACATTTTTAAGTAAATAGTAATGTTAATTTGTTATTATTTAGCTTTAAATTTGTATTATTATGTTAATAAACTTGTGTATTAACTAATACTACTTAGTAGAATGAAGTTTTTTGACACTTATCTTGTGGAAACTTAGGTAATATAATTTAGTATTAGTGTAAAAGGTGATAATTCAATTAGTTGTATAAAAACAATGAGTATTACTTGTTGTTTCAAAGGAAGCCCTTTGTGGTGATATGCATTAGTTTGCTTACTTAATCTTAGTAAGATAGATAAGAGCCTTGTATTCTCTATCTGTCGCCTTAGGGTTTATCATTTCTAAAACAGTACTTTTTTGAGTTAGGGAGTTGATTTTTAGAGGTATTTCTATATCAGTCCTTTTTAGCAGAAGGTAACTATTCTTTAGATACCATTTGTGTTGATCAGATATCCCTTGTTCATTTATTAAACTATTTTCGATTACCGTTATTTTATTTTGAGGAGATAACCTTATGATTGTCTCTTTATTTGATGTAGTTATAGTGTTCTTTAGTGAGTTGTTCACATCATATGATTCCACTTTCTCTAATTTCCACTCTCCTAATAATGCTTGTTCTGTGATAGGTATAGGAGGAAATACATTCGGTTGTACCTGAACGAATCCCATTATAATTGTTAATAATAACGGAAGTAGGAATACTATTTTTTTCATTGTCTATTTATCTTAGTCTGCTAAAGGTATGATTAATACTAGTGTATTGGTTCGTAGAGAAGTAAGTTTTGCTAATATCTAAATAAGTAGTGAATGTTAAATGTGAATGCTGTATAATAAAACCAGTTTTTTTATGAATTACAAACCATTTATTATTGTACATTTCCGATTATTTAATGGTTAGATTTAAGAAGAACATATAACCGTAAGTCTATCTCATAATTACCCTATAGACATCCCCTTATGCATTATACCCCCAAATATATTATTACCTTACTTTTAGTATTCATTTCCTCAGTAACTTTAGCACACAAGGGCAGTAAACCCTATCTAGCCAAAGAACAAAAGGAGATTATAGGCAAGTGGGCTTTTGAGAGAATCATCTATGATACAGATAATCATATCATAGCAGGAACTCCTCTAAAAAATAACAATCTTAAAGATCCGCTATCTTATTATATATTCAGTAAGGACGGAAAGTATGAGCAAGTCTACTATAAAGAGAATATTAAAACTCAGAAGAATAAAGTAGTACAGCAAGGCAAATGGGAATTATGTGAGGAAGTTCGTGGAGGTAATCCATCTGATATGATGATGTACTTAGTGTTTAGAACTAATAATGATAGTTTCGATGGGGTACACGAAGTTGTATTCGTGAGTCCTAATGAACTTATAAGTGAAACAAGCATTTCACCAGGTTCCACAGACTCCTTTAAAGCTAGTAAAACAGTAATGCGAATGATTCGCATTAAATAAAGAATACATCTCAGCATCTACTATTAAATGCCGAGATGTTATTGTAAAGATAAGTTAGTTTACTCCTTAAGTATTTCTTCTTTAGCTCGGTTTAATGTCAGAGGATAATGATAGCTACTAGTGCTATTAATAGATTTCTCTGTAGACACCCACACACTCCAGAAGTGGATAGTTCCTGTTTCCCATTCTTCAGGTAATTCGAAATGAGTATATTTATCAGTGCGTTTAGCGATATTCTTAACTGTATGAAATTCGTTTAATTCATCGTGAAACGCGATAATTGTCAACTGGTCGTTAGCATTAGTAAGTGCGTTAATCAGTGTATCATCCCATCTCACCTTCACTTTATAATCTTTTAGAAAGTTGATTTTCTGAATAGCGGCAGGAGTTAGTACTCCTATTGATAGTATGACTCTCTCAGGTAAGATATGCACCATATTCTCTTTTATCTCTAGCCCATTAGTCATCATCTCAGAGCGAAGTTGATCATATCCTACTTTTATTTTGTTAGTTGTTGTCACTACAGGATAATGTGCATTAACGAAACCCTTAATACTCTTTAGAAACTTGACTGTTATAGTTAGTTTACTGCGTTGTAGTATTTGAGCTTCAGTTGCAGGTTTCGTACTATTATCAGATAAGGATCTAATAATCTTCTTTCCTCTGTAGGTATACCCTACTACAGTACCTACTTTTCCTTGTACTCCTCCTAGAATACCGTCTTTAATTTCAGCCATAATTTTTGTTTTTTATTTGTTAATTAATCTAATATTAGTTGTTTGTTAAGTAATAGGTTTTAAAAAAACAGCAAGAGAAAGTGAAGAATAGAATGTGTGATTTTAGAATTTCTTTTCTTCAGTACCTTTTCTATTCCTCTTCAAGAATCCTTCAACAAAACCACCCTAAAGTAGCACAATCTTGAGGAGGTGTTGAAGAAGTGTTAAAGAGGTGCGTTATATCATTGATGACTACTACTCTTGCGAAATGTTTTGGTTTTTGTGTGGAATGTATGTATTGATATTAATGTATTGATTTGTGGCAATTTATGTTTTTTAAAGCCTGTAGAAAATAGGGTGTAGCTGTTTTTATGACACTAGTAAAAAAGCTCTTAGAATAACGGAAATAATAAAATTATTCCTCCTTAACGTGTATTATGGGGTGGTGTTGTTTTTTTGGTGTGAATGGATGAGAGGTAGGTAATAGATATATCGTACCTTTGCGTTGATAAATATGATTTAGAACAGGATACGAGATGATAAATTACCAAGAGATAAGAAAGCGATTAAGACCTATGCAGGATGTAGTGTTCTATATCCCACTGTCAGAAGATGAAGTAGTAGAATTAGAAAAAGTAATAGGTTTTGACTTCCCAGACTATTACCGTGAGTTCTTGTTGCACTTCGGTTTTCAACAAGATTTTGTACCGGGCTTATTTACTAGTAAGGAAGAATTTATAGAACAGAATGGCTACCTTAAAGAATCAATGGCTGATTATCTAATGATCGGTGATAATGGAGGGGAAGACTTCTGGGTGTTACGTACTGAGAAAGTCCGCAGTCAGCGTGTGTTTAATTGGATCGGTGATACAGTAGAGAAGACAGACTTTAACTTCGAGGATTTGATCGACTACGCTCTAGAGCAATTAGAGGATTTTGATATAGAGTTTTTAAATAACGCAGACAAGAGTTGGTGTGTACAGTTCGCTATCACCACTACTGACGAGGCATCGTTATATAGCACGCTTCCTTTAGTAGCCGATGGTGAGTGGAAATCGTTAGGAAAGAGTGATGCTGGTGTAGATGAGTCTATCCGAGACATTAAGCTTAATAATCAGCCGATGTCACTACGCCGTCTTAACTATGACGAATGGAGTGCTCCGACGTATTTTATAGATTATAAAGAGAGTATCGATAGCGTGATGAGACACGGACTTATCAAACAATGGACTGCTATCTTAAAAGATAAATACCCTGAGTTTGATTTGATCGATTACGGGATACTACCAACAGATTTTGAAATGGAATAATATATGAAAGCACCAGAAGGTGCTTTTTTTTATGGGGTAACTCAAGAAAGTGAGGGGTTTAGAATATTTAATTTGATGAAAAGTATAAAAGTGGTAGCTTTAAAAACAGAAAATAATTACAATAAAAAAGTTGTTTTATGCAAACAGGAATATACGAGAGTTTAATCACTGAATCTTTACAAAAGAGATTAGGTGCTTTAGCGTCTCACTATTATATAGAGGACAAACAATTAGATTTAGAAGAGGCAACGTTCTATCTGTGTAAACACTTTTCTTTTGCCCTTTCTAAAGCTTTTGATGTCATTAAAAGGGTGAAAAAAGAAGAACAGGTATCTTATCAGATAGAAGTGATTAATAAACTGATAACTTATCTACATCAAGAGATAGAAGCGTACAACTTCGTTACTGATATATTAGATGCACAAGGTCGTATATTGACAGGTGTATTAGATAAATTAGAATGTGATTATAAGGATGTTTCTGTTCATCTAAAAGAGATAATGCCTACGTCAAGACTTACTCAGAGTGATTTATTTACTGGTGGTAATTTAGGTCTATCTTTAGATAGTGAATTAAGAAAAGAGATTATGTCATCTGATAGGGTTGATTTGTTAGTATCATTTATTAAGTGGAAAGCGATAGTATTATTACGTCCTGCTTTAGAGGCTTTTACTGCTAAAGGAGGGAAGCTACGTGTGTTGACAACTACTTATATGGGGGCAACGGATGCAAAAGCTATAGAAGAGTTATCTAAGTTGCCCAATACGGAAGTTAAGGTTTCTTATAATATTGGTAATGAACGGTTACATGCTAAAGCGTACTTGTTTTATCGAAATACGGGGTTCCATACTGCGTATATAGGCTCGTCTAATTTCTCAAGATCTGCATTAACAGATGGACTTGAATGGAACGTTAAAGTAACTACTCAAGAAATACCACAGGTAATCAATAAGTTTCAAAAAACATTTGAGACTTACTGGAATAGTGAAGAGTTTGAGAGATATACTACTTCTGATGATTATGAGAAGATTTCAGGTGCTTTAAAGCAAAGTAAAATAGGACGTAGTGATACGAGTGAAATAATAACATTTTTTGATATTAAACCCTATTATTATCAAAAAGAAATATTAGAAAAGCTGAAGGTTGAGCGTCAGATTCATACCTCGTTCAAAAACTTGGTAGTGGCTGCCACTGGTACAGGTAAGACGATGATAGCGGCTTTTGATTTTAAGGAATATTTAAAGAGTAATCCTAATGCAAAGATGTTATTCATTGCTCATCGCATTGATATATTAAAACAAGCAAGAGTTAAGTTTAGACAAGTATTACGCAATCAGAATTTTGGAGAGTTGTTAGGCGATGGCTATGAAGTAGTGAATAAGAGTTATGTCTTTGCCACTATCCAAACCTTATATAATGAGATACAGAGAGGAGGGGGAGCTTCTGCAGATTATTATGATTATATTGTTTTTGATGAGGTACATCACGCTAAAGCATCTACTTATCAGGCTGTTCTTAATTATTTTAAGAGTACTATACTCTTAGGACTGACTGCTACTCCAGAACGTATGGATGGTGGTAATATTTTAGAAGATTTTAATTACAGAGTTGCTGCAGAAATACGATTACCCGATGCACTAAATAACAAGTTACTATGCCCATTTCAGTACTTTGCTATTTCAGATAGTATTGATTTAACGGATGTAACTTGGCGACAAGGGAAATATGACTCAGGTCAATTGACAAGGATGTATACGTCGAATGATATACGTGTAGGTGAAATATTGAATAATATTGAGAAATATACTAAGGGTATCGAGGAAGTTACAGCTTTAGGATTCTGTAGTAGTAAGGAACATGCAGAGTTCATGAATAGAAAATTTCAAGAGAGACAACTTAAATCGGAGATATTAACTGCTGACCAAACGAATAAAAGGGAGGAATTAATAGGAAAGTTAAGAAGGAAAGAAATTAACTATCTATTCGTTGTAGATATATTTAATGAAGGTATAGATGTGCCAGAGATAGATACAGTTCTATTTTTACGACCAACAGAGAGTTTAACAATATTCTTACAACAATTAGGAAGAGGGCTGAGGTTAGATGAAAATAAAGAAGTATTTACAGTACTAGATTTTGTAGGTAATGCTCGTTCAGAGTATGATTTTGAACAAAAGTTTAGAGCATTAATTGGGAAGACTAATACAACTGTTTTAGACGAGGTAGAACATGATTTTCCACACTTGCCCTTAGGGTGCTCAATCGTGTTAGAGAAACAAGCGAAAGAGTATATATTGAACAACATTAAACAAGCTATTGATTTAAACAAGCGTAGTTTAATACAACGTATAAGACAGTTTGGTCAGGATACAGAACAGCAGTTGACAGTACAGAGCTTCTGTGAGTTTTATCGTATAAACTTACAAGTATTGTATAAAAATAGCTCTTTTACTTTATTAAAAGAAGAAGCTTTAGGACAAGATTATCATCTAAATAAAGAGTTAATAAAGCGTTATACTTCAATGTTTAGTAATAAATGGGTAGTCACTGAATCATATACTTACTTTAAGTTTATATTAGAATTGATAGAGAATAACTTTGATTTAACAAAACTTTGCGGTGATAAAACAGAACTTGAGTTGTTTGCTCTAATGTTACACTATGATTTTTGGCAACGAGTTACTTCTGAACAAACTTTACAAGAATCATTATATATAATAGGAAGTGATAAGGTGATGGTTGAAGAAATGAAAGAGTTTATTCAGTATAAGATAGAGTTATTGACTTTCGAAGAAACAGAATGTATAGGGTTGCCTTATACATTGCCTTTGAGAATGCATGCAAGATATACTAGAGAGCAGATATTAGTAGCTTTTCAGTTAAGTACATTGGATAAACAGTCGCCTAATAGAGAAGGAGTGGCAGAGAATAAGACATTAAATACAGAACTTTTATTTATCAATCTTCAAAAATCAGAAGAAGACTTTTCACCAACAACAATGTATGATGATTATGCGATAAATGAAGTGTTGTTTCACTGGCAATCACAGAATCAAACAAGTGAGGAATCACCTAAAGGGCTTTCATATATTTATCACAAGAAGAGCGATAAAAAGATTGCATTGTTTGTAAGGGAAACGAAGAAGAATGAGTATGGAAAAACACAGGGGTATGTATTCTTAGGATATGCCGATTTTATTAGTCACGAAGGTTCAAAACCAATGTCTATTACTTGGCAGTTAGAAGAACCTGTGCCTAATTATATGTGGAAAGAGGTTTTAAAAATGAGAGTAGGGTAAAACTTTGGAACACTCTTTGTGACTTATTAACTAGTTAATTTTAAATTGATTGGTTATGAATATAGAAGTTAATTTACACCCGAACTATAGAGTTTTTGCTATGTCTCCTGTAGAGGTAATAGAAGAGTTATTGACTTGGTCAAGGGATGAGATGATTGCTTGGCTATGTTGGATTGATCCTTTAGGTATTTATACGGATAAAGAGATGATAGTTGAATATGGTGATATTCTGTGGAGAAATCAAGCTGTGGAATTGATATTGTATAAAATAGAAGCGATGGGAGAGGAGTGAGGCTTTTCAAATAATCTGAGTGTAAGTGGAATTATGCAAATTAGTTGTTTCTAGGGATATTTATTCTTTGTAATAATTTCTACATTTACGCAAAATAATAGAAAGTATGAAGAAAGCATTAATGCTTATTTGTTTAGTAGCTGGAATGGTAGGTTGTAAACAGGATAAGGCAACTGAGGGTGAAACTAATGAAACAGCTAAAACTGAGGTAGGGGTAACTCTTCCTAAAAGTGAGAAAGTGGATCAACTGTTAAGTGAGATGCTTGTTCCGATGGAGATCTCTGAAGCTGGTGCTAAGGAAGTAACGGATAAGTATGGTATTGACTTTAACGGTACTTGTTATGCATGCGATGTAGCTGAAATAATTATAGATGGAGAGATGATTAATCTGATGAATGCCTGTGATGTACAAACTCAGATCTCTTATAAAATAACTAAAATAGAAGAAAAGGATAAGACTATAACGGTACATACTCCACTAAATGAGTTTATATTCGAGAGAGTGGATGAATATCCAATGTATCAATTGACAGTTAAAGGTCAAGCTATAGATAAAGAGCACTTCAGAACAGCAGGTTTCTATACGCTTAAGAGTAAGTTAGAGACGTTCACAGTACACGACTGTGGAGAGTTCGAAGGATAGTCGTTAGTTTACAGTTGTCGGTTTACAGTTGACGGTGTTAGATTGCCTGAATAAGATATAAAAAAAGTCGAAGTAATTGCTTCGACTTTTTTAGTTATTTGGTTTTTGGGTTAATGATGATGACGGCTACTAGGATAATCATTACTCCTAGCCACTGTATGGGATCTACTGATTCTCCTAAGATTAATACTGCTGAGGTGATAGAGACTGGAATCTCTAGACTAGCAATGATATTCCCCATAGAGACTCCTACTTTAGGTATTCCCATAGTAAAGAATATAGGTGCGATAACTGTTCCGAAGAGTGCGATTAACATTCCCCAAGGTATGGCTCTTAGTTCAAAAGTTTCTATTATATGTACATTCCAAAAGATACAGATTAGCAGTAACCCACCTAGTACGAGATATTGACTTCTAGTAATACTTGGTAAGTGTGTCTCTACTGTGCTTGATGCTAATAGAGAAAAGGCATAGGTTAGACCTGCTCCGAATCCGTATAATAAACCTATAGGGTTTAAGACAAGGTCAGCGTGAAGTAGATTAGTCGCTAACACCGTTCCGATTAAAACAATAAGTACCCCGACAATTTTACTCCAAGACGGTAAACGTCTTTTGATTATAGCTTCTAAAAGTAGGCTGATCCAAATGGATTGCATTAAGAGGATAATACCTACTGACACGGGGATATACTGTATAGATAAATAATATAGAGTAGTAGTCAGACCTAGTGTTGTTCCCCATATTATTAACCTTATCTTTGATTTGGTAGTAACGACAGTCTTTTCTTTAGTTCTTTTGGACTGGATGAACTTGACTAATGTCAATGCTAAGAAACCAATAAAGAACTGTAAGAATGTAAGGGTACTGCTGTGTATACCTTGTTCATTTGCATACTTAACTATCGTTGCTAATAGCCCGTAACTACAAGCCCCTATGACTACGTAGAGTATTGCTTTATAATTTGTCATACGTAAAGTAGTTTTCGAATAGGCTTAATTGATTACTTAGAGATTTGCTCCAATAAGATGGAGTGTGATCTCCGGGGGTTTCTATATATAGATGATATACGTTACGAGAAGTAAGTCGCTGATGAAAGTCTCTATTCATTTCGATCATTTGATCATCTTCTGTACCACAGTCTAGGATTAGCATCTGGTGTGAAGAGGCGATAAGATCTATTTTATTGAACGTAAAATAAGATTGGTCTAAAGACTCAAGGCTTCCTAAGACTTGGTCTACTTGATATCCTTTATACCCTGTGCCAAAGCGGTTAAAATCTAAAGCACCACAGCTACTACCGATGATAGAGAAGGTATCAGGATAGTGTGTGCCTATGTTAATAGCTCCGTGACCTCCCATACTCCAACCTAGTATTCCTCTACTGTTTTTGTCTTTAATCGTAGGATAATGTGCGTCGATATAGGTTACAAGTTCTTCTCCAATAAAAGTTTGGTATTGAGAGTCTAGTTTTAGCGGACTATCAACATACCAACTGTTGTAATTTCCATTGGCAAGGATATAGATAGTGTTGTTCTCTATTGCTTTTTGTTGAAGATTAGGAATATCTTGTTGATAGGTACGCGTAGGATTGCCAGTATAGCCGTGTAGGATATATACACTTTTATACGTTTTGCCTTTCTCTACGATAGGCGTGATAATAACAGTTTCAATCTCTTTCTTCATCTTCGCACTATAGATATTCTCTTTTTTGAGTTGTTGTGCTTGACTACTAATAGAAGTGATTAGTAAGAATAGGGCCGATAATATTGTTGTTTTCATCTTCTTTGTTGTTTAATTTAACCATACAAAGGTGCTGCTCTAAAAGATGAAAAACATTTACATATGTTGATGAAAGCGACATTAGTTTGTCGTATGGATTAGTGACCTAACTCTTTTCGGATACGACTAAGTTGGGTAGGGGTGACACCTAGATAAGAAGCTATCTGATGTTGTTTAAGACGGTGATATAGTTTTTGGTTTTCGTATAGTTTAATATAACGCTGCTTGGCTGTTTCTGATTTGAGGTTGATTTCTAAGGGTTCTTTCTTCACTACCCAATTCTTCTCTAGGTAATTAATCTGAAATAAGGCTAAGTCGTGATATTGCTGTACTAACTCTCTGAACTCTTTAGCGGGATATACGATAAGTGAAGTGTCTTCTAAGGCAACAATACTAAAATCACTTGGTTTGTTCTCTATAATAGCTGATGTAGAGGCTACGAAAGCTTGTTCTTCAAAGAATATTTTATAGATCATATTCCCTGATTTGTCTAAGCTATAGTATCCTAATAGTCCTTCCTGTATATAGTAATAGTACCTCGCTAGCTCACCTGCTTTAAGAATGACCTCATTCTTCTTAAAGTGTACCGTTTTGCAGATACGCAATAAGGCTTGCTGCGTTTCTTCAGAGATGGGATAGTAAGCGTTGATTTGCTGTAGGAAGTGTTGCATTATATAAGGAGATTAAGGATATGCAATTTAATGTTTTTTAGACTATTGAGAAGTGTGTTGATTTTGTTTCATATATTTGATTTAAATGATTACACTTCTGAGTTACTTAATAGGCATACGTTTTAGAAAGTTTATTTCTAAGGGAGATTATGTGGCTATGTCTTTAATCATAGGACTTTATCTAGGCATCGCCTTAGTGTGTTATCTCAACTATGAATTAGCTAGAGGGCTTTACTACATCGTATTTGTAGATGCGATACTTTATCATCTAGGTAGAACCGATATAGAGCTATTAAAGGTATATAAACATTATCGCATAGTGCTGTGGTTAGAATATATGATCTACAGTAGCCCTTTTTTGGCTGTACTAGCATTAAAGAGAGAGTTTATCGGTCTGTCATTAGTAATAGCACTCTATTACTTGTTATCCTATATCCCAAAGAAGCAATCAACAGTAATTAAGTACCCATTCTCCTTAGTCAATCCCTTTTGGCATATTAGTTTTAGGAAGTATAAGTTGCTTTGGATAATGCCTATAGTGATCTTATTTAGTGTAATGGGGATTAAACACAACAATGGAAATCTTGTGATAGCAAGTTTTGTGCTTGTGGGTATAATAGCAAGTATTGCGACATTTGAAAGAGAGCGAATTATTGAAATAAAGACTAGTACATTATCTGCAAAGGAATATATAGAAAAGCAAGTCAAGACAGAGATGTTGAATACTCTGATATTGATACTTCCTGTGCTTGTGTTAGTTAATGTATTGTCATTTGATTGGAATTATGTGTTCTTAGGAAGTTTGGTTTTAGCAATCCCTATGTGTAATACAATCCTTAAGTATGCATTCTATGAGAGTGAATTTAAACAACAATTGTTTATAGTTGGTTGTTTCTTAGGACTAGGGCTTCCATTGTTAGTTATACCTTTTTTATATAAACGAGCTATCCGTCAATTAAATCAGATTAAAGATGTTGAAAGTACATATTAAAGAAAAGCGATACGGCAACCAAGTAGTTTTAGAAGATGTCAAGCTTCATATCACTACTCCTGGAATATATGGGGTAATGGGGAAAAATGGTCAGGGCAAAACTACAATGTTTAAGTGTATGCTCGGATTAGAGAAGTATACAGGATCGAGTACATTAAACGACAAGATTATATCTATGCAAGATGTAGGATGGTGTGGAGCAGAGCCTGCTGTATATGATGAGTTAACTGCTGGAGAATTTTATAAATTCTATCAACACCTGATTCAACAAAAGGTAGAAGGACAACAGTTGTTATTTGATTTGCCATCTGATAAATTGATTAAGGAGTTTTCTACAGGTATGAAGAAGAAAGTATATCTAAATGCTGTACTTCAGAAAGAGTACACTATGTATATCTTAGACGAACCGTTTAACGGATTAGATATAGAGTCCAACTATTATTTGATGAAGTATTTAGTGCATTTATCTGAGCATAGTATAATCTTTATATCTTCTCATATTGTAGATGTCTTATATAAACACTGTAAGGCTATTTATATGATAAAAGACAAGGGAATTACTTTATATTCGCAAGAGGAGTTTGAAAAAATAGAAGAAGCCTTTTTTAATTAAAAAGATGATGATAAAATACAGTTATACGATAATGTATGTAGCAGATGTAGAAGCTACAGTTAAGTTTTATGAAGAGGCATTTGGTTTTGTGCGTAAGTTCATAACACCTGAGAAGGATTATGGAGAGTTAGTATCAGGAGAGACTACTATTGCCTTTGCGCAGCTAGATTTGGCAAGTAGTAACTTGAAAAAAGGATACCAACAAGTGAGTAGTGATAAACCTTTTGGGATAGAGTTAGGCTTCGTGGTAGAAGATGTGGCAATAGCAATACTGCAAGTAGAACAAGCAGGAGGTAACGTTTACGAGGCTCTAACAGTGAAACCTTGGGGACAAACAGTAGGGTATGTATTAGATAATAATGGCTTTTTAATAGAGCTGTGTACTGCTATGTAAAGTATCCAAAAGAGATAATCTTATTTTGAGAATATGACATACATTTGCATTGTTAATCAGTTGTTTGTACTATATATGTATAATCAATATTAACAATACACAATAATATTAATTGTCATAAAAAATATGATATGATAGTTTGGTCAGGAAAAGGAATACTCGCACTACTGTTTTTTGGATTAGGTTACTTTATAGGGATGCTTATACCTGATTTTGGTTATCAAGGAGAGGTTATTAGTATTTTTACATCACTAGGAGGATGGCTTACCTGGTATTTGGGGAATAAGTGGAATAAGGCTGTTATTTATTACGATGAAGCAAGTCAGCAGTATTATAAAGCAGAGAATGGTGATACCATATTTTGGATACCAATACAGTATATAGGAGTAATAGGGATGATTATTACTGTATCTTATTTAGTGAGTATTAATATCTTGGTGGGGATAATATGGGCAGTGATATTAATTTATATTACGGGATACAATTATTTTAAAGAAAGAGGATGGGCATTCTCGAAGTCAGATAAACGAGTGATGAGTAGGAACGAAAGCACAGACAATGATACTCATAAACCTTCTTCAGGGGGATGGGAGAGTCGTCAAGATAGGTAGTAAAACGCCTGACTGTAACACAATCAGACGTTTTGTTTATTCTAGTTTTAGATAATTGTGATCAAAGCTGATGATTATCTTTTTGTATTGTGATAAAATATCTTGACCAATATTTCCATAATTATATTCACCATATACATCAAAGTTCTCAGCATCAATCAACATTTTAGGAAGAGTTAAAATCTGATTATTTAGCTTGAATGTCTGATTGTTTAATTGGTATAGCTCAACTGTTTTCTGTTGACCACCTGCACCACTAGTAGTGCTAGTTGTTTTAGTCGCTTTCGCTTTTATTTCATTTTCGAATAGTTGATAAAGTGGTTTGCTAAACATACTATTCTGCGCACCAGTATCTAAGTTGAAAGGGAGATTCTTTCCGTTGTAGTTTAGAACTACTATAGGGCGGAGCGACTCAAAGAATAAGTTTTTAGGTTCCTTTGTATTTGATTCTGTTTTAGAGAAAGTCAGTTTCTCTGTTTCAAAAGTGATTGTTCCTAATTCTTTAGCTACAGGAAAGCCTATTATACCGTGTATTTGATAAAGCCCATCTCCAAAGGTAAATGCTGTATCAGGGAAAACTAAGAATAGGGTATTCTCTATCACGATATCACCGATAGTTAGTTTAGGCGCTATAGCAATCTTTATTTCATTAGAAGCACCAGTAAAACTCTTTACTTTGATAGTCTCTGATTTTATAATGTCAAAGTTCATTTGTTTTGCTAAAGTTTCCGTAATACAGTTTAGACCTGCACCGGTATCAAAAACAAAGTCTTTCTTTATGTTGTTAGCTTCAACTTCTAAAGTTGTTAAGTTCATTAAATCTTTATGAGTAGGTACAGATATTGTTGAGAAAGATTGTATTTTTTGAATAGGTTTATCCTTTATTGCTTTCCAAATACGCATATTGTTTTGTTCTTCTATATATTCCTCAGGGCCTAATTCACTTTTAAAGTTGTCTACTAAATATTTAGAAGCTTTGTACGCTTGATTATAGTCAAAGGTTTTGATGTTGTTCTCATTGACAAGTTTCCAATATTCAATGTTTTTTATGGATGCTCTGTTTTTTACAGCAAATTGTTTAAGCAACTCATTGGATTGTTTCGGTTGATTAAGGACACTGTAGTATAGCGCATCAAAATAGTACTTATCATCCGTTTTGTTTGTTTTATTCTTTTCAAATAAGACATTGTATTGATGATGATCTGCTAATGACTTTAACTCAGGGTTTAGCTTTACTTGCGCAAACAGAGTAGAACTTATTAAGGTAGTTAGTAATAAAATGGGCTTTTTCATAAGACATTGTTTTATTATACAATAGTACCTTTTTTTCTGTTAAAATAGGGGTGTATTTTATTGATATTACTAATTTTATTTAAGAAGAAGACAAACTATGGTTTACACTAGATTTTATAGACATAAAGATAAGAGACTACCTATAGAAGTACACAATAATGAAAGTGTGTTGTCTGTATGGAGATTATAGTATTTCTAGCAATAGTTTTTAGGGACGATACTTTCTACTTATTCTAGGTTAAAAGAGGTTAATATGAATGAAAAAAAATTAGAGAAAGAGCGTAAAAAAGAGCTCAAACAAGAGTGGCAACAGGAGCAAAAGTTAATATTTGAGAATAGCTTACCAATGAGTAGAGTATATTTTACTCAGTTGTTTGATGACTTAGATAATTATCTCGAAAAGTGCGGATGTAATCATACAAATGAAAAAACGATGGAGATATTGAAAAGTATGGATGTAAAGAATATAGAAGAAGTTCTGCTATGGCTTAGAGAATATGGAGGATACTGTGATTGTGAAGTACTTTGGAACGTAGAGGAGCATTTTGAGTAAGAATAATCTTTTTTATATAGTTAATTAGTGTTAAATTTAGTAATTAAACATTATTTAGATGGAAAAGATTGTTGGGGGTATATTATTGGTAGTAAGTGTAGGTATTTCACTGTGGATTATATTTATTATCCTTAAAAATACGTTTGGATTTTCTTCAATTCCAAAAAAAGTAGAAACTCATAAACAACAGAGTAACCCTTCTTATAATTCTATCGTTGAGTACAACTATAGATTAGATGAAAAAAGAGAGGTTTTAGTAACATTAGATCTTGATGACGCTGAGATTAAAAGATATAGATTTGTACGTCAATCTATGTTAGAAGAAGAGAGTAGAGGTGGATATGATATGAATAATAGTATAGAATCTTTAGCATACGGAATATTGAATTCGAGACGTCAAAATTATGACAAAGAAAATACTCTATGGACAAGATATGGTAATGCAGAGTTATATGAAGTACAAATACCTCTTAAATTTGAGGATTATGACCTATTGTTTAGTTCTATTATAGAAATGAATAAAGATAATCTAGCAATACATCTAGCATTAGAAAAATATTTAAAGGTTATAGTTGTCTTCAAGCAATTTGTACTGAAAGATACAATTGATTTAAAAGGGGATAACACCGAAAAGGTAACTAGCTTTGTCGAGTTTGATGTTGAGTATAATTTTGAATTTCAATCGGATAGTAAATACAGTAATGCTTGTTTAGGAGATTGGGTTAATGTGGTAGCAATAGATGGTATTCCTGTAGAAAAACAATAGATAATATCTATGCGTTTATATATAATGAATGTACAGAAAAGCAAAAAGGAAGTAATCTTTAAGCGATATTTGTAATACTAAAAAATAATAGATATGAACATATTAAGCATCAATATACAGACAAATAAATTAGAGGAAAGTAAACAATTCTATACAGAAGTACTGCAATTGCCTATAATTGAATTATTAGAAGAAAGTGTAACAGTACAGGCTGGAGATACGATACTAACTCTGGAAGAGACAACAGATAAAGTAAATGTATATCACTTCGCATTTAATATTCCATCTAATCAATTACAGAATGCTTTAGCTTGGGCAAAAGAACATTTGACTTTAATTGAGAATATAGAAGGGAATTTGGTTACTACATTCGAGACGTGGAAGGCACAGTCTATCTACTTTATGGATAATAATGGTAATCTATTAGAGTTTATCGCAAGAGAAGAAATAGGTATAGATGTACAAGGGGACTTCTCTCCTGCACAGATAATCAATATCAGTGAGATGGGGATCGTAGCAGAGCAACCGATGGTACAGGCAGAAAAGCTGATCGCAGAGTATGGTCTTACATACTTTGATAAAGCACAACCTACAGAACAGTTCTTAGCTTTAGGGGATGATAATGGGTTATTGATAATGGTAACTCCTAATCGCAATTGGTTCCCAACCACTACACCTGCGCAGTTCACTACTTCTGAGGTGATGATAGAAGATAATGAATTAGTCGCTTCGTTAAAAAGTGCTGATTTATATAAATAAAAATATAGAGCTAATGATAACTAATCTTTAGCTTATTAAACGAAAAAGAGACTATTTAGTAGTCTCTTTTTTCGTTTAATAAAGTCTCTCCCCAAGCATTGAGTTTCCATAGTACTTCTACTAATTGTTCTCCGAGAGGAGTGATGTAGTATTCTACCCTTGGAGGAAGTTCGTTATAACTTATCTTGGTCAAGATACCGTCTTGTTCTAATTCTTTTAATTGTTGGTTTAGCACGCGGCGGTCAACTTTCATAATTCCCTTTAACATTTCACTTGGGCGTTTATGCCCTTGGTTTATCTGCCAAACAATAGGCACTTTCCACTTTCCACTGATTGCATTAACTGCAAATTCGAGTGGGCATATTTTTTCTTCTATTGTTGACGCCTTGGTATTCATAAGAGTGACTTTTTTATCCCTATGGGGGGAATATATGCGGTATTGTATAGTAATAAAGTGATTATCACCTTTGCAAAAATAAGACTTTAATATGAAAGAAATAAAACAAGCATTAGAGACTATTAGTCAAGGGATGCAAACTCAGGTACCTTTAGAGACACTAACTGCATTTGGTAACTCTATCGCAGATTTGCAGACAAGGGATTTCGGTAATACATCTCAAGTAGGGATGAAGTTTGCAAACATAAAAGTGATTATAGAAGAAGGGAAAGAGATTGGGATAACAGAACTTTTTGAAGGGAAGAAAGTCTTGGTAAGCTTTGTTCGTGGGAGTTGGTGTCCATTCTGTAATGTTGAGATGGCGCACTTGATGAGTTATTATAAAGAATTACAAGAGAATAATGTTGAGGTAGTCGTGATATCTCCTATGAATATTGAGTTACTTAAAAAGTGGAAAGACGAAATGCAAATGCCTTTTAGCATAGCACAAGACAAGGAACTTGCATTAAGTAAAGCTTTAGATATTGATTTTGAGTTACAGGATTTCGTAGCACCACATTATGAAGCTTTAGGTATTGATGTCAAGATGTTTAATCAAACGGATAAAGCTGAGTTAGTACTTCCTGCTGTATATCTGATAGACGAATCAGGAGTGATTACTTTTAGATATATGGATGTGAATTATGGAGCTCGTTTAGATTTAGGAGAAGTAGTAGCAAGCCTATAAAGAGAATAATTACAGTAAGAGAGTCTGTCAGATAAAGCATTTATCAGTATATTCGAGTTATATAATAATAGAGTATGACTAAATATTTTTTGCCTATCGCTTTTTTAGTAAGTGTAATAGGAATGACTTCGTGTAAAGATAGTAATCCAAAACCTGCAGAAATAGTAGAGGCTATTCATACAGATGACTTGCCTGAAGAGGAAGTGCAAAAGGATTTGCTACATGTGTTAACTGACGAAAAGGATCTGTTGATTAATGAAGGAAGTGAGCAAGTCGTGAAATCCTTGATCGCTACGTTTAATCGTATTAATGCGTTTACGGAATGGGCACAGATTTCTACAATGGACTTTACAACAGAAACAGGAGAGGGAGTAACGAAGTTATATTACAACAAAGAATTACAAGTTGAAAAGATTGTTGTACGCAAATATGAAAAGGAACAACAATCACTGGATGTGTATTATTTAAATGAGGGACAAGTTGCTTTAGTGATTAAGCAGGTATTAGATTATAATGCTGATATAAAGGATAAGGCATTTAGTGTAGAAGAAAGTGAGTATACTAAAGACTGTAATTATTTTGCAGAGGGTAAACTGGTATCAATAATGAGTAATCAAGATTGTGGAGCACCATTTGCACAAGACTATTTAGTAGAAGTTGATAAAGAAATAAAAGAGGAAGTAAAGAAATTAATTCCTTAGAATAGTACAATTGAAATAAAGCTCTTCGGAGCTTTATTCGTTTATAGAGATTAGTATGGAAAATAGAAAAGGAGCAAGAGCGATCAAAGATATTCCGGCTGATGTATTGGTTGGATTAAATAAAGGAGAATTGTCAAGTGTAAATTTGACAGAATGGTTAGCGATCGATCAACGTTTATTAGTGAAGAATGTTTTAGCCTCTTTAGGTAGAGATAAGTATATCTTAATTGTATTAGATGCTATCGAAGGATTAGAAAAGAAAACGGTTAACTCTATTAATCAATGTATTGGTTATACACTGTATCATTTAGCAAAAGAAGAGAATGATAATGAGCTCTTTACTTTATTAAAACAACATAAGAGTGATTTAGTACGCTGTTGGGCTACGTATTTTATAGGATATAATGAGTCATTCAGTATTAGTGAGAAGTTAGAGGCAATTAAATATTTTGCTGGAGATGGGCATTTTGGTGTACGTGAGATTTGCTGGATGGCAGTGAGAGGTGACATTATCGCTCATTTAGAAGAAAGTATAACTCTATTATTATCTTGGACAAAGGACGATAATGAATATGTAAGAAGATTTGCAACAGAGTCAACAAGACCAAGAGGAGTATGGTGTAAACATATTGACGTATTAAAGGAAACTCCTGAGCTTGGCTTGGCTTTATTAGAAGCATTAAAAGAAGATTCTTCTAAGTATGTAAAGGATAGCGTAGGAAATTGGTTGAATGATGCAGGAAAAACACGACCTGATTTTGTGATTGAACTTTGTAAGAGATGGGAAATAGGAAATAGAAGTAAACATACTGAATACATCGTAAAACGAGCTCAAAGAAGTCTTTAAGATTTTGTTTTGAAGTGCTTTTTTATGCTAATTAGATGGTATTGAGTAGTCTATTGAGAATTTTACAATTTGTGACATTGACGAAATGTGGATTATTAATGTTGTTATTATTGTTTTGTGAATTTTTAATATAGATGGAGTGAGGAGTATTTTGATATTTGTTTTTTTGTTTTTTTCAGTAGTTACTGTATATGCTCAAGTGGATTCTATTTATATTAGAGAACATACCAAAGCATATGGTGCTAAGGTTTACTTTGGTAATGATATATTGGCATTAGATTACGATTTTGAGGATAGTAAACAAAAACAAACCTTTCAGTCTAATAAACCTGCTACAATAGGAATGGGTTTTTTATGGGGAAGTTCTTCTTTCAGTTTTAGTTATGGTTTCTCTTTTATGAGGGATAAAGATAGAGGCAAGACTAAATATACTGATTTTCAATATCATTATTATGGAGATAAGTATCTTGTAGATTTGTATTATAAGAGAAATAGGGGCTTCTATAGTTATAACTCAGATTCTAAAACAGAGATACCTACTGCAGATCATATTTATCCTAATTTTAATATTCATATGTATGGGGTATTGTTTCAGTATGTTAGTAATAACAAACGGTATTCTTTAGGCGCAGCTTATGACTTTAATAAAGTACAGATAAAGTCTGCAGGATCTTTGTTAGTTGGGGGTAGTGTATTTTACTCTTCTTTACACAATATTCCTATAGTCTCAGATGATGTCGATAATTTTGACAAACGAACATATCATTTTGGACCTAATATAGGATATGGTTATAACTGGGTGCCATATAAAAAAATGCTAGTAGCTGGAGCATTTACACTTGGTGTTAATGGAGCGATTGAAGAAAACTTGTTAACTCGCAACACTACTTTTCTTATTAATCCTGCTATTAATGCACGTTTCTCTATAGGGTATATAGGTGAAGAATGGATTATTACTGGTTCAGCTTTAGCAAATGGACTTTATTTGAATATGAAGGAAGATTACCAAAGTAGTTTATTGACTAGTAACTTTTCTTTTACTATTATCAAGCGATTTAATCTTAAGAAGGAAATTAGTTTTCTTAAAAAAGGATATGATTGGCAAGGGAAACTATTCGGTAAGAAAAAAGATATAGATGAGTCTACTATTATAGAGAATTAATAAATGCACGAACTTATATATTGCTAATATTTTACTATATTCATTTTTTAAACATTGAGTAAAAGATATGAATTTTAATAGTAGTGATTTTAGATTTTATCATCCTTTAGAGATTAGATGGAATGATATAGATGCTCTAGGGCATGTAAATAATGTGATGTATATTGATTATTTTCAGATTGGTCGTGGATATTATATGGCTGAGGCTAGTCAAACTTGGGATTGGCTTAAGCATATGTTCGTTATTGCTAATATTTCATGTAACTATATCAAAGAAATAAATCTTAAAGTATCTCATCCTAGGATAGGTGTTCGTATTTCTAAATTAGGAAGTAAGAGTTTTGAGATTGAGTATGCTATCGTAAGTGAAGGGAATAATAGGGAACTAGTATTGCATGCTATTGGGACGAGTACCCAGGTGATGATAGATGTAAAAGAGAAAAAATCAATAGAATTACCAAGTTGGTTAAGAGAAGAAATTCAGGGTTATGAACCGGGGTTATAATATAAAAAGCTACTTTCGATAAGATAGTAGCTTTTTTAATTTTTAATGATATTGTGATTGTTCATTGTTGTTTGTGATAGTACACTTTGTACTTGTTGTATTCGGTTAGTTAGTATCTGTCTTTTTTCCATAATGCAATATCTGCAAGGATACGATTCGTATCAGCATTAACTTCTTTTAGATGGCTAGAGGTGTATAGTGTATATCTAGCTTTGTCTAATTGAAGTCTTACTTCATATTCGCTAATGATCTTTACGGTTATCTGTTTACTAGGGTCTGCGAACTCCTGATATCTTGTGTTTTCTTTATTCTCTGTTAGTGTTAGGTAGATAGGTGCTCTATTTTCAGCTAGTTTTGAATCTTGTTGATAAACTAAAGTCGCCTCTCCATCCTTGTAAGTAAAGAAATAATTCTTAAACATAAATGTATTCGCTGTGAATACTATTGCTTTTTCATCTTGCAGTTTGTATGGTGTAGATACTATCGTCTCAGTGGTGTGGCAACTTGTGGAAGTTAGCGCTAGAGCGAATGGTATAAGTAGGGTGTAATTTAGTTTCATGGTGTTTATTTGTTATTGGTTGTAGCTAAAATAAAATAAAAACTCAATAAAACAAAATAAATATTATACGATGTGTTTTTATTGAAACTTTTTTTTAACTAAACGTTAGTTAATTTGTTCAGGTATTAAGAAAGTGTCAAAATGTGTATTAAATGTGTTGTGTGATATATATCATATATTAATATTTTTATAGTAAGTAAATTGAAATCATAAATCAAAGTAGTATTAATTATGAGAAAGCAACTAGTTTTACTTGCTGTATTATTATCAATTGTCAGTTGTAAAAAAGAGCAAACCAAGAGCACTGAAGTTAAGGAAGAAGAAAAATCAGAATTATTTACAAAAGCAACTACATTCTTTCAGCCATTATCTTCTGTAGAGAATAAAGATTTGGATCCTGAGAAGGTGGCTTTGGGTAAGTATTTGTATTTTGACACTCGTCTATCTAAAGATGGAAATATTAGTTGTAATTCTTGTCATAATTTGAATACCTACGGAGTAGATAATAAGGCATTTTCTCCTGGAGATACTGGTGCATTAGGAGGACGTAACTCTCCTACAGTATTTCATGCTGCTTTGCATAATATGCAGTTTTGGGATGGTAGAGCGAAGGATGTAGAAGAGCAAGCAGGTGGGCCAATCCTTAATCCTGTGGAGCATAACATTAAAAGTGAGAAAGAGTTAGAAGATAGACTTCGCAAAGTAGATATATATAAAGAAAAGTTTGCGGCTATCTATAAATCAGAGAAGGAACCCATCACTTTTGCTAATATCACGAATGCCATAGGAGCTTTTGAGCGCACGTTAATGCCTGAGAGTAGATTTGATAAATTCTTAGAAGGAGATATGACAGCATTGTCTGCTCAAGAGAAGAAAGGGTTAGATACGTTTATTTCTGTAGGTTGTATTACTTGTCATAATGGAGTAGCAATGGGAGGACAAATGTTTCAGAAATTCGGAGTTTATGGAGATTATTGGCAGGAAACTAAATCAGCTAAAGTGGATAATGGATTAGCAGACTTAAGTAAGAAAGATGCTGAGAAGTATTTCTTTAAAGTACCAGGGTTAAGAAATATAGAACATACTGGCCCATATTTTCATGATGGTTCTGTAAAAGATTTAAAAGAAGCTGTACGAATTATGGCTAGTTTGCAAACTAATGTGAAGTTAAGCCAAGAACAGATAGACGATATCACTGTATTCTTAGGGAGTTTATCAAGTGATATTAAGGATGAAGTGAAAAAATCTCCTTTTGAGTCATAAGTTGAGTTAGATATGTTATTTTAATTGTTGATAAAGGTTATTCTCATTAGAGAGTAATCTTTATTTTTTGAATTGAAATGTCTTTTTATTTCTATGACCCGTCCTGAAAAAACTGTACAGTTTTAAATACCAATAAGAGATGGAAAAGTCAATAGGAGAAAAAAAAGTAAAACAGCATTATCATCAAGAATTCATTAAAAAGATAGTGAAGGA
>NZ_NSGJ01000057.1 GCF_002286775.1 Myroides sp. N17-2
TACTAAAAACTCAGGTAAAATCATTTTTATAAACTCAATATAGTTTTCCACGTTTATTATTTATCATTACAAAGATCTGTAGTTTTTAATTCACACACAACTTTTGAGATTGATCCATTATTATATTTGTATAAATGAAGAACATCATTGAATACTATACAAGTAACACTATAAACACAATGAAAAATTCTATAGTTCTATTCTTATTCTTTATAATAAGCTTTAATACATTCAGTCAAGGAGTGAATCAAAGAGTAAATCCAAAAGATCAGAGGTATAAAGATATTATAAAGGAACTTGGCAATCCTTTAGATGGTAATCCTATTATGATTATTAATTATATGGGGGATAAAACAGGAAGTTATTTATGGTTCTTTAATCAACGTAAAGCTATTAAACCTAGTTATCTATCAGATAAACCAACAGATATTCTATCAGGAATATACATAGAAGACCACGGCGGTATGGTAGAAAAAATCACTTTTAAAGATTATGCAGAAGGATTAGCACAACCTGAATTTCTATTAGATTACTGCTTTGTGAAAGATTCAGATAAAGATGGCTCTCCCGAATTTTACCTTACTTACTTTATGAATTCTGATGGTTTAGATGCAAAGCCTTTAAAAGTTATCATTTACACTATGAAGCCAAACTCTTATACCTTCTACAAATCAAAAATAACAGCTTATATTCCTTATCAAGAAGAAGATAAATATTATACAGAAGAAGATACTAATTTTAAACAACTACCTACTCTTATAAGAAAACAAGCACAAGATATCCTCACTAAAATAAAACAGAAAGACATACTTTAACCAATGCTATACAAAAAGGGCAATCATCACTGATTGCCCTTTCTATTATTCATTATCGTCTTGTTCTTCTTCGTCATCATAAAAATCAAACCATTCTGCATCTTCAGTTAGTGATTTATCTGCGAACATATCTAATTGCTCTACAAACTCAGTAGCAAAATAAACTCGTTGTGTCTTTCCGATACTTTCTGACAAACGATGTAAACGTGGTTCTAAGCGATTTCTTAGCTGTAAATCGATATCATCAATAACATACATCTTTAATTGATTTACATCAAACCCTGCGCTTGCAAACATCTCATTTAATCTAGTAGCCGTACCTATTAAGATATCATTCCCTAATGAAAGTTGATTTTTATCCTCATCTAAGTCTGTATAATCGTGTACACCATATACTCTTAGATCCATATACTTAGTATATGCTTCAAAAACTTCTACTAAACGCTCTACTTCAAACTTATCTTTTACTACTATCAAAACTTTAGTAGCAATATCCTCCTCTACTAATTTATCAACACGCTGTATAGCTGCGATAATCATTGCAGTAGTTTTTCCTTGCTCTTTAGGTCCAAAAACCACTACATCTCTACCACTTTTTATAGTTCCAAAAGTTTTCTTTTGAAGTGTAGTTGGTTCTAAAAGCCCATTTCTCTCTAAGTTCTCTTGTAAAGTACTGTTTATCTTTTTTAATTTCATATTCTATTTATTTGCAAACATTTCGACATCTTGCTTCGAAACTTCTTTACCTCCTAATATTATTAATCTCTCTATTACATTTCTAAGTTCACGGATATTCCCAGTCCAATCATACTGTTTCAACAGCTCCATTGCCTCATCACTAAACACTTTTGTGACAGTACCTTGCTCTTTTGCTATCTGATTAACAAAATGCGATATTAACAAAGGAATATCATCTCTTCTATCATTTAAAGCAGGAACTTTAATCAATATAACTGCTAGTCGATGATATAAATCCTCTCTAAAGCGTCCTTCTGCTATTTCCTTTCTTAAATCTTTATTCGTTGCTGCTAATACACGAACATCTACTTTTAGATCTTTATCAGCGCCTATGCGCGTAATAACGTTCTCTTGTAATGCACGTAATACCTTAGCTTGAGCAGATAAACTCATATCACCTATTTCATCTAGAAAGATAGTTCCGTTATTTGCTTGCTCGAACTTCCCTGGTCTATCTTTTACAGCTGATGTAAAAGCTCCTTTCACGTGTCCAAATAACTCACTTTCTATTAATTCTGATGGAATAGCTGCACAGTTAACCTCTACTAGCATATTCTGCGCCCTACTACTTTGTAAGTGGATCTGATGAGCGACTAACTCTTTACCAGTTCCATTAGGCCCCGTGATTAACACTCTCGCCTCAGTAGGAGCTACTTTCTCTATAATATCTTTAATGTGATTAATAGGTTCACTATTACCTATCATCTCATATTTCTTATTAACTTTCTTTTTTAGAATAGTATTCTCTACTACAAGCTTACTAGTATCTAAAGCATTTCTAACTGTTGTTAATAGTCTATTTAAATCGGGTGGTTTCGAAATATAATCAAAAGCTCCAAGACGCATAGTATTCACTGCTGTCTCAAGATCTCCATGTCCAGATATCATCACGAATATTGTTTCTGGCTTTATTTTTTTTGCAGCCACTAACAATTCTTCTCCATCCATCTTAGGCATCTTGATATCTGAGATTACTAAATCATAGTCTTCTCCTGCTATCTTTTGCAAGGCTTCTTCTCCATTCTCTGCGGCATCTACTACATAATCTGATGATTCTTCTTCTAGTATTTTTACCAATACTCTGCGAATAGCAGCTTCATCTTCTACTATTAATATTTTCGATGTTTTACCCATATTTTATAACAAAAACAGTTAACAAACTAGTATTTAAGCCACTTGTAAAGTTCCTTCCACGAAGGTCGCTTTCCATACATCAGCACCCCAATGCGATATATCTTAGCTGCTACCCATACTACTAGTATAAATGTACTAAATAGTATTAAAATAGACACTATAACTTCCCACAAAGGTACACCAAAAGGTATTCTCATCAACATTACGATTGGAGAAGTAAATGGAATCATTGAAAAAACTGTCGCAATAGTTCCATGAGGGTCTTTCATTACTGTAAAAAAGCCAATATAAACTCCTAACATTAAAGGCAATAATATTGGTAGTAAAAATTGCTGTGTATCTGTTTCGTTATCCACTGCCGCTCCAATGGCAGCGTATAATGAACTATAAAGAAAATATCCTCCTATAAAAAAGATGATAAAATAAACAAATAACGATACTAAGGGTAAACTTAAGATTTCACTTACATAATTCTGTACATCTATCATTACTTCAGGAGATATCATTCCTCCTGTTGCTTCTATAGCCTCTGCTGCTCCTGCACCAGGCATTGCATTAATACCTAATACACTGCTCGCAATAGTTAAAAGAATTCCTCCTACTACTCCCCAAATAATGAATTGTAATAAGCCCGCCATAGAAGTACCTATTATCTTACCCATCATCAATTGAAATGGCTTTACAGACGAAATAATAATTTCTATAATACGATTAGTTTTTTCCTCGATTACTGATCTCATAACCATATTACCATAGATGATAATAAACATCATAATGAAGTAACCAAATAATCCGCCTATGATAATCTTAATCTCATTTAACCCCTTTACAGTAGCCTCTCCATCTGCTTTCACTAAACTAAGATTCACATCAGCCTTTGCTTTATCAATCACAGCCAAATCAATTCCGCTCTGTTCTAAATTTATATGTGTAATCTTATCTCCTAATAATAGCTCCACCTTACTCACAAAGCTTAAGCTAGGACTCTCATTAGAAATATATGTTACATTATTCTGATAGTCATCTACTTTCTCCGACTTTGGTATAAATAGAATACCTTCATACTTTTCTTCTTTTACTCCTTCTTTTAAGATATCTATATCTATTGCTGATAAATCTTGGTATTCAAAAGCTTCATTACTCTCAAATTGATTGATAAATAAACCGCTTTCATCGTGAATAGCAACCTTCTTGATATCTCCTTTCATACTGCTTAAATAAGCAATAAAACCTGTAAGAACAACAAAAAGCAAAGGACTCACAAAAGTCATTACAATAAATGACTTATTACGCACTTTAGCTATAAACTCTCTTTTTATGATTAATGATAATACACTCATATTACTTACTTACAGATTGAATAAATATATCGTTTACAGTTGGTAATTTCTCTACAAAATGAGTCACCTGTCCATTCATAGATAGAATATTCAAAAGCTCATTAGGCATTTTACTTCCTAAGTCTACCTCTAATTGTACTTCATTATTAAGTGATTTAAATTTAGCAGGAGTAAATTTAAACTGACTGCTCAATTCTAACATCAATCTCTCAACGTTACTACTAAGCACCCCCACTTGATAAAGATTAGTTCTATGCTCTCTTTTCACATCAACTAATTTACCTTCGATTAATTTATTTGATTTATTAATCAAAGCTATATAGTCACACATTTCTTCTACACTTTCCATTCTATGGGTAGAAAAAATAATGGTAGAACCCTTTTCTTTTAACTCAAGGATCTCATCTTTAATAATATTTGCATTCACTGGATCGAATCCTGAGAACGGTTCATCTAAGATTAGTAATTTGGGGTCATGTAATACTGTAACAACAAACTGAATCTTCTGAGCCATACCTTTTGACAACTCTTGAATCTTTTTGTTCCACCATCCTTTGATATCTAATTTATCAAACCAATAGTCTAGCTGACGTTTTGCTTCCGCTTTAGACAATCCTTTAAGTTGAGCTAAATACATTGCTTGCTCTCCTACTTTCATTGTCTTATAAAGCCCACGTTCTTCAGGCATATAGCCGATATCTTGAATATGTCTTGGATTAAGAGGTTGCCCATCTAGCAGGATCTGTCCTGAGTCTGGATAAGTGATTTGATTTATAATACGGATTAAAGAAGTTTTTCCTGCACCATTAGGACCTAGAAGTCCATATATTGTACCCTTAGGTACTGTGAGAGATACTTTATTTAATGCTGTTTTATCAGAATATGTTTTTACCACATCCTTAACTTCTAATATAGGTTGCATCAGTCTAAGTCAATTAATTTCTGTAAAAATAAGTAAATATTTGAGAACCCGAGAATGGGTAGAGTTTTTTTAGGTACTATATAAAAAAACCCAACCTTATTTGGAAAAATAAGGTTGGGAAAAATTGCTATGAAAAAGAAAATCCACTGTTTAATAAGTGTCCTACAAATGTATAACTTATTTTCAATTATGAAAACATTTCTCTTACTTTTTCAAAAAAAGATTTGTCATTCTTTGACGGAGTAGGCTTAAAGTTCTCATCTTCAAGCATCTTCTCGAAAAATTCTTTTTGTTCTTTGTTTAGTTTTTTTGGTGTCCATACATTAATATGTACTAGTAAATCACCATTTCCGTAACTGTTTATGCTTGGTAATCCCTTCCCTTTAAGACGTAAAATCTTACCAGACTGAATTCCTTCATCTAATTTGATACGCACTCGACCTGTTACAGAGTCTATTTCTTTATTTCCTCCAAGAGCTGCTTCAGCAAAACTAATGTATAAATCGTAGTGTAAATTATCACCTTCACGCTGTAATGTGTCGTGTTCTAATTCTTCTATCACTACTAATAAATCCCCAGCAATACTATTTTTACCTGGAGCTTCATTACCTTTTCCTGATACCTTTAGTTGCATTCCATCAGCTACCCCTGCAGGTATTTTGATTGATACAGTCTCATCACTTACCACCATACCTTCATGATCTGCACCTGCTGGCTTGTGATCCATTGTTTGACCACTACCTTGACAGCTAGTACATGGAGAAGCTGTTTGCATACGTCCGAATACAGTATTAGCTACACGCATTACTTGCCCTGTACCATTACATGTAGGACATGTCTTATAAGTAACTCCTTCTGCTTGAACTTTGCGTTTTACTTTTATTTTCTTCTCAACACCATTAGCGATATCTTCTAAAGTTAATTTCACTTTAATACGCAAGCTAGTTCCTTTCACACGACGTTGACCTCCGCCTCCGCCACCTCCGAAGCCACCAAAGCCTCCACCTCCGAATGCACTTCCGAAGATATCACCAAATTGGCTAAAGATGTCATCCATGTTCATATGACCTCCGCCACCTCCACCGAAGCCTCCTTCGAATGCTTGGTGACCATATTGATCATATCTAGCTTTTTTATCAGCATCACTTAATATTTCGTAAGCTTCTGCTGCCTCTTTAAATTTCTCTTCTGCTTCTTTATCTCCTGGATTTTTATCAGGGTGAAACTCTATTGCCTTTTTACGGTATGCTTTTTTAATAGCTGCTGCGTCAGCACCTTTATCTATACCTAATATTTCATAATAATCTTTTTTCATCTTTACTGTCTTTTACGTTTATTAGAAATATTATTGTCCTATCACTACTTTAGGGAAACGAATAACTTTATCCCCTAGTTTATATCCTCTTTCGATTACGTCTACTACCTTTCCTTTCATATCATCTCCTGCTGGAATTTGTGTCACAGCTTCTGACAAATCGGCATTAAACTCATCTCCTGCTTTAATCTCTACCTCTACTAACCCTTTACTTGACAGTGTATCTGTAAACTTAGTAGCGATTAACTTTATACCTGTAAGATGCTCACTTTCACCATGCTTCTCTAATTCGATAAGTGCACGATTAAAATCATCTAATATAGGTAGCATAGATAACATTACTCCTTCACTAGCAGTACTTAACAACTCTAAACGTTCTTTAGCAGTACGCTTTCTAAAGTTTTCGAATTCAGCAAATAAACGTAAGTTTTTATCTTTTTCGTTAGCCAACTGTTCAGTTAATACTTCCTCAACGCTCTTTACTTCATTCTCAACACCTTCTTGCGTCTCTTGTACTACTTCTTGTTGAATATCCTCTTGTTCTTTATTTATATCTTGATTCTCAGTACTCATAATTGTATATTTATTATTGTAATTATCTGCTATCTTCATAGCAAATCCTTTGCCAACTTCATATCTCTGTCAATATGACACGATATATCTAGTGGTTGGATCAACTACTATGATTTAATTTCTAACCTATATAATGAGAAAGAGGAAGCACCAGTATCACTAGGGCTTCCTCTTTCTTATTATTACCTCTACTATCAATCGCGTAGGATAAAATCATCTAATGCTTCTTCTAGTGTTTCAAATCTAAACTCAAAACCAGTATTTCTGATTTTACTGCTATCGACATATTGACCTTCTGTTACTAACATTACCTTTTCTCCTAAAGCTAATTTTATCAATCCTTCTGGAATAGCAGGTAGCCATATTGGTCTCCTCATTGCTTTACCTAAAATCTTAGTAAAGACACTATTCGTTAATGGCTGAGGTGCAACTCCATTATAGATCCCCTCTAATTGATGAGTTAATACATAAACGAACATCCTCACTAGATCATTTATATGTATCCAAGAATAATACTGTTTACCTGAACCTAGAGGAGCTCCTAACCATAGTTTAACAGGTTTTACCATTGTTGCTAACGCACATTCGTGCATATCCAGCACTAACCCGATGCGAATAAGGCTTACCTTTATTCCTAGTGATCTAAAAACAAGATTCCCCTCTTCCCAACGTTGAACAACAGTACCTAAAAAGTTATCAGCTTGTTTAAAGTGCTCTTCACTCTGTACATCATCTATATTACTATAGATTCCAATAGCTGAAGCGCCTATTAACTGTTTTACAGTATGCGAATTACTTGCTAATACCTTATGTAAAAATGCAGTAGGTATAACACGACTATCTAGGATTAGTTGCTTTCCTTTTGCTGACCAAGAATCTGCAATACTAGATCCAGCAAGATGAATTATAACTTCAACTCCATCCAAGCAAGCCAAATCAATCTCTTCTTTATAAGGATCCCAAACAAAGCCTTTCGCATTCTCTACTCCTTTTGAAGATAGTGAGCGAGTGAGGTAATGCACCTCATATCCTTGCTCTAATATAGCTCTACATACTCTACTTCCTATAAATCCTGTAGCACCAGTTACAAGTACTTTCATATAATTAAGTTTATAGCATACAGTTGCTAGTGAATACCTTGTTTACAGATTTAAAGTACTATTACTTTTTCTTCACTTTTAATGTCCATTCGAAGTTCATTACAGATACCTGATCTCCAGCCGTATTTCTACCTATACTTTTCATCCATACCGTAACCCCTTCTCCTGTGTCAATCGCTTTCTTTATTGCGTCATCTAAGACAGCTCCATCCTCGCAAGTAAAGAAAATACGTCCTGTCGCTTTTTTTGTAAAACTACTATTATTATTAGCAACTAACATAGAAATCTTCTCACCACTTTTGGCTATTTTTCGCATAACTAAAGCTCCCGTTGATAATTCAGCAGCCATCGCTTGTACAGCGAAGTACATAGACTTAAATGGGTTCTGATTTTTCCACCCATGCTTTACTGTTGTGATAGCCTTAACATCACTAACCTCTTTCATACGTACACCTGTCCAATAGGCAGATGGCAACTTAAAGAACAAAAACTTATTGATTTTAGATACGTTCAACTCCATATACTTTGATTTTTTCTAAATATACGAAAAATGTTTAATCTTTATAAAAATTCCCTAAAAGTTAATTCCTTGTTAAAAAACAGTACTATGCTATACAAAGTACCTTCCTTTAGATATATCTTTGCTATAACAAATAAGAACCCAATTTACTATGAATATAGAAAACACTAAAGCTCAAATGCGCAAAGGGATCTTAGAGTTTTGCATTCTATCTATTCTTAAAGAAAGAGATTGCTACACCTCAGAGATACTAGATGAATTAAAAAGCGTAAAACTAGTAGTGGTAGAAGGCACAGTATACCCACTACTAACTAGATTAAAAAATGACGACTATCTTGCCTATCGATGGGAAGAATCAAGTTCAGGTCCTCCTAGAAAATATTACAAACTAACTGAAATAGGAGAACAATTTTTAGATGAATTAGCTAAAACTTGGTATGAATTAGCAAATGCTGTAGAAGAAATAACTACTAAAAAACAAAACGATGAATAAGACACTTACAATCAATATAGCTGGATCAGTTTTTCACATTGACGAAAATGCATATCAAAAACTAGATCAATACTTAAAAGCAATCAAACGTTCTTTTCCAAAAGAAGAACAAGACGAAATCATACACGATATTGAAATCAGAATAGCAGAATTATTCTCTGAAAATATCACAGATGAGAACCAAGTAGTCACTTTAAATGATGTAGATAGAGTAATCTCTATTATGGGAAAACCAGAAGACTATATCTTAGATGAAGAAACTACAACTAGCAACAATACACAGTATATATACAACACTTCTAAAAAACTATATAGAGACGGAGATCGTGCTATGGTAGGCGGTGTATTAGCAGGGCTAGGTCACTACTTTAAAATAGATACAGTATGGATGAGAATTATCTTTATGATATTGGTCTTATTTTATGGTACAGGTGTATTATTATACCTTATCCTATGGATTATAGTACCTGAAGCAAAGACTACATCTCAAATATTAGAGATGCAACGTGAACCTATTAACATCTCTACGATAGAAAAAAAAGTAAAAGAGAATGTAAGTTATGTCACTGATAAAATCAACGGTATTGACTACGACAGTATTAAGCAACAAACTGCTAGGGCTGGTGAACGCAGTGGTAAAGTAGTGCTGAATATAATCGGTATAGCATTTATAGTTATTAGCGCGATGAGTATCTTCGCAGCGATTATTGCTATTTGCGGAGCTTGGATAAATAAAGATTTAATAATAGAATCTACAGGAAGAGAAATTCCTTTATTTATCTCTGGTATGTACCCTTATTGGATGAATATTTTATTGATAACTACACTTACTACGTTGCCATTCGTAGGGTTATTAATCATAGGATTGCGTATGGTCTACTCTAATATCAAGTATGTGATGGTTTCTATTATTGGTCTTATTGTGATCTGGTTTATTGCTTTAGGGTTATTTACTATACCGTTCTTAAATGCAAAGAATTATGAGGACTTTAATTATACGATAGAAACATCTTCTACAGAAAGATCAGATGATACAGAATTTAATTTTAGTGATGAGACAACTGCTTTAACCCTTAAGCTAGTTACATCAGAATATTTTAACTCTGATAAATCAACAACTGAAGGGTACGAAATAACTGATGTCAACTCACTATTACCAATAACAATAGAGATACTACCTACTTTCCAAAATGATATTTACGGAAATATGGAGGTACAAAACTTCATTAAAAAGTCATCTAAAAACGATATTATACAAATTGATATTGATTATGAGCAATTTGATAAAAAAGATAATACACTAATCATATCAAATGAATTACTATCTGAAAAGATAAAAGAAAAAGCATTTAAAAATGCTAAAGTAGCTTATACTATATATCTTCCTAAAGGAAAGAAAATCTACTTAAACGACGCTATTAAAGCATTAATTCCAACTCAAACGGGGTTAACTCCAGGAAATCACTGGTACGAGATGCAAGAGGATAGTACATTAAAATGCACTGATTGTTAATTTGCTAACTATGATTGCATTTATCCTTAAACTCGTAGATATTATAATATTGTTTTTTCAATCCTTATTATAAACGAAAGAGGCTGTCTTGATTAAGGCAGCCTCTTTTATTTATCTATTTTACATTTACTATTCCTTCTACAAACCCTTCTGGTATCAAATCTTCAGAACCTAATCCTTCATTAAATTTACTCAATACTTGTTCTAATACCTCTAGGTCCATTTCTTCATACTCACGTCTAAATTCTGGATCACGCATATCTATATCCTTATCCTTTACCCATCCATATTTCTTAAATATCTTCTGCGCCTCCTCTATCTTTTTATCTAGTAATATCTCCCTCTCTTTACTCGATAATTCAGTAGTATCCATATTCACCTCATCATTACAAGAGAGCATCAACACACTTATTCCTAAAAATAATACAACTCTAAATTTCATAGACAACAATAATTAAATTATTTAACAACTGAACAATTTGCACATATTTTAAGACAACAAGCGATAATACTACACTAATTGAACTAAAATAGCAGTACATAAATCTACATTAAATCATTTAAACTAACAACATAAAAATTGCTGAATAAAAAAAACGACTACCTCTCTCTGAAGTAGTCGTTCTTATATCTTTTTTATATGTATTGCTAAAGACTAACGAGATCCTGACTCGTTATAAGCATCTCTAACCATTTGTTCGTTTGCTTTAATAGCGAACTCTACACGTCTATTTTTTGCTTGTCCTTCTTTAGTATCATTAGATGCAACAGGATCAGCGATACCAAATCCATCAGTCTTCATACGATTAGCATTCACACCTTGACTAGCTAAATACTGTCTTACAGAAGCTGCACGTTTTTTAGACAAACTTAAGTTATACTCTTCTTTACCTGTATTATCAGTATATCCATAGATCTCTATATCCGTATTTTGATTCTCAGGATCCTTAAATACTTTAGTCAATTTGTCTAAGTTATCTTTAGCTTTTTGGCTTAGTGTAGAAGAATTCAATTCAAAAGTTACAGAGTTTTCACCTAAGATTAGTTTAATTCCCTCTCCTACTCTCTCTACTTGAGCTCCAGGCACAGTATTTTCTATCTGACGAGCTTGCTTATCCATTTTATTTCCGATAACACCTCCAGCAGCTCCTCCGACTACTCCACCTAGGATAGCACCTAAAGCACCATTACCTCCTTTACCGATATTATTACCTAAGATTCCTCCGATTATAGCACCGGCACCAGCACCTATGGCTGCTCCTCTTTGCGTTTTATTTGTATTTTTAGCTGCTTCACATCCTGTTAAAGATACTGAAGAGACTAATAATGAACCTGCTAATATAAATGTGGCTGTTTTTCTCATCTTGTTTTATTGTTTTAATCAGTTGACTAATTAGTTTTTAGTGAATCGGTAAGTAACGTCATAAGACTGTCCACCTGCGTAGAATTTATCAACTAAATCAAATGTAGTAGCTGTTTGATTCTTTACGCGTAATGAATAACCTGTAGTAACATTTTTCGCTTTCACACCTTCATCTACGAATTTAAATTCGAAGTTTCCATTCGGAGTAATAGTCCATTTAAAATCACTCGCAAAACTAGGACAATCTCCACCTTTAGTAAGCTCCACTGCTCCTGTATTGTTATTAGAAACGAATTTCCACTGGCTACGAACAAAACATTGTGCATCTGCAATATTAAACGAATTTACTTTTACGAACTCTCCACCGACGTGTTTAACATCAGTCAGTGTCCAGTTACCTTTAATCCCCACTTGAGACTTTGTGTCCATCGTAGGTTTACACGACGCCACAGCTAAAGCCATTGCACCAAATAATACTAGTTTTTTCATAGGTTTTTATTATTGTTATGTTCATTCTAAATTGAGTATTACCAAAGTTACAAATAAATAACGTACTCTCTAGTTTTCTGCCAAAGTGACACTCTTACTGCTTTGGTATCTTTTTTGACCTTACAACTCTGTAAAAATATTAAAAAATCAAATAACATTAAACATACGACTATGACATCTGGAAAAATTAACGTTACAGTGGAAAACATATTTCCACTTATTAAGAAGTTTCTTTACAGCGATCACGAAATTTTTTTAAGAGAGTTAATATCTAATGCTACTGATGCGACATTAAAGCTTAAGCATTTAACTACTATCGGTGAGACTAACGTAGAATATGGTAATCCTATCATCGAGGTTAAAATAGACAAAGAAAATAAAACACTACACATCATCGATCAAGGTCTAGGAATGACTAAAGATGAAGTAGAAAAGTATATTAACCAAGTAGCATTCTCTGGAGCTGAAGAGTTCCTTGATAAGTATAAAGACTCTGCTAAGGATACAGGTATCATTGGACACTTTGGTCTTGGATTTTACTCAGCATTTATGGTTGCTGATAAAGTAGAGATTATCACTAAATCATTCAAAGACGAACCTGCTGCTCACTGGACGTGTGATGGTAGTCCTGAATATACTCTAGAAGATTCTGACAAAACAGACAGAGGTACAGAAATCATATTGCATATAGCAGAAGATTCTTTAGACTTCTTAGAAGACTATAAAATCACTGAATTGTTGACTAAATACAACAAGTTTATGCCTGTGCCAATTAAGTTTGGTACTCATGAAGAAGGTGAAGGTGATGATAAAGTAGTGGTAGATACTATAATCAACAACCCAAATCCAGCTTGGACTAAACAACCTGCTGATTTAACAGACGAAGATTATAAAAACTTCTACCGCGAGATGTACCCTATGCAGTTTGAGGAGCCATTGTTCCACATTCACCTTAATGTAGATTACCCATTTAACTTAACAGGTATCTTATACTTCCCTAAGTTATCAGGTGATATGCAAATGCAAAAGGATAAAATCCAACTATACCAAAACCAAGTATTCGTAACGGATAATGTAGAAGGTATTGTTCCTGACTTTTTGACAATGTTAAAAGGGGTGATTGACTCTCCAGATATTCCTCTAAACGTATCTCGTTCTTACCTTCAAGCTGATGGTAATGTGAAAAAGATAGCGAACTACATCACTCGTAAAGTAGCTGATAAATTAAAATCTTTATTCAACGAGAACAGAGAAGACTTTGAGAGCAAATGGAATGATATCAAAATCGTATTAGAATATGGTATGTTATCAGAAGAGAAGTTCTACGAAAAGGCAAGCTCTTTTGTACTTTACCCTACGGTAGATAACAAATTCTACACTATAGAAGAATTAAAAGAAGCTACTAAAGACAACCAAACTGACAAAGATGGTAACTTAGTCATTCTATATGCTTCTAATAAAGATGCTCAACACAGCTATATCGCTGCTGCTGAAGAGAAGGGATATAAAGTACTAATCTTAGATTCTCCTATCGTATCTCACCTAATCCAAAAATTAGAGAGTGATAACGAGAAAATGACTTTCGTCCGTGTAGACTCTGATCACATCAATAACTTGATCAAAAAAGAGGAAAACGAAATCTCTAGACTATCTGAAGATGAACAAAAATCACTTCAAGAAATTGTAGAGAACATCGTACCTAAAGATAAATACACTGTGAAGTTAGAAGCATTAGATAGTACATCTGAACCATTCATCATCACACAACCTGAGTTTATGCGTCGTATGAAAGAGATGAGCCAGTCAGGTGGTGGAGGTATGTTCGGTATGGGTAACTTCCCTGAGATGTATAACCTAGTAGTGAATACTAACTCTCCTCTAGCCTCTAATATCATCGGTAACACAGATGAAGCGACTAGATCAGAAAGTATCAAACAAGCAATGGACCTTGCTAAACTATCTCAAGGTTTATTAAAAGGTGAAGAGCTTACTGCCTTCGTTAAAAGAAATTTCAACAACTTGAAATAAGAAAATACTAATACTTAAACGCCCATAACAGTGATGTTATGGGCGTTTTTTGTTTTAATAAATAGTAAATTATCATCTACCTATTTTATCTATCATATCTAAATTTACATTTTAGTAAAATATTTTTTAATCATTTTCTAAACAACTATACTTAAAATACAATACAAACGTTTTTAAAAAACACAAAATAATTATACAAAAATAACCTAATACATGAATTGACTAAAATTGTCTCACTAAACCACCTCCAATCTTATTTGTAATTGTTAAATATTAATTAAATATTAACTAAGTTTGGCGTTGATAAATTAATTAAACCAAATCAATTATGAAAAAACTAGTTTACCTATTTTTGCTTTTATTTACTATAATGAGTTGTAGTAATGATGACAACAACACTAAAGAAGTAACAAAAAGAAAAGTAGAAACGAAACTACAGCTTACTGCTTCTAAGGCTTCTATTTTTGTAGGAGAAGAAGTTGTATTCACGACTAAGAATGACAAAGGGGAAGCTGTTAACGCAGAAGTCCTAATAGGCGGTGCTACTATCACCCCTACTTATACCTTTACTAAAGCAGGTACTTATGTTATGAGAGCCATCCTTAAAGGGTACGAACAGAGTAATGAAGTCACTGTTAAGGTAGAAATGAGTACATTATCACTACGTATTAGTCAACCAAAAATCACAGCCGGTGAGAAAGTAATCTTTGAAGTATTTAACGGAGAAAAAAATGTAACCAAAGATGTGAAAATCTATCAAGAAGGTGTAGAAACAGCTTTAAAAAGCAATGAATTTACAACAAAAAAAGATGGTGATTATACTTTCATCGCAAAGGCTGAAGGATATAATGATAGTAAACCAGTAAGCTTAACAGTATTAGAAGATCCTGCTCCTTATGGAAACTTCATAATCCTAAACGGTGACAAATTCGAAATTGATAGATTTAATCTAGAACTAAATGTTATCACCGTTAATGGTAAATTAGTACCTGAAGTTTTTAAAACAGCACAAGGTGAGTTAGCGAACCAGTACTCTTTAATTATTAGTAATAAAGCAAATGATAAAGCTAAGAAAAGCTATATATTCATTGACTTCTGGGTAGTTAATCCTAGTATTAAAGCAGGTTCTGACGGTAAAATAACAGACTATGGTACACGTGTTTTACCTAGTACTAAAGCAAAAGTTATCCTACGTTATGTATATTCATCAATCGTAGGGTACGAAATATCAGATATGTTTAGTAATCTTAATGAAACTGATTTTAAATTTAGAAATGCTACTTTCTCAGATGTTCTAGATAAAAAACAATACAATGGTAAAGCAGAAATAATGTTTAACTACAAATCTGATGTGAAAAATGCTAAAAACACTGGTAAGACTTTAGAATTCCAGTTCAACGCAGATACATATTTAAAAGAAAATGTAAACGATAAATAAGACTAAAACTAAGCTATTGATAAGGTAATAGTCAAATATCCATTATACAATCTAATTTTCTTATCCTAAAGACCTCAACACGATAAATGTTGAGGTCTTTTTTTTCTTTTAAATAGTATATCTACCTAGACTACCCCAACATAACATTTCACGTTATACACTATAGACTACCCCTCATTCAAAAACGACCTATTAATCACTAGCACATCCTCTCCTATACATCACAATACTAACCAAGACCACAGCCCCAGCATACATTAACAGATTACTGTTTATCACTTCTTAATTCCACTACTAAGCTAGTCGTAGATTACCTATCAATACGAGAAGCATTGCTCGACTAATATTTCTCAGAGCGACTATTTACGGCGAATACTCGAGCAACTGTCGAGAAGCTTAGCATAGGTACTGACTCCTGTTGGGATTGAGAGGGGTATGAGAAAAAACACAATAGACACAAAATAACATAACAACCTACAAACAAGTGTTTTACATTTTTATCAAGTCAAAAAAAACGTAGTATGTTTTTTATGTTTTTTTGTCAAAAACGTCCAAAACAAGGTATATTGAAAAAAAAGAGATGATGAAAGGTTCTTTTTACGCTTTAAAACAGTCCAAAAAAACTTAAAAATAAAAAAGAGGTATGTGTTTTTTGATAAAATGACATTTGACACATAATCATAACTTGAGTTCGAGTGAAGTCGCAATAGTGATAGTGTGTTTTAACCCACATTCCGCATTAGCCAAATACTACAAAACAATTCTACCTTATAGCTCTTTCATTAGCTCTAAAACCATACTATAGTATGCTTTAATCGCTAATTCAGACCTATTTTGTATAATTACTTTTCATTTATATGTCTATTGCGTATTATGGGTTTAAGGGAACTTTTTTGTACCTTAGAGCAAGTGAGTAAATAGGTGATATTTAATTTCTTTAAGAGTGTCGTGTACTGATAATGGACAGACATTTGTCCTAGACTGCGTTAAAAATAATAGCTACCTTTGCCTCGTAAAAAGTGATAAAAATGAAAGAACAAAATACAGCAAAGGGTGTATTCCTAGTTGCTATTGGGGCTTCAAGCTTCGGGATGTTAGCTTCGTTTGTAAAACTGGCGTATGCACAGGGATACACTACAGCAGAGGTAACATTATCTCAGGTATTAATCGGTCTATTCTGTGTGACAATAATCAATATGTTACGCAAAAAATCTACAGATGAAGCTAAGGCCTCATCTAAAGACATTAGACAGTTAATCTTAGCAGGTACTTCTATGGGATTCACTTCTGTGTTATACTATATGGCAGTAAGCTATATTAATGCTTCTATCGCAGTAGTCTTATTAATGCAATCTGTGTGGATCGGTATCGTACTAGACAGTATCGCTACAAAGACCTTCCCTAATCTTTTAAAAATAGTATCTGTTGTATTGATTTTAACTGGAACAGTATTAGCAACTAACATATTAGCTAGTGAGATAGAACTAGATATTAGAGGAGTAATCTTTGGATTCTTAGCAGCTTGTTCTTTTGCTACTACACTATTTGCATCAGGGCGTATCGCTAATCACTTGGCAGCACCTAAGCGAAGTATGTTCATGTTATGTGGAGCAGCAACTATCGTATCAATCTTCGTAATCGTAACGCAAATAGGGCCTAATAACTCAGAAGTAATGATGAGTTTCTACCAACAATTCTCTGATAACACAACAGGAATTAGAGACTTTGATTGGAGTATATTCTATGGTTGGGGGATTGTATTAGCGTTATTTGGTACAGTATTACCTCCTATCTTCCTTAATATGGGATTCCCATTGACAGGAGTAGGATTAGGAAGTATCATCTCTTCATTAGAGTTACCTGCTTCTGTGACAGTAGCATTTTTCGTATTAAATGAGAAAGTAATCTTTATCCAATGGATGGGTATCTTACTTATTCTAAGTGCTATCGTACTAATGAATAGCTCATTGATTTTTAAAAAGAAAAATAAAGAAATAATGGAGTAACCTCCTTATGTTGTTTATATTATATGCAGTCCTTTCTCATAATGAGAAAGGACTTTTTTTGTTCTATAAATTATGATTAACGAAGTATTGATCTACTCCTTCCAATAATAACTATCAGGATAGATACGCGCACCGAAAATAGCAGTACCTACTCTAATGATCGTTGCCCCCTCCTCTATCGCTATTTCAAGATCGTGACTCATTCCCATAGATAATTCGTTCATCTCTACATTAGGAAGGTTTAATGCTATTGCCTCTTGTTGGATGCGTTTTAACAACTGAAAACATGGGCGTACTAAACGCTCTTCAGTACTGAATAGCCCTATAGTCATCAATCCCTTAATATGTATCCGGTCATAAGTAGCCACTTCCTTTATAAAAGCAATTGCTTCTTCAGGTGCCACACCGAACTTGCTATCTTCAGCAGAAGTATTGACTTGAATTAACACCTCCATCGTTCTAACATCTCGTTCTAATAGCTGTTGTAATTTCTCTACTACACTAATACGATCAATAGACTGTATACAGCTAGTGCCATACTTTAGAATATCCTTAATCTTATTCGTTTGTAGATGCCCTATGAAGTGACGAGTACAGTTATTCGTACCTATTCCCTCATACTTATCTCTAAGTTCCTGTACTTTATTCTCCCCTATAAGAGGATAACCTTGCTCTATTGCTATCTTTATTTTATCAGCGTCTACAGTCTTTGTTGCTAGTAATAACTTTACCTCATCACGAGAGCGATTAGCGTGTTGACAGGCACGGACTATCCGTTGTTCTATTACTTTTAGATTCTCTATTATCGTGTTTTCCATTTTATTCTCTTTTAAAAAAATGATATCCCTAAGATTGCGGTTAAGGGATATCATTAGCCTCAGAATTAGCGTTAAGCAATTCTAGGTTAAACTAAACAACAGTATGATTAAATTCTATAATATCAAACTGTGTACTGCAAATGTAATGATACAATCTATCAATAGTATAGCACAGATTTAATAATATAGACTAGTCCAGTCTTAACTAAATATACAAATCACTGTAAACAGTGATTTTAAGAAGTAATCTATAAATTAATGCCAATAAGAGAAAATATTAATCAATACTTCTTTATTTTTACCACTCATAATACACAATAAAAACAACTATGATTAAAAAGATTTTTTCATTAGCAATATTATTCTCTACACCTATGTTTAGTCAGGTAGCTAGAGATACTATTTGGGTAGATAGCTATGACTATATAGTACCTAAGAAAGACGCCGAATCTTTTAAAATTGCTAAAGCAATTAAAGGAAATAATATACTAAAGTCTATAGAAGTCTATGAGGCTAAAACTAATAAATTAGAGAGTAAAGGGAGTGGTAAATTTCAAGGAGATAGTGGAACTGTACTATACTCAGGAGATGTACAATACTTTAATAAAGAAGGAAAAGTCAATGCTACTTATACATACGATGAGAATAATATGATCACTAAAGCAGTGACTATAGATCCTCGTAATGGAAAAGTATATACATGTACTTATTCTGATAGCAATAACCTAAATAACGGTATTGCATTCTATGATTGGCAAGGAGTATATGTGTATGTAGAATCTGAAGATGGTGTGTACAAATCATACAAAATTATCAATCCTAAGAATGATAAGAATGAACTAGTATATGAGTTTGATGACAGTAATGTACTAATAGGAGAAAAATACTATAATGAGCAAGGGCAACTTACTCACCAAGGAACGTATAACGAAGGACTTATGTATAATGGTGAGGCGGTAACTCCTAACTACAAAGACTTCTCTATCATCTCTGTCTCTAAGTATAAAGATGGGGTATTAATGAATACTACTTCTTATTATAAAAATGGAAAAGTAAAAGGTACGGCTGTAGTAACAGGTAATGTAACTAAGGAGGTATACTTCGACCAAAATGGTAAGCAATTAGGTACTTATACAAGTAAATTAGAAGATGATGGATACACTACCTATCAAGATGGTACAAACTACTATTTCAATATGTATGGTGATAATCCAGATGAACTATATGCTATCTATCACTATAAAAACAATGCTGTTCTAAAAGTAGAAGATTACTATGTAGCCCCTAATAAAAACACTATAAAATCTATCACGTATAATAATGATAGTAATGCTACGCAAAAAATAGAATACTTTAACGAGGATGGTTCTTCTAAAGGGCAAATCATCTATAATGAAGATGGATATACTCCTAAAGAGGGTACTGTATTTGAAGGAAATGTATCTAGTGTTTATAAAAATAGTAAGCTAGTAGAGAGAACTGAGGTATACTCTAATGGTAAACCATTTGAAGTAACGAAGAATAAAGTATCTGTATTCTATGATATGAAAGGAAAAGAGCTAGGTAGAGTTACTTTTAAAGAAGATCCTATGTATAGTTCTATTACCTACATCACGGGTACGAAGTATTCTATCAGTAATGATATGATCTCTGAAGTTACTAAATATGATAAGGAACAACTAGTATACCAAGCAAATTATGAAACTACTAGTGGTACATCTGTTATATCTTCAGAGTCATTCTATACCAACAGCTATTTAGCTAAAGAGATAGAATATTATTACCCTAATGGTAAAAAATCAAAAATAGCTATATACAACCCTAATTCGTACTCATATAGTCCATCTAAAGAAACTTACTTTGACAATACAGGTAAGGAAATAGGAACATTTGATCACGTAAGTCAAACAGGTACTAAAGTAGAGTTCTCTTATGACAAGCAAATCGTCTCTATAGAGAAGTTTAATGAAGGACAACCTATCTCTAAGAAAGGATATACATTAAAAGTAGATGCTCCTACTAGTGGTAACTCTTACTTTTTACAGTCTGATATTGATTATAATAAACAAGGGAAGTTCTATAACGAAGAAGGAAAAGTTATAGCTACTGCTACTTATAAAGAGGGAGCTCCTTACGAGGGGACTGTTCATATTATAGACTCTTATTATAATACAGAAACATTCTATAAAAAAGGATTAAAAGTAGGTAAAGAAACAACTAAGTACTCTAGTAGTGATGAGATTATCTCTATTAACTACTATAGTAATGAAGGGGAACTTACTAAAATGGAGTCTTATGAGAATAATACATTAACAAGTTCTGCAGAGTATCAAAATGATGTACAACACGGTACGACTACTTACTATGACAAAAATGGTGAGGTACTATCTACTTTAGTATATGATCAAGGGTACGCATCTGACGGTATATTAACATCGATAGGATATGATCAATATACTACTAGTGAATATGTAGATGGTAATATCAAAGAGAAAAAAGTATACACCCTACAGGATGATGGTAATTCTCCTAATATTTTAGTATTAGAAGAGATATTTACAGATAGTTCTACATTTAGAAGAAGCATATTTGATAAAGAATCAGGAGCACCTGTATATAAATACGGGCTTACTGAAAGTAACTTAGATGGGTTATATCAATACTTCGAAAATGGCAAGGTGAAGTATCAAGGTACTTTTAAAGAAGGAGCCCTAATCGATGGTACCGTTGCAATTATAGATCTTAATTACGATGCATATAATTACTATGAGACAGCAGATACTACTCACACTGTAATCACAAATAAAAAAGGGACTTACTTACTTTCTATCTTCGACAAGGATAACAAAGAAACGTTCAAGATGGAAACTAAAGTTAAAAAAGGAGATCCTACTTTAAATCCGTTAGCAAATAAGAAAATATCTGTAGATAACTTATTCCCAAAGAGTGAGTTTAACGTAACTGATTACTATGGCCAATATTCTGACTATGCTGTAGAAGCTACAGCAGCTAGTGAGGCGGCAGCTGATGCAGCTACAGCGGTAGCAGCAGACGCTTATTACGAATAAGACTATTCTTATCAATATTTAAATCCCAAGTGTAATGCTTGGGATTTTTTGGTTATTACAACTTCCTTTTTTAAAAACAACCTAAACTATTTTGATATAAATATTAATTTTATTAATTTAGACTTCAATAAAGTTTAACAAAATATCTATTTATATAAACAATATGTCAATTAAGCCTAAACTTCCTATACATTGTCCGAGTTGTGAAAGTCAGCTAAAGGTAACACAGCTTTCGTGTGAAAATTGTCAGACTGTGGTCAATGGAAACTTCCCTTTACCCCTGCTGTTACAGCTGAGTAAAGAGGAGCAAGAGTTTATCCTAGCATTCTTTCTGAGTAGTGGAAGCCTTAAACAGATGGCTCAACAGATGAATATCAGTTACCCTACTGTCAGAAATAAACTAGATGATATAATCACACACATTCAACAACACCAAAAAGAAGAATAACTAACTATTAACCAACCAACATTATGACAAAAAACTATATTCTAAAACCGTTTGAGATAGTACAGGAAAAGACATTACTACTTAGTGGTTTCCTTATAGGAGTAACTTTTTGTATCATTCAATTATTTACTCAAACGAGGTCTATCGCTATTCTCAAACAAGTATCTTTAAAATCAGCACCTATCCTTGTGCAGACTTTAGCAGACTTTGTTATTACAACAACCATTATGACTATGGCACTCTTTATATTAGGGAAGATTATCAATAACAAAACACGTTTCATAGATATCTTAAACACAGTATTAATAGCAAGAATATGCTTAGATTTAGGTGTTCTTTTTGACATAAATGGTTACTTCTCTAACATCTCTAATTTATTAATAGAAAATATTAGCAATCCTGAGACATTACTAATAACGCATCGCCCACAGATAATCTATATGACTATCGTATCACTCAGCGCTATATTCTTATTAGTAGCTTTTGCTTATTATATATACCAAGGGTTTAAGACAGCTACACATCTAAAAACGAAAACTCCTATAATAGCTTTTATTTTGGTCATACTAATCGTAGACATACTCACTCGTTTTATTACTAGACTCTATTAATCTATACCTGTATATTATGAAAAACTTATTTTACACTCTACTAATTGGTCTTGTAACTCAATTAACCTTTGCACAAACTCTTGTTCAAATAGATGCTGAAATAGATGGAGATCTATACTTAGCAAATAAAGACAGTAAACAATTAGCAATTATAATAGCAGGTTCAGGACCAACTAATAAAAATGGTAATAATCCAGGAGGAGTTAAAACGAACTCTTATAAATACTTGGCACAAGACCTAAAAGAGAATGGTATCAATACATTCACGTATAACAAGAGAATATTTGCTCAAATGAAGAATCAGAATATTAATGAGGCAGATATCAGATTTGAAGACAATGTAAAGGATTTAGAATTGGTCATTGACTATTTTAAAAAGGATTATCCTAGTATTATATTGATTGGTCATAGTGAAGGTGCGTTAGTAGCTACGCTAGCTAGTCAAAACAACAGTGCAGTCTCTAAACTTATCTCTCTACAAGGTCCAGGAGAGCCTGTTGACAAAATATTATACAAGCAACTAACTGCCAAAGCTCCATTCTTCGCTAAATCAGTAGAGGACATTCACGCTAAACTAAGAAAAGGAGAACTAGTAGATAGTATTCCTCCTATGTTAAACGGTCTATATCGTCCATCTGCACAACCTTATCTAATATCGTGGATGAAGTACTCTCCTACTGAAGAACTAAAAAAAGTGAAGCAACCTATCTTAATCCTTCAAGGAGATAAGGACTTACAGGTGACAACTGATCAAGGGGATATGCTAAAAGCTGCAGTACCAACAGCAACGCTAGTTACTCTAAAAAATATGAATCACGTACTGAAAACAGTGGTAAAAGACGAAGAGAATCTAGCGTTATACACTAAACCAGATATACCTCTTCACGCTGAACTAGTACCTACTATTGTCCACTTTATAAAGAAATAATATGGACACTTACACGATATCATTCATTATTACAGCACTTCTCTTTTTTGGAATAAGTTTTATTGTTACCCCTAAAACTGCGAAATATTTGTTAGCAGGATACAATACTATGAGTAAAGAAAAACAAGAACTCTATGATATAAAGAACATAGTGCGAGTACTAAATAATTCACTTAGAATAGCTGCTTTAATAGTCTTGATAGGTACAGCACTATATGTATGGTTAGAGCTAAAGATTATTATAACTATTTTCGTCATTTATCTACCTATTGCATTTCTATTAGGGGCAAATATTTATACTAGAAAGAGGTATTCTACTGATCCTATAAAGGCTTATGACATCATTATGCCAATAGCAGTATTAATCTTCATAATAGCCATCACATTATGATACCAACAGAACTAATCGTATTCGCTAGTTTATATACTGTACTAGGACTAATAGTACCCTACATAAAGACTATAAATAGCATCATCGGATACCGTACACATCGGGCGATGAAGAATCAACGCAATTGGGAATTTGCACAGAAATACAGTGGCAAGTGTTTTCTTTATCTAGGAATAGGAACAGTAATCTATGGTATTATAGCTTACTTTCTATCTGACTACACAGACCGACTAGGTAAACTCTATTTCTTACCAATGATTATTGCACTAGCTTTTATTATTTATAAAACAGAACATGGATTAAAGAAATTAGAACAACCGATATAAACACAGCCTATTAGAGCTTAGCTATTCTAATAGGCTGTGTTATTTTTAAAGTACTTTCTCTTCTTTATTTATATACTCACCATCTGCAGTATACGATTCTAATATCTGTATCTTATGAAGTGACTTAGCACCTGCCTGATTCTTTATGACACGGTCTTCAATATACTCCTTAATGAAGATGTTATTCTTCACTTCGTACATTACCTCTTTTGCATTGGCGTTTTCTACGATGATGTTATGAGCATTCTTATAGATGCTGTACACCTCTTTATCTTTATAAGTGTACGTTGCCTTGTAGAAATACTTCTTATTTACCTCATCTACTGCAATCACTTCTATGTTCTTAGTTGGATAAAAAGAAACTAAACACTCCCCTTTCTCATTATACAGCAAGTACCAATTGTTGCGTTGTCCACTAGGCAATACGTTTAGCAGGTACAAATTCTTATCTCCCTTAAAGTTCTCTACTCTGTGAATTCTAAAGTTGTCTTTAATCTCAGCACTTGGAGAGATTACCTCTCTTTTTTCTTTAAAGTCATATAAGAATGGTCTAGACGAAGCTAATTCTCCGAATACAAAGTGATCATTGTTTAATGACTTGTCCGAAATCATATCTATTGCATACTTTGAATCAAAGACTAACTTCCCTTGATAAATCAGGTTCTTATTTAACTCAAATCGATTAGTCTTGTCTTTCTCTATATTTACGATAAACACATTCTCTTGCTCATAACGCAAGATATTCATCAGTCTAGTTACTTTAAAAGATTGGTCATAGATAGGCTTAGAGTTATTAAACAAATCAAGTAAGGCACTATACCCATCTTGTTTCACTTCTATAGTATTGGTATTAACGTAGTACTCCCCGATGCTCTCGTATTCAAAAGGAATAAACACACTCTTCTGACTTACGTTATACACTCCTACTTTCTTGCCGTCATTAGATCCAATGATATACACCTCTTCATTAGGACCTTTAAAGCGTGTATCAGGATATGTACCATCTTTATTAGGATTGATATATTCAGTTCCTATGACATTCTTACCTGCTGTGTCTAGTAGTGTGTATTTATCAGCTTTGCGTACAGCGAATAGATTAGGAGAAGAAGTGAATATATCGATATCGTCATATATAGCAGGGATAACTACACTCATATTACCATCTATAATACCAAGCTTGCCACTAGTCTTATCTTCATACTTAGCATATATTTTATCCTTGTCTTTAAACGAGAAATAACCAGTGAATATATGTGTAAACTCTCCTGTTTTCTTTTTCTTTAAGTCATAATACACCAACTTATATGCTTCCTTTATCTTCTTTCTATTTTGAAAGGGAACATCCGTTAACGTTACCACATAGATATAAGGAACACCCTCATAAAAATAAGCAGAGTACACCCATCCCTCTGTCTCATAAATCAGTTTACCTTTCTTGTCAAGCACCTTGATATCGCGATAACTGTTCTTGTTTTGTATAACGAATAAGTCCTCGTATTTACTCACGTTGTAGTTCTTCTCATACTGTTTTATAAAGTCCTGCCCTAACATAGATGTTGTCAGAACTAAAGCAAACAAGCACATTAAATACCTCATAGTCAATTTATTTAAAACACTAAATTACTTTTAAAAACGTAAACCAACACTATTTATTTGTTAGTAAAAAAATAACACATACAAATATACCAATCAGTATATTATTGTATTACATTTGTATTATATTTTTTTTGAATCATGACGAAAGCAGAAAAAACAAGACAGTATATTATAGAGCAGACAGCCTATCTCTTTAATACCAAAGGAGCTAGTGCTACTTCATTAAGTGATATCACTGAAGCAACAGGATTGACGAAAGGAAGTATCTATGGCAACTTTAAGAATAAGGATGAGGTAGCCCTAGCTGTATTTGAACACAATGCCAATATAGTATATCGCGAAATCAAGAAGTGTATCTATAAAGAGAATCAAACGCAAAAAGAAAGGCTGTTAGCGATAGTGACACTCTATCGTACAGAGTGGAAGATGTTCTTCGAACAAGGAGGTTGTCCTCTTCTTAATGCAGCAACAGAAGCTGACGATACCTTTCCTGTGCTAAAACATTCAGTGATAAAGACTTTTGAAGGGCTAGCAAATATCTTTACCAAGATCATAGAGAAAGGTATCCAGACAAAAGAATTTAAAGCTAATATAGATAGGGAAACGTATGCTTACTTATTCATATCCCTAATCGAAGGGGGAATGTTACTAGGTAAAACAACAGGACAGATAAAACATCTGTACAATTCACTAGACAGAATAGCTCACATTATAGAAAGTGAAATCACAGCATAAAAAGGGTTTCACTCTTTTTTTAACCAACAATATACCGATTGGTATATTACTAATAATATAACGTATGAAAGATGTATTTATCGTAGCGACTAAACGTACTCCTATAGGGAGCTTCTTAGGAAGTCTATCTTTTCTAACCGCACCTCAACTAGGTGCGATAGCGATAGAAGAAACGTACAAAAGCATTGGCTTAGTACCACAGCATATTGACAGTGTCTATATGGGGAATGTACTTAGTGCAGCTGTAGGTCAATCTCCTGCAAGACAAGCAGCAATCTTTGCGCATATACCGACAGATAAAGACGCTACTACTGTAAACAAAGTTTGTGCTGCAGGTATGAAAGCAACTACCCTAGCTGCTCAGCAGATACAACTAGGATTAGAACACATCATTGTAGCCGGTGGTATGGAGAGTATGAGTAATGTGCCTCATTATACCCAAGTCAGAAATGGCAATAAACTAGGTCATTTAAGTTTAACAGACGGAATGATTAAAGACGGATTATGGGATGTTTATAATGACTTTCATATGGGGGCAGCCGCCGAGTTAGGTGTTGACAAATATAAACACACTAGAGAGGAGCTTGATGCCCTTGCTTTATTATCGTATAAAAGAGCACAACAAGCTACTGAACAAGGGAAGTTTGACAATGAGTTAATCCCTGTAACGATCACTACTAAGAAAGGAAACATTGTAATAGACAAAGATGAAGATATCTATAAGCTAATCCCTGAGAAAGTAGCTACTCTAGCACCTGCCTTTAATACTGACGGTAAACTTACAGCAGCTAACTCAAGCAATATTAATGATGGTGCGGCAGCTATAATCCTTGCCTCTAGTGAAGCAATCGAGAAACATCAATTAAAACCATTAGCGAAGATTATAGCCTATGCAGATGCTGCCCAAGATCCTGAATGGTTCACCACCACTCCTGCTATTGCTATTGAGAAAGTATTACAACAAGCTAACTTGACTATCTCAGACATAGACTTCTTTGAGATCAACGAAGCTTATGCTTCAGTCATTTTATCTAATCAATTACTACTAGGTTTTGACATTGAGAAAGTAAATGTTTATGGGGGAGCAGTTGCCTTAGGTCATCCTATTGGAACTTCAGGTGCGCGTATTATCACTACTCTTGTCAATGTATTAAAACAAGAGAAAGGCAGATACGGTATCGCAGCTATTTGTAACGGTGGCGGTGGTGCTACAGCCATCTTAATTGAAAATATAACAGAATAACTAAACGAATTACAATGAAACAGTTTGATATTATAGTGATTGGTTCCGGGCCAGGAGGTTATGTAGCCGCCATTCGCGCCGCACAGTTAGGATATAACACAGCTATTATAGAGAAGTACGCTACGCTAGGTGGTACATGTACTAATGTAGGGTGTATTCCTACTAAGGCATTATTAGACAGCACACACCATTATTATGATGCAATACATCACTTTAGTGCACACGGTATCTCTATTGACTCCTTACAACTCAACTTTGAACAATTATACAATAGAAAAGATGGTGTAGTTCAAAAGACTACGCAAGGGCTTGACTATTTGATGAACAAGAATAACATCACACGCATACTTGGAACAGCTTCTTTTAAAGACAACAATACTTTAGAAGTGGTTAATAGTGACCAAGAGAAGAGTATTTATACTGCTGATAAGATCATTATTGCTACAGGGTCTAAACCTGCCTCTTTACCTAATGTGACGATAAATAAAGAACGCATCATTACCTCTACTGAAGCGTTAGCCTTAAAAGAGCAACCTAAGAGTATGACTATTATTGGTGGTGGAGTTATCGGTGTAGAGATGGCATCTATCTTTCATCGCATAGGTACTAAAGTCACTATCGTAGAGTATGCTGACAACCTAATAAATACTATGGATAACGACTTAGGGAAATCACTTTATAAAATACTCAAAAAACAAGGCATCGACATACAGCTAGGCAAAAGCGTCTACCAAGTGGATAACTTAGATACCTCAACAGAAGTGTATTATAAAGATAAAGCAGGAGAGTCACACAGTGTTACAGCAGACTATGTACTAATGGCTGTAGGGCGTAAAGCTTTTACCACAGGACTTGGACTTGAAAATACTGATGTACTACTAGATACAAGAGGAAATATCCTAGTAGATGAAATGCTTAAGACTAATGCTCCCTCTATCTATGCCATCGGTGATGTAATCGGAGGAGTGATGTTAGCGCATAAGGCAGAAGAAGAAGCTGTATATGTCGTAGAACGCATTAATGGTCAAAAGCCTCATATCAATTATAACGCTATCCCGGGAGTAGTGTATACTTGGCCTGAAGTGGCTTCTGTCGGAAAGACTGAAGAACAGCTAAAAGCAGAAAACGCCAACTATAACATAGGTAAATTCCCTTTCAGTGCGAACGCAAGAGCTAGAGCAGGTATGGATACAGATGGCTTTGTTAAGGTGTTAACTGATCCTAAGTATGGTGAGGTACTAGGCGTACACATTATCGGAGCAAGAGCAGCAGACTTAATTGCTCAGGCAGTAGTCGGTTTAGAATATGAAGTTACAGCATCTGATCTAGCGAGTATATCTTATGCGCACCCTACTTATTCTGAAGTACTAAAAGAGGCTTATACTATAGCATCAGGAAAGCCTTCTGTGAATATATAATCGCTAAATAACGGTGATCAATAACATATTTGTCACCGTTATTTTTTATCATTGTAGTATCAAATAGAAACAATGAAAACCTATATAGCTCTACTTAGAGGAATAAATGTCAGTGGTAAGAATACCATCAAGATGGAAGTACTTAACCAACTGTGTTCTGACCTTAATCTACTAAATGTACAAACTTATATCCAAAGTGGCAATATCATCTTCCAATCTGAAGAACTAAATGCTGCCGTTATCTCACACCAACTCAAACAAGCTATCCTAGATTCATTAGAACTAAATATACCAGTGTTGACATTAGATTTAGATACTTTTAAAAGTATAGTTCTAAGTAATCCATTTACTCAAGAAGAAGAGTTAAAACAACTATATATTACTTTTTATAATCATTCCTCACTGTTAGTAGATGTAACAGCTATTACTGCTAAAAAAGCACCTGAAGAATTACTACATATATCTAATACAGCCTGCTATCTAGTCGCAAACATAGGCTATGGAAAAACCAAAATAACAAATACGCTAATCGAGAACAAGCTAAAAGTAACTGCCACTACTCGTAATTACAGAACTTGTCTAAAGTTAATCGAGTTAGCTCAAGGTTAGTAAATATAAACAAACAATTTTGTATGTACTTGTATTCCTAATTTTTACAAGATATATTTGTCAAAAAAATGGAGTTAAAAGACAACATTATAGGCTTTCATCATTATGCTATTAAAGCACAAGATTACTACAATACTATTCACTTTTATGAGCAGTTAGGTTTTATACCAATACATTCTTGGTCGCTTCCTGATTTTAACTTGAAGCAAGCAGCTATGCTATATCAGCCTAAGCTGAATCTATATCTAGAAGTCTTTGATAAGGATGCTGACATACCAACACAAGGAAGAAAAAGACAAAACAATGATGAGTATATTGAGAATGCCTTATTACACATCTGTTTTATCGTTAAAGACGCTAACCTTGCAAGAATTGACGCTTTAAAATTTGGAGCAAAAGATCTAAGTGAAGGAACATTAGCTATCACTTTGACAAATGCAAATAAGAGTATAGCTGTTACCAATAGCCTTGTATACAGCCCTAATGGAGAGGTTATAGAGTTTTTAGAGGAGGTCTCTTTTCTATAAATTATCATTGTTGTCCGATAAAAAAAAAGAAGCCAGCAAGCTGACTTCTAAAAAGTTATCGTAGTTTAGTCTTGCAAAACAATAAACACGATGAGTAAAAGTACATATTTTTCTAGTA
>NZ_NSGJ01000058.1 GCF_002286775.1 Myroides sp. N17-2
CATTTAATGCCAAAATTAAAGCATTCAGGGCTCAATTTAGAGGAGTAAGAGATATTGACTTCTTCTTATACAGATTGACTAAACTTTATGCATAAACACAACTTTTGAGATTGATCCATAATAATACCTAGTAGTGAATAGAAAGGTATAGGAACAAAAAAAGGAGACTTTTATAAAAAGTCTCCTTTGTAGTAGCGGGAACAGGACTCGAACCTGTGACCTTTGGGTTATGAGCCCAACGAGCTGCCTACTGCTCTATCCCGCGTTATTGTGGTGCAAATATAGTGCTAATTAATATCTGTGCAATAGTAATTTGGTTTTATTTAGTTCTTTAACACATTTTATTTCGTAAGTAATTGTATTTTAATTATTAGTATTTTATTGTTAACATATTGTTTCTAGAGTAAGCTATCCTGGTAAGCATAATTATCAACTTCCTTTAGCCAAAATGCTCTATCTTCATAAGTAAGATTATTCATCGGACCTATAAATGTGGTGTCTATAGTCTGTATACCGCAATAGGCAAGTATTCCATCTCTAAGCTGTATTAGGCCGCTTGATTTATAAATATCAGTGTAGATGTTTATATCTAGATCACCTCCAGTGGTAATAATACGTGCTGTTTTTCCTTTAAATAAGCCAACTGTCTCCCCATCTGGATTGTGTGTAAAAGCAATTCCAGGTAAGAAAGCTCTATCAAAGAATCCTTTCATAATAGCAGGTAATCCTAACCACCATAAAGGATGTATCCATACTGTATGATCACTCCAATTAATGTATTCTAGTGCTTTTAAAAGATCTGGTTCTAGTTCTGTTCTTTTTCTATATCCATATTCAAGATTAGGATTGAAGTCTAATGAATGTAGCGCTAAGTATTTTATTTCTATGCTGTCGTTATCTTTTAAAGCATCTATATAAGATTGTGCAAGTGCTTCATTGTAGCTTAAAGAGTCAGGATGCCCATTGATAACTAGTATTTTTTTTGTGGTAGTATTTGCCATCTTTATTGTTTGATTAGAGAGCAAAATTAGAATTACTAACTAGGTTATAGTAGGTAGATTTTTATGGTAATTAGGTATGATTTATATAAGAATGTCTTTTAATAGGGTAGGAATATAAGTGTTGAGAGAAGTCTGAAATAAAAGAATACCACAACAAATGGTAGAATGTACTTTTATAGTAAGTATAAGTGTGTAAACAAAAAAAGGACATAATCGATAGATTATGTCCTTTTACCTCTTGTAGCGAAGACGGGAGTTGAACCCGTGACCTCAGGGTTATGAATCCTGCGCTCTAACCGACTGAGCTACCTCGCCATTTTATTGGCCTACATTACTGCTGTAATGCGGGTGCAAATATAGAACAAAAAGTTTATAATGCAAATGGGGTTGGTTAAAAAAAAATATTTTTTTATTTAGAAAATATGTTTATATTCGAAAAAATTATAAATGTTAAAAAAGGTTATGAAAGAAAAATACGAACTAGAATTTTCGATTAATTCGTCTCCGCAGTTATTGTATCAGTATATTTCTGATCCTTCTGGATTAAGTGAATGGTTCGCTGACAATGTAAATTCACGTGGTGAAATATATTCTTTTATTTGGGGAGACTCTGAAGAAAAGGCTCGTGTTGTGACTCGTAAGACTGATGAGAGAGTGAGATACAGATGGTTAGATGAAAATGACAAGGAAACTGAATACTTTTTCGAATTAAAAATTCACAAAGATGAGTTGACTAAAGATGTTACTATTACTGTAACTGATTTCGCTGAACCAAGTGAGATTAATGAATCAAAACAACTATGGGAAAATCAAATAATGGACTTAAAACAAGTGTTGGGTTCTGCATAATTCCATAAAATATAACTTATATTTGCCGTTAATAGTAATCAGAAGAAAAGAGAAATATGATTAATGTTAACGGCAAAATTGTTTCTACTAGTGAAATATTAATAGAAAACAATAGAGGTTTTCTATACGGAGACGCTGTCTTCGAAACAATTAAGGTTTTAGATAATAAGGTTCTCTTCTTAGAGGATCATTATTTCCGATTAATGTCTTCAATGCGTATCCTTCGCATGGAGATTCCTATGGATTTTACAATGGAGTTCTTTCAAGAAGAAGTTCTGAAGTTAGTACGTGCTTTGAATACACCTGTGAGTGCAGTTAGAGTACGTTTTAACGTGTTTAGAGATGCTAATGGTAAATACTTGCCATCTGACAGAAAGATTGGTTTTATGGCTTCAGCTGAAGTCTTGAATGTTAGTGCATATACTCTTAATAGCAGTGACTATGAAATAGAGCTATATAAAGATTTTTACATAACAGCACATTTGTTATCTACGCTTAAGACTAATAATAGATTGGTAAATGTTACAGGAAGTGTGTTTGCAGAAGAAAATGGCTATCAAAACTGTCTGTTGTTAAATGATGCAAAGAATATTGTAGAGGCATTAAATGGAAATATCTTTATTGTAAAGGATAAGGTAGTTAAAACGCCTCCAGTAAGTGATGGTTGTATAAAAGGTGTAATGCGTAAGCAAATTATAGAGCTTCTTCAAAAACATACCGAATATACATTTGAAGAAGGAGTTATATCTCCTTTTGAGCTGCAGAAAGCAGATGAAATGTTTATTACTAATGTTATTGTTGGTGTACAACCAATCACAAAATACCGCAAGAAAGAGTATGTCAATACACTAGCTAGCGATTTGATTAATAAATTAAATGCTAAGATTAGATTAATGTAAAATCTAGTCTATGTGTTATTCTAATTAAAGTTAGGGTTTTCAGGTGCATTTAACCATAATGAATATTTATTTCCCAATTTTGCAAGAGAGTTTTTCCAAAGGTCTTTTGGAGATTGGGAAAAGATATTCTCCGTTCCTAGGTGATTAGATGTAACCCAAAAATTATCTTCTATTTCGTTTTTTAACTGATCACAATCCCAACCAGAGTACCCTAAAAAGAATCTTATATCACTTTTGTCTAATAGTCCTTCGGCTAAAAGCCTAGGTAACTCGTCAAATTCAACTCCCCAATACAAATCATCAACTATATGTATACTATCTGGTATTAACTCTGGTTTAGAGTGAATATAGTATAGTCTGTTTTTTTGTACTGGCCCACCATCATATATAGTAAATGAGGATTCAATGTGAGGAACTAAATCACCAACAGTTAAGTCTAGAGGCTTGTTTAGGATAAATCCTACAGATCCATCATTATTATGCTCTGTAAGTAGTATTACAGCCCTAGAGAAAATAAGATCATCAGTATTAGCTGTAGGTAGTGAGATAATTTGATCTCCACGATGTATAGAAATTGATTGAATCATAAATGACAATAAAAAGATATTTACTTCTAAGATATAAAAAAACCTCATTTAATAAAAATGAGGTTTTATATTTTAGAAAAGTTTCTAATATTACTTCAAGTAATACTATTTTTTCTTTTTGTTTACAGCGTTTTCTAATTCAGAACCAGCTTTAAATTTCACTACTGTTTTAGCAGCAATTTTAATTGTTTTTCCAGTTTGAGGGTTTCTTCCTTCTCTAGCAGCTCTTTCAGATACTGACCAAGATCCAAAACCAACTAAAGAAACTTTTCCTCCTTTACCTAAAGTAGTTTCAATGTTTGATAAAAACGATTCTAATGCTTTTTTAGCTGCAACCTTGCTGATTTCAGCATCTTTAGCAATTGCATCGATTAATTCAGTTTTGTTCATAATAATTTTTTTTAAAGGTTAACTTTATTAACGTCCTTATACAAATTTAGGGTAATTCTCTAATAATGCAAGTCTTTTCGATAAAAAAAAATAAAAAGTTGATAAATCAAAGCTTATTAAAAGCTAAAATTAGTCTTAAAATTATAAATCACTGAAATACAATATTTTAAATTGCTATTGTGTTATCGCTAAATGTTACTCCATTAAGTAAGTCATTGGCTTTCATTGGCTTTTTGCCAGGGAACTGAAGTCTTAAAATATTGATAAAACCATTTTTGACAGCTATTTTGATTTCTTTCTTGCTAGAAATTAACTTGCCAAGAGGATAATTATGAGTATCTTCTTCATAGCTAGCTTCATATATTTTTACATTCCACTCATTGTCATTGTCTTTAATAGTACACCAAGCAGTTGGATAGGGGCTAAGACCTCTAATAAGATTGTGGATCTGATTTCCTTCTTTTGTGAAATCAATCTTAGTATTGTCTTTGTTTAATTTGTAAGCGGTTTTAGTTTCTTCTTGGGGCTGAGTTGCAGTAGTAGCTTTATTATTTTTAATTAGATCTAAAGTTTCTATTACTGTTTGCGCTCCTAGTACCATTAGTTTGTCATGTAATTCACCTGCATTTTCATTGGTACCTATTGATGTTTCCTTTTTTAAGATAATTGCACCAGTATCTATTTTTTCGTCAATGAAGAATGTAGATACTCCTGTTGTTGTTTCCCCATTTATGATTGCCCAGTTAATAGGAGCTGCTCCTCTATAGTCAGGTAGTAAAGAAGCATGTAAATTAAATGTACCGAATTCTGGCATCTTCCAAACAACCTCAGGTAACATTCTAAACGCTACAACTACATGTAAATTGGCATTGTAGCCTTTTAATTCTTTTAAGAATTCTTCGTCTTTAAGGTTAGTTGGCTGTAGTATCGGAAGTTGTTTTTCTAAAGCATATTCTTTTACTGCTGAGTATTTTAATTTTTGACCTCTACCAGCTGGTCTATCTGGAGCAGTGATTACTGCCACTACATTGTATTCATTAGTATATATAGCGTCTAGGATTCCCACCGCGAAGTCAGGTGTTCCCATAAATACGATTCGCAAGTCTTTCATATCGTTGTATATTGATTTTCGTTATTGATTTTTATTTTATTTTGTTCTAGCAGTACTTGGATAGAATAGATAATATCTTCCTTATTAATTCTGTGGTTTATCTCAAGGTCATTTATACTTAAAGGTGAATGATTAAGAAGTTTGTAAATAGTCTCTATTACGCTAGCGGATGTGGGTATGGCAGTTTTTCTTGACATGCAAGTAGAACATGTACCACAGTCTTCTTTTTTTTCTTCATCAAAGTATTCTAAAAGTATTTTGTTTTTACAAATGTCTTGGTTTTCAATATAAAACAAGAGTGATTTATATTGATTTACTTTCTGTTTGTTCTGCTGTTCTAAGTAAGGAAAAGTTCTATATAATGTTCTGTCTTCTTCCCAAGCTTCATTAAAGATTACTGTAATGTCATTTTCCTCCGGTGTATAATTACAGAGATTTTGATCATGACAAGTTTTTAAGCAATCAATAATGTTTTCTATTGATTCTCCTGTATGTTGTTCTATTAGCGTTAAGTCTATATCGTGTTCATATTCGTGAATACCAGTATAGGTTCTCAGGATGAAGTGTATGATGTTTTCATAACCTTCATTGTCATAAGTGATATCAAGTATCTCGCTACTAGGTGCTGTAAATACAAGTTTTGTTTTGTTTTTGTTATCTTGAGTTAATCGAATAACGCCTTGTCTATCTAAGAATTGTAATGCATTATATGCTTTTCTATGTAAGAATTTGTTGTGATTACAAAACTTGTTGAAGTTAAAACTATACGTACAGTTATATCCTTCACCATAAGCTATGCTTAGGAAGTTATTGAGTTTTCGATAGATCAGTTTTAGGAATTCTTTGTCAAATAAACTTGTTTCAAACATATCACTATTCTGTTTGATTTCCTGTGTAGTGACTAACATAGAAGCAAATGCTTTATTGCCATCCCTACCTGCTCGACCAGCTTCTTGATAGTAATTCTCTATGTTTTCGGGAATCTGTATATGGATAACGTTTTTGACATTCTTTTTGTCTATCCCCATCCCAAATGCGTTAGTTGCTACTATTATAGGTGTTTTTTCTTCTATCCAATCTTGCATCCTTTTTTTCTTCTCAATGATAGAAAGACCACCGTGGAAGAATGTAGCTTTGTGATTAAGTTGGTTTAATTGAGCAGAGAAGAAGTACGCTTCTTTTCTATTTCGCACATAGATAATAGTAGGGGCAGGGTTTTTTTGTATAATGCGGAGTACAGTGTTTAATTGATTCTCTACTTTATATACTCCATAAATTAAGTTTTCACGCAAAAAACTTTTAGTAAAAACCTTCGGATTGTTTAGTTTTAAATTATCACAGATATCCGCAACTACTTTTTTGTTTGCTGAAGCTGTTAAAGCGATTATAGGAATAGTAGGGAATAAGTCACGCAGTTTTCCTAGCTCTAGATAAGAGGGTCTAAAATCATGTCCCCATTGCGAAATACAGTGAGCTTCATCTATGGCGATTAAGCTAATCTTTAACTTCTCAATGCGGTCTAAAATCCACCCTTGTTTTAAGCGCTCAGGAGATACATATAAGAATTTATAATCCCCATACATACAGTTGTCAAAGATAGCGTCTATCTCATGCATAGGCGTTCCTCCTATAATAGAAGTCGCCTTGATATTTAGTTTGTTTAAGTTATTGACCTGATCTTCTATTAATGCAATTAATGGCGAAACAACTAAACAAGTGCCTGGTTGTAATAAAGCGGGTATTTGGAAGCAAATACTTTTACCGCCACCTGTTGGTAATAGGGCAAAGGTATCTTGCTTATCTAGAACAGAGTTTATGATATCTTGCTGTGGTTCTCTAAAACTATCGTAGTTCCAGTATTTTTGAAGAATTTCGATTGGTGTAGTCATGTTCTAGCAGTAATATGTAAATACGGTAACGAATTTACAAAATTAGTTGTAAAGAAAAGGGTTATAGTTTGTTTACTATAACCCTTTTAACAATAACTTAAAATACAATTGACTTGCGTCTATATGTGATCTAAAGTTTAGTCCGTAAGTATATTAAATTTTACCTATGATAAAATCTATTCTTTTTTCTACTGTATCACGCGGCACCTCTATCAAATCATACCCATAGTTTTTATAAGTAGAGATAAGGTGTTCATGTATTTGGCTTGCTTGTTCGAAATTTTCGTAGCGTTGTTCATCACTTTGATAAATTGATTCCCAAGGCGGCAATAAGAAGATTTGATGATAAACATGGTTTTTACATGCTACATCAAAACTTTCGGGGTATTTATCTCCTGTGTAATGCATGTATGCTAATACATCAGGTATCCCTCTATCAATAAACACTAAATTAGCAGATTCTTGTACTGCTTCATTATGTTGTTCTATTCTTCCTTCTAAAAGTAATTGACTGAATAACAGGGGTTCTGTTAGAAATAATTGATCAATACCTTTTTCTTGAGCCTTTTTTGTAACCGCACGCGATATTTCTGGATAGCAAACATATCCTTTGCTTGTTAGCTCGTTAATCAACGTAGTTTTACCAGAACCTGGGCCTCCTATGATTAAGATTATTTTTGTGTCCATTTTGCTGTAAATATCAAAGGTGCAAAAGTACAATAAAATGTCAGCTACAAAAGACTTTTAACTACATCTTTTGAAATTAATAGCGGTTATTTTGATTATATTTGCCTAATAAAAACGATATGGACGATAATACAATTGAATTTTATAAGAGATTAAAAGAACAGTTAGAGGATGATAAAACTTGGCCAAGACCATACTTGTATAAGTTTATTGTACCGGGTGATGCAGAGAAAATAGCGAGAGTTGAAGAGGCTTTCGACGGATCTAATGCGGATATTCAAATTAAGAATTCTAGCACAGGTAAATTCTCAAGTATATCTGTTAAACTTATGGTTAATAGCTCTCAGGAGATTATTGACAAGTATATCGCTGTATCTACTATCGAAGGAATTGTTTCTTTATAGTTCTTTTTTTTCCTATTTTTAAAACAAATTACTTTCTAAGTGCAAATACAACTAATATTTAGTCGTATTCCAACATAATAGCTTATACATATGAAGTTTGATTCCAAAGAAGCAGTAACTCATTTAGAGTACAATTCCCTGAGAAAACCATTAATTATACCTGAATATGGTCGTCATTTACAAAACTTGATTGACCATGTGCGTAATATTGAGGATAGGGAAGAGCGTAATAAAGGAGCGAAGTACGCTATTAGCGTTATGGGGAGTATGAATCCTCATCTACGTGATGTACCTGATTTTCAACATAAGCTTTGGGATCAATTGTTTATGATGTCTGAGTTCTCACTAGATGTTGATTGTCCTTTTCCTATAGCAACTAAAGAAACTATTTTTTCTAAACCAGAAAAATTAGGTTACCCTCAGAATCACCCTAAGTATAGATTTTACGGTAATAATATTACCTATATGATTAATAAAGCTATCGCTTGGGAAAGTGGTGAGATGAAGGATGCTTTAATCTTGGTGATTGCTAATCACATGAAGAAAAGTTATTTGAGTTGGAATAAAGAAACGGTAAAGGATGAAGTAATCTTTGAGCATTTATATGATCTTTCTAACGGTAAGATTAATTTGTTTAAGAAGGAAGAAGAGCTTTCTACCACTGCTAATTTAATGCAGGTGAATAAAAAGCAGTCAAATAAAGCAAATTACACGAATAACAATCAGAAGAGTAATTCAAGTAGCAACAATACTAACAAGAAGTTTAAAAGTAATAACTATCATTCAAAAGGTAAGAAGTAATGAATACATTTAAGATAGAAGGAGGAGTTAAGTTAAAAGGAGAGGTTTATGCACAAGGAGCTAAGAATGAAGCATTGCAAATCTTATGTGCAGTATTATTAACACCAGAGAAGGTAGTATTATCTAATATTCCTAATATTATAGATATTAATAAATTAATAGAACTATTAGGTAAATTAGGAGTGAAGACTGAAGATCTTGGACCAAACAAGATGTCTTTTCAGGCAGATGATTTAAACTTAGAGTATCTTACCTCTGATGGTTTTAAGAAAGACGGTAAAGCTTTAAGAGGATCTATTATGATGGTGGGACCTTTATTAGCTCGTTTTGGTAAAGGATATATTCCTAAACCAGGAGGAGATAAGATAGGTAGAAGAAGATTAGATACTCACTTCGATGGTTTTATCAAGTTAGGTGCTACGTTTAGATATAATAGAGAAGAATATTTCTACGGTGTAGAAGCTGAGAAGTTAGTAGGTGCTGATATGTTATTAGACGAAGCATCTGTGACAGGAACAGCTAATATTTTAATGGCAGCAGTATTAGCAGAAGGTATTACTACTATATATAATGCAGCGTGTGAACCTTATATTCAGCAGTTATGCAAGATGCTTAACTCTATGGGAGCTAAGATCCAGGGAATAGGGTCTAACTTACTTACTATAGAGGGAGTAACGGCATTAAAAGGATGTGAACATACAATGTTGCCAGATATGATCGAGATTGGTTCTTGGATCGGTTTAGCAGCAATGACTCAAAGTGAGATTACTATTAAAAATGTAGGTTGGGAGCATCTAGGGGTTATTCCTAATACGTTTAGAAGATTAGGTATCACACTAGAGAAGAGAGGGGATGATATTTATATTCCTGCTCATACTAATGGATATGAAATACAAAATTATATCGATGGATCTATTCTAACGATAGCTGATGCGCCATGGCCAGGACTAACACCTGATTTATTAAGTGTTATCTTAGTAGTAGCAACACAGGCTAGAGGGGAAGTGCTTATCCACCAAAAGATGTTTGAAAGTAGACTTTTTTTCGTTGATAAATTGATTGATATGGGAGCTAAGATTATTCTTTGTGATCCACATAGAGCAGTTATTATAGGTCACGATTTTAAATCACAATTAAAAGCGACTAAGATGTCATCACCTGATATTCGCGCAGGTATCTCTTTATTAATAGCGGCATTATCTGCAGTAGGAGTAAGTGAGATACAAAATATCGAACAAATCGATAGAGGATATGAGTCTATAGATGATAGATTAAGAGCATTAGGAGCTCATATAGAGAGAATAGAAGACTAAAATTATCTAGTAATAAGAATATAAAAGGCTAAGTTGTAATCTACGACTTAGCTTTTTTTGTATAATGAAATTGGCGTGATTGCATAACACTTGCATAGTTTTACCCTTTGTTATGTACTCACTATACTATCATATTACTGAAGTCATAATCCTCACTTGACAATTTTAATTTATAGTAAAAAACAAAGAGGGGTAAAATATTTTGGTTTTTAATATGTATCTTTGCAAAGCATTGATTTTAAGTATTCAATAGCTTTTTTTAGGCCAATCTTCTAGGCTAAAATTTGAAAATTATCAGAATTACATATATTAATAGGTGAGATAGGTATTTTTATGCAGTCTTGGTTCGATTGTGTCCATAGTGAGTCCATAATGAGTCCATAGTGAGTCCATAATGAGTCCATAGTGACTCCATTAAAACAGCCTTTTTAATGGAGTCACTATGGATGCACGATACTGTTAATATACTATCATACAAGTCGACATAGCCACTTCATAGCTAGGAATTAATAAAATTAGGTAGTTTCTTTTTTTTTGAGGTAAGTGATAAGATATATAATCCATAAATGAATTAAAATCATTGATTTCTAGTGGAATAGAAATTGGAATATAATGCAAATGTATGAAAGTAAATGGAATATATAAGAATGGAAACTGACTTAAACCCGGAATCAGTGATAAGCAAATACTACGAAGTAGAATAGCTTTGTAGTATTTGTCTAATGTAGATTTTGAGTCTAATCTGTTAGTTACTTGTGTGACTGTATTTTTTATTGCGGTCGTTTGGGTTATGCATTTTAGCTTACTGTATAGGTAAGCTTAGATTTGTTGTGACTGATTAATTGTATGTTGTGTTTTTTTGGGAAGTGCTAAAAAAAGACTTAAACACCGTAAAAGACTCTATATAAAGATAGACACCTATTACTTTTGGATTAAGTCTAGTACTTTTATACCGAATACAAAGCCAAATTTCTTAGGAGCATCAGCTGATACAGTATGGAAGAAGTCAATACGGAATGGTCTAAACTTACCAAATCCGAAGTTATTTAATCCTATACTAAACTCTCCGTAAACATCTTTATCAGGGACATTAAGCATATGGTACCCCATCACTAGTGAATACCTAGTCTTATTTAATAACGGTATTTTATTCATTATGTAGCCTCTAAAGTCGTGTTCTAGGTGAAACTCCACATATGATTTGTTAGTGCTAAACTCATAATAAGGAAGTAAGTTGAAGTGTTTATTATATACTGCTGATGAACCTATAAATGTTTTATTTCCATTAAAATGCTTATAATCTGTAAAAGCAATGTCATTCTGTTCTAGATATTTACCCGCAGATAGACCTACGTATAGATTACCTATTTTACCAATGTTATCGTTATACTGTGTAGCAAAAGACACGTAAGTATAGTTGTAATTACTCGTAGTAGCGTTTAGTGTCTTATCTAAATTTAATGTGATAATAGGATACTTCGATGTTGGTAAATATTGCTTAGAACTTGGGTATGATATGATCTTTTGATCAAAGATTATATTCATAGCCATATTCAGTTTAAAGATAGAATTATCTATAAATGGAGCCGTTTCAAAATCATTTGGATCTAATGGATTATTAGAAGTAAAGTCTTTATGAGGCGCAAAGGGCGGACTTTGCATACCATTACTAATGACTTTTCTATGCGCATACTCAAGTGTTCCAGTAAACTTAAATTTATTGAATGCATATTGCTCATACTTTAATTGTAAAAAGCTTTTTTGAAAATATTTGGCGTAGTTTTTTCCGAAATAGGCACTAGCGATTGAGTTAATAGGTGTCTTTATAGGATCATCTTGATTAAACTGTAAGATAGTACTACCTCCCGTTAAGGTTAGGGTATTATAATTTATTTGATTGAATATATGTGAAGCATATCCAGAGACTCTAAACTTGTTTTCTGATGTTCCATAATTAACGATTGTACCTAATTTAGTTAGTGAGTTATCATCTTGAATTTTTGCATAATCTAGCCCTGTTGTTACATTAAATCCTTGGATAGCATTAAAGGCAAAAGTTTGTATTAAACCTCTATATGTGATAGAAGTATTGTTATGTGAATTTATATGTTGATATCCTTTGACTAATTTAAACAATGTGAAATTATTAGTTCTTTTATCAATAGAATCTAATGTCGCTTTAGTTGTTTCTTGTAGTTTTAATTCTTGCTCATTATATGTAGCCAATTCTTTTTTCGTAAGAGGATATGGTCTAGTATTTTGCCAATAACTATCAGGTTGATTTAAGAAGTTATTAGAGTATTGGATTAGTTCGCTAGAGAACTGTTTTTTATTTAGATTATTATCTACTTGATAATTGTTATAATGTGCCTTAAAAGAACCTATATAATCAAATACAAGGAATTTTCCCTTTAAATATAGGTTTTGTGTTTCTTTAAGATATAGATCTAGAGAGCTGTTATATTTGTATTCTTGTGTAACTACTAATTGCTTTACGTTTTTAAGCCCTATGTTTTCCCCATTCATAGCAGCGTATAATTGGGTTATCTGCCATTTATCACTTGTTAGAGATAATGTCCCTTCCATAATAGGCTCTCTATCTCGTTTAGGCGTGAAGCTTATCGTGTAGATATCATTACCTAAGTTATCTAGCTCTTTACTTAATAACTTAAAGTAATAATAGGTCTTTGCATAAGACATTAGAGGAGATATCACATTGATCTGAGTGGATACACCCTTGTTATATAGGTTGATGTCACTATCCGTGGCGGTTAAGAAGAATAAGTCTTTTGATTTACCTATTTCATTAATAGCATTTACTTTCTCTTTATTATAGTCCTCATTTAAAGTAGTGCGTTTAGAAGTTAACTCACCTAAATAGATATAGTTATTAAGGTCGGTAAGATCTAATGAAGGGTCTAAATCTTTTCTTTTTTGACCTAAAAAAGTTTGTCTACCAGATATTAACTGTAGATTTCCTTTTGAGTAAAAGTCAACATTAAACTTTTGTAAGTTATTACTTCGTTTATTTTTACTAGCTAGGTCCATAATGAATAAGGCATATTCATCTTGCGGATTATCATAGAATATATCTGTGTCTTTAAGGGAAGTAAGAACAATATTCCAAGTGTTTTTCTCTGCTTTAGAAGGGGAATATTCTAGTTTTCGGATGGCATATCCCTCTTTTTGCACATATAGTTGTTGTCCGGATTGTATTTCTATATGAAATATACCGTTTGTGTTAGTTGTCGTTTGGTGATCTGTTTTTTTTACAAATACTATTGAGTTTTCTACAGGAAGCCCTTTAACATCAGTGACTCTTCCTATAATAGAATAAGATTTTTGAGCATAACCATGCATAACTAATAGTATTAGTAGAGTGTTATAGAAGAAAAGCTTATTCAGGTTTGACATCATTATTCTAAGATAGAAGCTATAGCTAAGTCATAACTTTTTAATCCGAAGCCTAGAATTACTCCTTGGCAAACAGGTGATAAAAATGAATGCTTTCTAAAATCTTCTCTTTTGTGTGTATTAGATATATGTACTTCTATTACAGGAGTAGTTATTGCAGCTATAGCATCAGCTATGGCAATAGAGGTATGTGTATATGCACCTGCATTTAACACAATGGCGTCATAAGTGAATCCTATCTCATGTAAGTAGTTTATTAACTCTCCCTCTACATTAGATTGAAAGTAAGAAAAATTGATGTTAGAATATTTAGACTCTAAGGTTTTAAAATAATCTTCAAAAGAAGTACTTCCATAAACTTCAGGTTCTCTTTTGCCCAAGAGGTTTAGATTAGGTCCATTAATTATCGCTATTTTCATATCTGTACTTTGTGATAAACAAATATATTATATAATAACGTATGAAAGTTATAAATGGAGTTAATATATAACAGCGTGTTTTTTACTTTATATGTCGCTTAGATGGTAAGGTGATGATTTGTGATGTTTTTGAGGTGGTTAAAAAGCATTTTCTTATATTATCTTTTGTTTTTTATGTTAATGTTGGTTGTTTGTGATGTTTGTTTTGGTTTAATTGTGATTTATATTATAGATGTATGAGTAAAAACACCTTGTTTTAACAAATATTTATGAATGTTAATTATTTGATATATTATGTTGTTTTTTAATTGATTACGTGTTTTATTTTCTTGTTCGTGTTACGAAATTGTTATTTTATTATTAAAAAAAGCATCGCTATTGGTGAATGTTGCTACATTTGATGTGTTAATTAAAAATAGCTTAAAAACATGAAAAAATTAGTACTTTCATTAGTAGCTGTAGCTGCTATCGGTTTCACTGCAAATGCACAAGAAACAGAAAAACCAACTTTCGGATTCCAAGAAACTAACGTATTCGTTGAAGGAAACATCGGATTTAATTCTAAAAATGATAAAAATACAGACGAGAAAAAGAATGTATTTAACTTTAATCCTAAAGTAGGATATATGTTATCTGACAAATTTGCTGTTGGAGCATCTTTCGAAGTAGGTTCTGCTAATACTAAAGTTGATGGAACTAAAACTGCAAAAGTTAATAGCTTTTACGGAGGTGTGTTTGGTCGTTACTATTTCTTAGAATTAGGTCAACGTTTCAAAACTTATGCAGAAGTAGGTGTAGGTTATGCTCAAGTTAAAGACGGTGTTAAAGATGCTGTTAAAACTAAAGGTATGGCTGCTGGTTTAAATCTTGGTATGAACTATTTCGTTACTAAGAATGTTGCAATTAGCTTTAACTTAGGAGATGTTATTTCTTATTCTTCTGCTAAGAAAGATGGTGGTAAAGCAGTTAGTGAGTTCAATACTGACTTAAATGTATTCAATAACTTCTTTGATACAGCTACATTCGGTTTAACTTACAAATTCTAATTAGATTACAATCTTAATTGAATATAGAGAGCCTCTTTTTAGAGGCTCTTTTTTTGTTTGTATATTTGAGGTAAATTAAAATGTTATCTATGGCTTCTGGGTATTGGGAAGGGAATATTAAGATGTTTACTACTTATTTAAAGTTAGAACGAGGATTATCGATGAACTCTGTGGATAGTTATGAGTTAGATATCCGCAAGTTTATCAACTATCTAGATGGCTTTGAGGATAAGTACAGTATTGATTCTATTGATACGAGTGTGCTTCAAGGTTTTCTATATAGTATAGCAGAAGTTGTGGCTCCGACTACACAGGCTAGGATAATAGCCGGACTAAAGAACTTCTTTAATTACTTTATATTAGAGGGGTATATTAAGAAGTCTCCTGTAGAGTTGATTGATACTCCTAAGACAGGACGTAAGTTACCTGACGTATTAAGCGTGGAAGAGATAGATTTACTGATAGGTGCTATAGATCAGTCTACTCCAGAAGGCTTTAGAAACAAAGTGATGTTAGAGACATTATATAGCTGTGGACTGCGTGTTAGTGAATTAGTTGGACTTCGTTTATCTGATTTGTTCTTCGAAGAAGGGTTTATTAGGGTAATAGGGAAGGGGAGCAAGCATCGTTTTGTTCCTATAGATACCAATACGATGGAGTTAATAGTGTTGTATAACGACTCTATTCGCGCTCATATGGTAGTAAAGAAAGATAGTTCTGATATCCTATTTTTAAATAGAAGAGGAGGACAATTAACCCGTGCTATGATATTCACGATTATTAAGCGATTAGCAGTTGAAATTAGTTTGCAGAAGAATATTAGTCCTCATACCTTTAGACATTCATTTGCTACCCACCTATTAGAGAATGGGGCTGATATTAGAGCGATACAACTGATGTTAGGCCATGAAAATATAACTACTACAGAGATCTATACACATGTCTCTACAGAGCGTTTAAGGTCTGTGTTAGAAGAGTTTCATCCTAGATCATCTAAGAGTTAAACCCAGAATCAGCATTAGCCAAATACTACAAAGCAATTCTACTTTATATCTCTTTCATCAGCTTCTCAACCATACTATAGTATGGTTTCGTCACTAATTCAGACCTATTTTGTATAATTACTTTTCGTTGATATGTCTATCACTGATTCTGGGTTAAAAAGACAAATTAAGGATATAAAAAAAGAGCTATTGAATTTCAATAGCTCTTTTTTGTTGACTAGAAGTCTTTATTATTTAGCAATGTTGATTGCTCTTGTTTCTCTAATTACAGTGATCTTCACTTGACCTGGATAAGTCATTTCAGTTTGGATCTTTTGTGAGATGTCGAAAGATAGAGTCGCTGCCATTTCATCAGTTACTTTTTCACTTTCTACGATAACACGTAGTTCACGTCCAGCTTGGATAGCATAAGCATTCTTAACTCCGTTAAACTCATTAGCGATGCTTTCTAAGTCTTTCAGACGTTGGATGTATGAATCTAATACTTGACGTCTAGCACCTGGTCTAGCACCTGATATAGCATCACATACTTGGATGATAGGAGAGATTAATGTAGTCATCTCTATCTCATCGTGGTGAGCACCGATAGCATTACATACTTCTGGTTTTTCACCGTATTTCTCAGCCCACTGCATACCTAAGATAGCGTGAGGTAATTCACTTTCCGTTTCTGGTACTTTACCGATATCATGAAGTAATCCAGCACGTTTAGCTAACTTAACGTTTAATCCAAGCTCAGCTGCCATTAATCCACATAATTTAGCTACTTCACGTGAGTGTTGTAGTAAGTTTTGTCCATAAGAAGAACGATATTTCATTCTACCTATTATTTTGATTAACTCAGGGTGTAATCCGTGAATACCTAAATCAATAACAGTTCTTTTACCTATCTCGATGATCTCCTCTTCGATTTGTTTCGTAGTTTTAGCTACAACCTCTTCGATACGAGCAGGGTGGATACGTCCGTCTGTTACTAATCTGTGTAGAGATAGACGAGCTATTTCTCTTCTTACAGGGTCAAAACAAGATAAGATAATTGCTTCTGGTGTATCATCTACGATGATTTCTACTCCTGTAGCAGCCTCTATAGCTCTAATGTTTCTACCTTCTCTACCGATAATTCTACCTTTTACATCATCAGATTCAATGTTGAATACAGATACACAGTTCTCTACCGCTTCTTCTGTACCGATACGTTGGATAGTTCCGATAATGATCTTTTTAGCCTCTTGTTGAGCAGTAAGCTTAGCTTCTTCGATAGTTTCTTGAATAGACGCCATAGCATTTGCTTTAGCTTCTGTTTTAAGACTTTCGATGATTTGACCTTTAGCTTCTTCAGCAGTTAATCCTGAGATAATCTCTAATTGTTCTACTTGAGAGCGGTGAAGTCTATCTACTTCTTCTTGTTTCTTTTCAACAATTTCAAGTTTCTGATCATATTCAGCTACTTTTTTCTCACCTTCATCATTCGCTTTCTTAGCCTTCGCTAATTCACTTGAAATTTGAGATTCTTTATCTCTAGTTCTTTTCTCTGCTTCAGCGATCTTCTTATCACGCGCTAAGATTACTTGTTCATGTTCAGATTTTAACTCTATAAACTTCTCTTTAGCTTGTAATATCTTCTCTTTTTTTATTGCCTCTCCATCTGTCTTGGCATCGCGTATTAGCGTCTTTGCCTCATTCTGTGCGTTAGACAATATTGAGGAAGCATGGTTTTTTTCTAGGTACTTTGCTACCATGAAGCCTATTGCGGCACCAATCACTATTCCCCCAATGATCATTAGTATTTCCATAAATGTTTCTATAAATTATATATAAAAAAAGCCCACACTAGTTTGAGTTGTGTAAACTCAATAAATAACAAGTTTTGAGTTAGCTTGCTTTTCAAGGATCTGCGCAAGGCAGCATGCTTTAGTTGCAAAGATTCACCCATTTTAATTTGTTGGTGTTAAGTTTATCAAACAGTACTAATGTGAGCAGTATTTTTAGTATCTTATGTTAAGAACGTATTGTTATATTTTCTTTGAGAGAACACGATCTAAAGCCTCATCCAACCTGATTAAACGTTCTACAGATTTGTTATAACTATCTGTCGTATCAATTGTCTTTTGCTCATTCTGTGATGCGAATTGTAATGCACACATCGCCAGAACATCTTGCTTATCTCTTACGGCATAGTTTTCCTCAAATTGATGTATCATTAAATCTATCTTCTTTGATGCCGATCGCAGTCCTTCTTCTTGTGAGTAGGCTACTGTTAGAGGGTAAACCCTATCAGCTATAGATAATTTAATCTTTAATTGTTCATCTTTTTGACTCATATTATCCCTTATTTAGTGAGATGAGCTATACATTGATCTATCTCTTTAATCAATGAATTTATCTTGAGTTTCGTATCTCTTCTATTTTCTTCACTGCCCAATAGTGAATTCGCTAATTGTATTGATTCATACTTTTTGTAAATCGAGTCTAATTGTGTCTCGTTTTTCTGAATCTCCTCTTGTGCTAGTTGCAAACTACTTTTTAGTTGTTTGTTCTCTGCTTCCAAGGTGCTTAGTCGTTGCATAAGTTTAGCAAACTTTACCTCTAAAGAATTAATTATATCAGTTAGTTCGCTCATTATGCTTCTTATTCACTATCCTTTCAACAAAGTTACAATTAGTATTTAAATTTAAAAAGTTTTCTATAAAAAAAATGGTAAATAGTCTTTTATTTTATATTGCTGAAGGCTATGTGTTTCATTTTTAGTGATAATGTTATTTTTTATAAAGGTATTATGTAATTTAGCGGAAAAGTTTAAAGTTATTATGAAAGTTAATTTACTAACAGGCGTTTTTATTAGCGCATTTAGTACTATTGTACACGCCCAAAGTCAAGAAGTATTTAATAGTCCACTGAATATTTCTATCCACGCTTCAGGTAATTTTGGAGAGCTGCGTGGAACGCACTTCCATACTGGACTTGATATTAAAACCCAACAGCGTATAGGCTTGCCTGTATATGCTCCTGCAGATGGTTTTGTATCGCGTATTAAAGTTTCGACTTGGGGATATGGTAAGGCATTATATATAGATCACCCTAACGGACAGACTACTGTTTATGGGCACTTAGATTCGTATGCAGGTGATATTGCCAAATTGGTTTTAGATAGACATTATTCAGAGAATAATTTTGAGATAGAGATATTCCCTCGTAAGAATGAATTAGCCGTAAAGAAAGGACAGATAATAGCTTATACAGGTAATACAGGTGGTTCTGGTGGACCACATTTACACTACGAATTTCGTGATACCAAAACACAGAATATCATTAATCCACTTAGAGAGGGATTAGATAAACTCTTGACAGATACACAAGCTCCTACGATTAATGGGCTATATGTTTATCCTGTTGGAAGTGATGCTTCAGCGAATGAAAATGAGACACCAACTCAGTTGTCATATGTTACACAGAAAGACGGTTCTCTTTTGGCTAGCCCTGTAAAAGGACGTGGCGATTTAAGTTTCGGTATTGATATTCACGATACGGCTAACTTTAATACCAATAAGAATGGGGTGTATATGGTAGAGACTTCTGTTAATGGTAAACCGTTATTCTCTTATAAGTTCGACTTGTTTTCTTTTAATGAGACTGGGTTTGTAAATGCTTTAGTAGATTATGAACGCTATCTAAGTACTAAAAAGAAAGTACAACGTCTCTTTTATGATAAACCTTATGCGTTATCTGTATTAACTGTTGATGCAAATAAAGGGGTGTTTAATGTGAAGAGTGGACAGAATTATAACTACACGATAGTACTGTCAGATTATCACGGTAACAAGACTACAATTAAAATACCTGTAGAATATTCTAGTGCTGTAGCGAAGACTAAAAAGACAATCCCAACAGGTGAATATAAAATCAACTCGGATAGAGATTACATCTTTGAAAAAAATAAAGTAACAGTTAGTATTCCTGCAAAGGCTTTTTATAATGACTTTTTAATGGATATGTCTGTAGATAATGAGGTACTGAAGTTACACAAACCTGTGGTGCCAGTAGCGAAGAGTATGTCTATTACTTTTGACACTTCAGGAATGACTATCGCTAATCGTGATAAATCTTTTATTGCTAGAGTAGATGGAGGTAAGCGTGATTATTTTAAAACAACCAAAAAAGGTAACCTTTGGACTATTTATACGAAGAGTTTTGGTGATTATAAGATTATCGCAGATGAAAATGCTCCTACTATAGATAAAGCGAGCTTTACAGAAGGGCAGTGGTTAAGCAACGAATCTGAAATCTCATTCTTAGTTAGAGATGATATATCAGGGATAGATACCATCAATGGTTATATCAATGGTAATTGGATATTGTTAGATTTCGATTATAAGACTCGTAAGATCTTACATAAGTTTAGCGATGGCAAGGTAGTATCAGGACGTAATGATGTAGTGATAAAGGTAAAGGACAACGTAGGAAATGAAGGAGTGTATGAATCACACTTCTTTAGAGGGTAATTTATAGTCTAATCTTATCAAAAATAGATATTAATGAAAGAGAATCACTTAGGTGGTTCTTTTTTGTTTATAGTTCAAGTAAAAAAATGATAATTAGTGTTGTTAATTGAGATTACTATTTATGTATCTTTGGAGTATTAATTTTTCTATTATGAAAGTAAGAGTAGGACTGTTTTTAGGAGCCTTATTATTAGTTGTTGCTTGTAAACAAGAAGCAGAGAAACCTAAAGTTATCTATAAAGAAGATGGTACATCAGCTGCCTCTACTGAAACGGTTACGGATAAGAATCGTACGGAAGATATCCGTATCGCTGATTTGCCTGTATTAATGGGACAGTCAGATTATTTAGTACATCCTATAGGAGAAGTACGTGTATATAGTTATTCTTCTAAGAGCGGTATGAGTAAAGTGAACCAAACTTCTTATACTGTGTCTAACTATGCCCCTTTTGAACTAACAGGATTCTTAGAGAATTTAATGTTCCAACACAAAGATTCATTACAGATTAGACCTCTTACAAATAAGAAAGTACAGATACAAAGTGTTACTTATTTGAATACTATCGCAGAGAAAGCAAAGAAGAATATATTAGTGTATAGCATATTTGATGCTGATACGAATAGAGATGGTAAGCTAGATGCTAATGATATCAAAACGCTTTATATCAGTAAAGGAAGTGGTAAGAACTTTAAAAAACTTACTGTTGATCTTCACGAATTGCTTGACTGGAGTGTAATCGATTCACAAAACAGATTATACTTTAGAACAATAGAGGATATCAATAAGAATGGTGCTTTTGATAAAGATGATAATGTGAACTACTATTATATTGACTTATTGAGTAAAGATTGGGAAGTAGTTAGCTATGACCCATTTAATGTCAATACTCCATTAGAAGTAGAAGAACCAAAATAAAATACAAATAAAAGATAACAAAAAACTCGTGAATCACTTCACGAGTTTTTTGTTTTTATCCCATAATACGCAATAGACATATAAACGAAAAGTAATTATACAAAATAGGTCTGAATTAGCGATTAAAGCATACTATAGTATGGTTTTAGAGCTAATGAAAGGGCTATAAAGTAGAATTGCTTTGTAGTATTTGGCTAATGCGGAATGTGGGTTTATACAGTTTACTATTTTTTAGTCATAGATTCGACTCTGTTTTTTAATGCTATATTCATCGCTTCAAATCCTAATCGGGTATCAGCGTTTAGCTTTTTCTTTAAAAGAGGAACAAGTATACCACTGAAGTCCTCACGATGTTTAAACAGGCAGTTATGATCATCTATAGCGATTAGTTTAAATTGATGATGTCCATCGAAGATACCCTTTACCCATAGCTTTCCTTGCCAACTAAACAGTTCTTCATTCTTTTTAGTGTGTACGATTGGTTTAAACTTCATTGTTGGTAGCGTTATTTCTAATGGCATTCCGATAGAACCTATACCTGTTATAGATTTGATAAATGGATTCCAATAGGCATATTCATTAAAGTCCATCAGTACATCCCAAACCTCTTTTTTACTTGCCTTTATCTGTATGCTTGTTTCTATTCTCATATCTATGTTATTTGATAAGGACAAAGGTTAGCTTTCGGCGGCAATAATCTCTTGATTAATATCAAGAAAGATTACTTATACCTTAAATCTGTAACTACCATTTACTGCGAATTAATTCTACTTTACATAGCTTCAATTAGCGATTAAAGCACACTACAGTGTGCTTTAATCGCTAATCTTGCTCTGTTTTGTACAATTTATTCTCGTTTAAACGTTATCTGCAGATTTAAGGTTATACTTTTTTTATAATATAGTCATCTTTAGGTGTATTCCCAAGGTTAAAGTGAAGTACTTCACCAAAGTCTACCGGTATTTTAAAAGTACTGCTTAGAGGAGTCTGTAAGATATAGTTCCATATACAGCGTATCGGCCCAGCGTGTGTGACTAAGAGAACTTTAGTATAGTTCAGATGTCTTAATTCATTTAAAAATGAGGTTACTCTATCCTGTACCTTGAGTAGATTCTCACCATAAGGAGGACAACAGTGTGCGATATCATCCATCCAATTTTGTAGTTGCTCTTTCGGAATGTCATCCAATTTATTCATTTCCCATTGACCGAAGTTCATCTCCATTAATCTATCATCCGTTGAATAATAAGGAGAAAAATCATCTGCTATGAATGTACATCTCTTCAGTGGACTAGAGATTACAGTATCTAGATCTGTTGGGATTCTATCTTTGAATAAAGCTATCTCATCTGGATAGTCATTTAGGAGGTTCACATCAGTCTGACCGTAGCAATGTCCTGGAGGGACATCTACTTTCGTATGACGTATTACATAAATTTCCATAGTGTTAGTGTTGTTAAGTAAAATAAGACTTCACATACCTGCTGAATTGTACCTAGACAGTCTCCGGTATATCCGCCTATATGTTTTTTAAAGTACATAGTTAAATACATTTTTCCGAGGTAACAAACGAAAAAAGGTATAATGAATAACCAACTATCAAATAGGATATAAGGGATAATAGTTAGTATTAATGAACATAATAATGAAGTATAAGAAGGCTTCTGTTGAGCCATTGGCTTAGATTTACTATCATCAGTGTCTCTTACATATTTATGTGTGTAAATCGCAGTAGCCGCAGCAAATCTACTTGTTACGTGTCCGTTGATCATCGTTATCAATAGTAATGAGGTAGATAAATGAGCCAACTCTACTAGTGCTAAAAACTTCAAAAGTAGTAATAATACGATACCGATAACACCATACGCCCCGATACGACTGTCTTTCATAATAGTCATAATCTTCTCTTTGCCATATCCACCGCCGAAAGAGTCACATATATCTGTGAATCCATCTTCGTGAAATGCCCCTGTAAGTAGTACGGTTCCTATAATGGATAAGACTATCGCTATCTCTTTTGAGAATAAGTAAGATGCACAGATATATACGAGTACAGACATTGCCCCAACGATATAACCGATGAGGGGAAAGTACTTCTGTGATTTGTTCATAATCTCACTGCTATAAGGTACTTTAAACGGAATAGGTATCCTAGTGAAGAACATCACAGCTGTAAGAAAATAGATCAGTTCTCTTTTTATCATTTGTTAGAAACATTAGCAGATTCAAAACTAGCCATCTCGTTTAAGAATGCCACTGCACTCTGGATAAGAGGGTAGGCTAGAGCGCATCCTGTTCCTTCTCCTAAGCGCAGGTTCATATCTAAAATAGCTTGTTCGTTAAACGAGCGAAGTAATAGCTGATGTCCTTTTTCATCTGATTTGTGACAGAATATAGCGTTGTCTATAATTGTAGGTTCTATGTTAGACGCGCATAAGAATGCACTTGACGCAATAAATCCATCTACTAATATAATCATTCCTTGTCTATACGCTTCTAGCATAGCTGCACAGATTTGTGCAATCTCATATCCACCGAATTGTAATAAGGCTTCTTTAGCATCTTTTGGTTTTGGGTGCGTCTCTATTATGGTAGTAAGGATATTCTTTTTGCGGGCAAGTCCCTCATCATCTAACCCTGTACCCTTACCAACACACTGATCAATAGGGAGGTCTAATAATGAACTCATCAGTAGAGAAGCAGATGAAGTATTCCCGATTCCCATCTCGCCAAATCCTATAATATTAGTACCTGTCTGTGCGATATCTTTCACGATGTCTTTTCCTGAAGTGAAGCAGTAGGCTAGTTCTTCAGCAGTCATCGCATTACCTGAAATCATATTATGTGTACCTAGACCTGCCTTAGCTTGTATCAAATCAGGATGCGGTTCGAAAGGCTGACTTACACCGGCATCGACTACTTTTAGATTGATATTATGTTGTTTACAGAATACATTGATAGCAGCACCCTTATTTAAAAAATTAAGTACCATCTGATAGGTTACTTCAGCAGGATATGCACTAACACCCTCTTTTGCTAATCCGTGGTCAGCAGCGAAGACGATTATAGTAGGGTTAACTAATTTTGGCGTCAGTGATTGTTGCGCTTTGCCTATTTTGTAAGCTATCTTTTCTAGAAGACCTAAAGCGTTTAGTGGTTTGGTCTTTAAGTCTATTTTGTTTTGTAATTGTTGTTGTAAGTTCATTTTATAGTTTTTTTGGGTTGACACAAATATAGAATCTTAAACATTGAATTAGCACTAATCAGGTTAACAACTTAATTATTCTTTTGCTACCTTTTTTCTAATTCTACTTAATGTTTCTGGTGTCATCCCTAGCATAGAAGCGATGTATTGATGTGGTACTTCATTAAATAGAGAACCTAGTTGTTTAAAGAACACGGCATAACGCTGTTCTGCTGATAGAGATATAAATTGGAATATGCGTTGTTCCATTTGTTCAAAACAATGACCAATAAATCCTCTTTCCTTTTCTTGCCAATGAGCTACTTGTGACGCCAATATAGCATAGTCACTTTTAGTAATACACAATGCTTTTACTAGTGTTATCGCTTCTATCGTCCACTTAATAGGAGATCCAAATATCCAAGCAGAGAGATCTGTCATAAAGTAGTGTGGACTACCTATCCACTGTGTGATTTCTTTGCCGTCTTGCAGCGCATACACCCTCACAAATCCTGCAGTAATATAGTATAGGGGACAAGTATGCTGTAGAGGTGAGATTATCACATCCCCTTTATTAAAAGAAACAGGAGTGAATAAGCTCTCTGCTAGCTTAGCCTCTTGTACAGAGAGTTGTAATGCTTGTTGTAGTTGTGAGGTTAGTGTCATAGTAAAGGTAAGGTACAAAAAAAACGCCCATAAGGCGTTTTTAAAATTATTGTTGCACTTCAGCAGTAGGTACTTGTTCAGTTTTTACTTGCGCTTCTTGTGTTTTTCTTTCTTTGATATACTCATTAAATTGTTTACCATACTTACGAGCAGTCACATCTTTAGATAGTGAATTAAATACAGTATCTAATAGTTTAGTATTCGCATCGTATAACTCTGTTAAAGCAATATAAGGGCTCGCATCAGATTCCTTGTGGTTAATCGCAAAGTTAACAGCATTCAAATACTTTCGAATCGTTAGCTTTTTAGATAGATTCACTAAGCTATCTTTTTTCGAATCGTTCTTTTCTTTCTCAGCATTAAAAATGTCTACTAATAGATTATTTTGTTTCTCTACTATAATAGAGCGAGTCTTGATATATTCATCATAAGTCTCCTGAGATTTAGAACCTGTTACTTTAGCATCGCTATAGAAGTTCTTAAGAGACGTATTGATTGTCATCTGACCTGGCTCAGCGAAGAACATAATTTGGTTATCCTGAGAGTTAGTATGCCCTCTGTCTAATGTCAAATAAAATACCTCAGGTGAGTCAATATTTAAGCTAAACTTAAATTTAGAATCTCCATTTACAGTTAGTGAGTCGATAGCTTTAACTACCGTATCCTGTATTTGATATAGATATAATTTACCTTGTTTAAATCCATCGACGTTACCAGTTACAGTAAGATTGCCTTTAGATTCTTCTTTATTACAAGATACGAATATAGCTCCAGTAGCAAGTAGAAGAGCACAGATAATTTTTTTCATATTATTATTTGAATAAGTCCATTCCTGGGATATTTGGCATACCATCTTTAGCTGCAGCCGCTAGTTCAGCTTCATTGATAGTAGAAGCCTTATCTATAGCGCGATTAAGCACCATAATAAGATAGTCTTCTAATTGGTCTTTGTCTTCCATTAATTCATCAGAGATAGATAAAGAGCGGATAGTTCTATTAGCAGTCAACGTTACTTTTAGCATTCCGTCATTACTTTGATCATCTACTAGTACAGTATCTAATCTTTTTTTAGTCTCCTCTATTTTTGCTTGGGTTTCTTGAAGTTTACCCATCATACCCATTAAGTCTCCAAACATATTTAATGTATTAAAATTAGTGTCGCAAAAATATTAAAATCTTTTGAACAAGTACATTTTTGTTAGAGAATAGTTAAGTTTTGTTTATGACCGCTTGTAATCAGTATGTTAAGTGGTATAAAGAGTAGCGTCTGTAATCCCTTAATGAAGACTTATAAAAAAAGCGACCTAGTTACTTGGGGATAACTAGGTCGCTTAAGAAAAAGAAAGTTTATTGTTTTTGTTGCGAATAGATGTTTACATATACCGTGCCAAAAAATGTAATCAGTGTTATTTTAGAAGTATAGCGTATTATTTTAATGTATTTACTGCGTTTGTAGAGATGAAAAAATAGTTTTTTAGTTTACAATGTAATATCAAGAAGTACCTTTTAGAGCCTATTTTCCCCTTTATTTTACTTTTCTATCTAAGATTTTGAAGTACTTTATTAGTCCTTTCTAGATGTAAATTCATATCTATCTCGATTCTCAGTTAAAGGAAGATTCCGTATCAATAAGTGATACATTGTTCGACAAATGGCTTCTCTGTACGACTATTTACGGCTAATACTCGAGTAACTGTCGAGCAGCTTAGCATGAGTACTGACTCCTGTTGGGATTGAGAGGTGTCTTTAAAAAATTGGAAAACACATGATATTTTTTAAATTGGTTAAATACAGCTTGTTATGATATTTAGGGTTAAAAAAAAGTGAAAGCCTTTTTTTTGTAATTTGTACATTTTGCTCTAAATACAGAAGGTATTAGAAAAAAAGGACTTGAAAGAAGTTGAAAACACGGGGTTAAGGAGAGGTTGAAAAGTGATAAATAAAAAAAGCCTCTATTAATTTTTTAGATTAGGGATAATATTTGTATCTCGTAAAGTTTTATTTAAATCAGAACGATGTATAAAACTTAATCTACCACAAGTGAAAAGGAGTGCTTCTTGGCATATTTTTGTAAGACAAAGATTTAATAATCCAAAAATAGATAGATATGAAAGAAGAATTTGTAACTTTAGAAGTAGTTAAAAATACTGATACGAAACGTTTTGAGTTGACAGTTGATGGTTATACAGCATTTATAGATTATGCAGAAGAAGGTAAAGTGATAAAGCTTATCCATACAGAGAGTCCAGAAGAGTTAGCAGGTAGGGGTGTTGCAACTGCTTTAATTGAGAAGAGTCTAATGTATATTGAGTCTAATGGTTATGAATTATTTCCATTATGTCCTTTAGTATATGCGTATATCAAACGCCATCCTGAGTGGAAACGTGTGGTGTCTATGGTATTCCCAGCATACGATAAACTATAATTAAATCATTGTTGTCCGATAAAAAAAAAGAAGCCAGCAAGCTGACTTCTAAAAAGTTATCGTAGTTTAGTCTTGCAAAACAATAAACACGATGAGTAAAAGTACATATTTTTCTAGTAA
>NZ_NSGJ01000059.1 GCF_002286775.1 Myroides sp. N17-2
TTTAATGCCAAAATTAAAGCATTCAGGGCTCAATTTAGAGGAGTAAGAGATATTGACTTCTTCTTATACAGATTGACTAAACTTTATGCATAAACACAACTTTTGAGATTGATCCCTAATTAGACGAGTTTATATTGTTTTTGGGTGCAAATTAGGTGCACATTAAGCAAAAAAAAGCCCGATAACTAGTGTTATCGGGCTTTTCAGCGGAGAAAGAGGGATTTACACCCTACTCCGTATGTATTATAAATCGCGACTTTCAGGTTTTTAATTTTTTGTGTGCCATGAAATAGCCGAGCTTTTATATCAATGATTTTTAAGTAGTTTAATTATAGTAAAAATAATGATAATTTACATTTATAAACAACTATTATATAACTTTTTTTATCTCATTATATTCTAGTGAGTCTATTTTTAATGATTTCAAAAGTAGCTCTTTATTAACACCTATTAATTTATTCTCTGTGATTTGTAGAGTATTCCTGTGATTTTTAAAAATTTTCAACGCTGTATTTCTTGAAAAACCAATATTCTGTAAAGCTATGATTAATGGATTTTGAGTGCCATATTCAAGTAAAGTAGCCCAATTACTCCCTGCCTTTTCTTCACCTATTACATTAACAACTATCTGATGATAGTGATTAAAATATTTCTCAAGAATAAACCTTAATATATATTCTAAATCATCTATTATATTTTCAATCAAGATATTTACATGTTGTTTATTTAGTTTATTAAACACCTCAGAATCAATGTAATTTATTTTAATAGTATATCCTTTACTATCATACCAATCTATAGATTGACTAATTATTTGGCTTAGAGATAATCCATTAATCCATTGATTCATCAAAACCGCATAATATTTTAAACTATTTACATTTGAAAGTTTTTTCTCTTTTATATCCCAAGAATATAATTTATGGAAATCTTCAAGTACCTTTAAACACTCATTATATTTAATCTCACGAGGTAAGATACTTCTTTTAACTTTTTTTACATGTTCATAAACTCTTTCTTGGACATTAAAGTCAATAGTTTGATTAAAATTCAAGATAAAAGAAGGTATTTTATAATTTTCTATCTTACTTTGAGCTAAGTCAATTATTTTTTGCTTATTTTTCTCTATTAATCTGTCTATAATAGGGCTACTATAATTTGAATTAGTTTCTAATGTATCTACCTTAATAATGTTAGCAATATATTTTAAAATCTCTTTTTCAGTCTCAGTTCCTGATACATCTTTGTCTTCAAGTAGTTTTGTTATTTTTTGTAGATTTTTATCAACTTTCGTCAATATAGTAGGTTTTAGTGTTATTTCTTTTTTTATTAATAATTCTTTACTTTCCCATTTTATTTCTTTAGTTTGGATACAAAATATATTTCCTTCTAATTCTCTACTTAATCGACCTGCCCTTCCTGATAAATTCCAAAAATCAATTTGCGAAAGAGTATTTCTTCCACCATTTTTATTATCAAGTATAAAAATATTTTGTGTTGGCATATTAACACCTTCTAAAAGAGTTGATGTGCAAAAAACATATCTTATTTTTTCCTTTTTATAAAGATCTTCTACTAAATTTCTTACTAATTGTGGTAGCCTTCCATAATGAAAAGCTATTCCTTTTTTTAAAAAATCAACTAAATAATATTCTGGATGTATATAATCTTTTACACTATCTATAGCATCCTGAATTTCTTTATCTTGAATACCACTTTCAATTTTAGCAGCAAATTCTCTCGACCTATCTATAGTATTTCTCTTACTATTACAATAAACAAGATTATTTTTTTGCTCTCCAATAGCCTTAATAAATTCACTAACAGAATATTCTTTATTACCTATTATATTCTCAAGATTCAATGCCCTATTATCTGAATATACTTCAGCCTCTTTCATTTCTAAATCTACAAAATAGATATTCTGGGAAACAGGAGATTCTATAGTTTTAAAAGAGTTTGTAATATTCCTATTAAATAATGATAGGAATACTTCTGGATTTGAAACATTAGGAGATGAAAAATATAGTTTAATATTTCCATATCTTTTCTGTGCCTTTTCTATTGCAGAATATGTAGTAATACTTCGAGTATCTTTTTCACTTGCCAATTTATGAGCTTCATCTACAAATAAAAAACCAATTGGTGGATTATCTTCCTGTGATAAATAGCTTAAAAGTCTCTCAGGGGTTAAAATAAAAATATAATTAAATTTTTCTTCTGTTACAATATCTGAAATATTCGAATTAATAAATACCTTATATTTAAATAAGTTAAGTTGCTTTTCTAAATCAGTCTTTAATTCAGAAAAAAACTGGTTTATTAAAGCTCTAGTGGGAACAATAATAACAATATTTTCTGGAGGAGTATTTCTTATTACTTTTCTTATAAATGATTTAATAATAAATGATTTCCCCATAGAAGTTGGTCCTGAAAAACTAAATTCCAGACTATTTGACAATTTACTATAAAGTTCAAATTGTGTATCCGTAAAAATCATACCATTACTATCTGGTGCTTCTTGAACAAGTTTTTTAGATTGTGCCTCTATTTCCCTTGTTAAAGGTAAATTAGCATAATTAGCATTCTTATTTTCTAAATAATTAATAGCTGGAAAATTTCCCAATTTACTAAAGACCGCTTTCGAAATAGTCCTGTAAACCTTATTATCACTATAATTATGATTTAATGCAGAAATAATTTGATAAGCTTTATTTCGAGCAATAGAGTCAGATGAAGTCGAAAGAATATCTGCAAACCTAAGCAAATCCTTAAGTTCCTTAGTACTAAGTTCAAGTTTTATTCTGCTTTTAAAGATATTATTAGCTGTTATTAAAATACACTTGTTAAATAGAGACTTAAAATATTCATCATTAAATATATCCTCTACTAATTTTTCGATAAGTTTCATTATTCTGAAATCTGTTTGATTATTTCTTTACGTATAGTTTTTAAATCAGAAAAAGGAACTACATAAATATAAAATTGATAGCCTCTATAACCTTCTTTTTTAAGTTGGTAATTAAATTTTTCCTTAACACTAAGTATTTCATTTTTTATTTTTTCTCTTATACTTGTTCTAAATTCATTGTTAGTTAGTTTTAGTTCCTCTTTAGTAACCTCAATATCAAATCCTAAGAAAATTCCAAAAGAATAGTCTAAATAAGTTTCATCTGCTTTAGCACTTGGAAGAATTATTTTTTTTAATACATGATAACTATCTTCTTCATAAGCCTCTTTTACAAGTTCACTATTTATTAAATCAAACTCAAATTCAAGTTTAGAATCTGATTTCAAAAATTTATTAATCGATGCAAATGCTTCGTAAATACCAGATGATAAATCAGAATTTAATTTAGATTCACCTAAAATCAATTGATAATCAGTATCATTTAACTTTAAAAGGTGAACTCCATCTGCTCCCTTCACATAATCTTCGGCATTAGTTTTTAACTCTAGTTTAGTTAAAATTTTAGGTGCATTTAGGTGAGATTCAAGTAAACAATATAGAAGTATCTCCCCTAACTCTCCATCATTAGTTGAGTGATCTTTCAGCTTAGCTTTTGACTTTTTTATTAAATCATTAAGCTTATCCTCTTTCTTTAATATATCTATTTGCTTTCTTGATAATGCAAAATAATAGAGCTTATTTCCTAATTCGCTTACTAACTCATCATAAGAAAATGCGTTATTTCTAACTTTTAAAGTAAATAAATTTAAACAATTATCATTTTCTAATTTTTCATCACGTAAATCATGATAAAATAAATCTAAAAAATCCTCTTTTATATTCTTTTCTAGCATACCAAACACTATTAGTTATAATTAAAGTTAAATCACTAGTACAATCCAATTCTCAATTGTTTTCTGTTTGCTCTATTCTATTCTTCATTAATATCTTTCTTGAAATATATAATATATAAATCAATGCTAATGAAATTAAAATAATTTGCACAGAATCACATTCAATATACCTCAAAATCAATGCAATAATTGAAATATTTGCCAATCCTAAAACCCAAAAATAAGATTCACATATTACCCTTAAATAATCAACTCGTTTAAGTATATGTGATTTTATTTTAGTAAAAAAGACTAGTTCTTTGGGATATTTTGTAAAGAAATTGTTCTCCTTAAGAGCATCAAAATCTTGATTTACAATTTTTTTTATATAAGTTAGATCATCAACATTAATTTTCAATAAAAGAACAACGTAAAGATTCGTAATTAATATAATTAGAATTAAAAACACAAGAAATAACACACTATCTTTACTCTTTTCTACTGCAAATAGAATAGTCGAAATGAAAATAGGAAGTCCAATAATTTTATGAGTTAAATTATTTAATATTTCTGAAACATCTTTGAAATATTTAGATTTATAATCATCATATTCTTTTCTTATTTTATCTATTGATAAATTATTCAAATAAACTTCAAAATTAATTTTAGCTTTATCTACAATCTCACCTAAAGTCTCATATATTTTAAATATCCTGGTATCAGCGTCAAATCTACTAGCATACTCTATAATGGAACTTTTTAAAAATTTAGGTAAATGATAATTCTGCTCATCAAAACACTTTTTAAAATCTACTAATGAAATACTTAAATCTATGTTTTCATTAAAGTTTTGCACATGATTATGATACTTGATAATTAATCTTCCTTTATCTGCTAAGCTTGTCAATACAATTTTTCTTGAGATATCATTTAAATAATCAATAAAAATAAATGTTTCATCAGTATCAGGAGCATGTGTTTTTAGATATTCTATAAAATCATTAAAAGATATAGCATTTTTAAAAAAATAATTTTCATCTTCTTGTTCGAAATTAATATACGTTTTATCTTCGATTAATGAATAAGGTAAAGAATTAATATTTAAAATTAACACACTTTTACTGACATTTATTTCCGATATTTTTAAATAAGATTTAAAATCAGAATACACACTCATTGGGAGTGACTTTTTTTCAACACTTAACGTTTCATTTCTTATTTTTTCATATTTGATACCTAAATCATCAAACTTACTTTCAATACTTCTTGAGTATGTGAAGACTATTTTATCACTCTTTATTTCATAACTAGAATGATTGAATATACTAAATACGTTTTTATGAATCTCTAACATTAATTATTCTCTATTTCTCTTCTCAAAGCATTAGCAAAATTCTGTGATTCAATTATTACAAGATTCGGATTATCTGAAGATAATCTAACCTTTTCATTCAAGGCACCTCTAGAGAACTTTAAATTTATACCATCTCTATTAACTTCTAACTTTATAAATTTCTTCAACTGTCTTTCATTATATCTAAATTCTGCATCAATAGATATATTATTACCTTCTGCATAGTCTGTAATTTTATCTCTATCTTGATAAAAATGAAGACTTAATTCTTTTATATCTATTGTTTTAGTAGGACTACTCGATGCATAATTATACACTAGGTTCCTAAACTCATCAATATCGTATCTAATATTTGTTTCAGGGTTTAAGGGAGTTTCTATTTGTGTTATAATACTATACAATGATTTGGTATAATCACTACTTGATTCTAATTGCTCAATAGATATCCAATTTTTAAAGTATTCTGATACTTCCTTTTGTCGAAGTTGTATAAAAGAAAGGTAATTCACATCATCTTCTTCTATTCTATTCTCATTTATACGACAAGCCATTGCTAAATTCTTTGTATCAACGTATTCAATCGTCTGTATTGAATATGAGTTACTTGTTTTCTTTATAACTTTACCCTCTACATCACGGATTAGAAAAACAGTGATATATTGATAACCATTATCCTGATACTCTGAAAAGACGAAATACCCCCCTGTAGCAAATGTTATAGGTTTAATTAAGTTAACTAAATTGCCTATAACAGCCCTAGTAAAACTAATGAAATTCTCATTATCTCTTTCTGATTCTCTATATTCTACATATTTCTCAGGAAAATATTTCCCTTCTGATTCATCAAAAACAGCATACAATATCTTATCACTTTTATAACTCTCAGACAAGGATGTTATTAATGTCTTAGACTCTAAATTATTTGGTATTAGCTCATCGGAAAGAATCAAATTTACTACATTGCTTTCACTCTCTTTTATTAATTCATGAATAATAATTTTACTTAATTCCATACTTTTTTATTATTTGTTACAATGGCTAATTATTTTATTTAATAAATTATAACAAACATATAAAACTATTTCTTTAAACTAATACGGAAATCCGTAAAAGTCTCAATTTATAAAACTAACGAATTTATTTATTGTACAAAACGAGACTTTTGTAAAGTTTTTTACTTGATTTCTATTACTAAACGATTACAGTAACCTAATATAATATCGTCATTTGTTAATGAAATATTTAATCGCTTTTGTACAGAGACTACCAATCTTTCTTAATCTAAGAAAGGCTCCAAACTAGATGATGGAGCCCTCATTAATTATTTTATTTAAATTGATAACTGACTTATTAGTATTATTTTCAAAACGCCAGAATTTCTAATCTTTAGTACTTGATTCCTCACTCCATTCTTTTCATTGATTTCAATTAGTAGTATTTGTTTATCAGACAAGGTAAACTGATCTAACATAAAGACATTGTCTTGTTTACTTTGACTATTGATGATTTGAGAATCAGTATAATTCCTAATCGGTTTTAAACTTACTTCTTGTATCGTTGTACGTTTTGCAGTTCTTCTATCTTTGATTTTAAAGCTAACGTAGTCAATAGTATAAGGAAGATTGCTCTTGTTATTGATAGACAAATGAAAATATAGTTTGCCATCCTGAGTATAGATACTTTTTAACCTTGCTTCTACTCCATAGCTTTTGCTTTTAATGTTTAGCTCTTTCTTGTTCTTCTTGATGATTGCTTTCATAAATAGATCTGCTAAACTCGGAGCTGTCTTACCTAAGTCTTTAAATAATACTTCGCTTTGTTGTTTACTGTTCTGATTCTCAAACTTGGTTAAATCATAGTTTAGTGACACTGGTTCTTCTTTGTAACTCGCATTGAAGTTGTAGTACTTGCCATCGTTTGTAATCACTGTAAAGTTTGTAGGAGTGATATCATCCTTTGTAGTTTTTAAACGAAGGACGTTTGAAGTCGTTTCCACTTTATTGGCTATAATTTCACTACTTCCTAAATCCACATATTCAATGCTACTCGGAAACATAATATGCGTGGTTTTGTTTTGGGTGAGCTCTACTATGTGTGGCAGTATCGCAGCAGTTGAAAGGTTAATAGATTGGTTGCTGTTTTGAGCTGTTACTGTGTTTACTGTTATTAGACACAGTAGCAAATATTTAATGATTGTTTTCATAATGAATTGTTTTACTTGGTTATTGATTGTTATTCTTTAGGTACAAGAAACAGTTCTTGTCCTTGTTTTAGCGTTACTCTCTGAGCTTTTACTTTCTTAGAGAAATATCCTGACACTCCTTGAATAAGACCTTTAGTTAAATCCCCTGTTATTTGATCAGTTGCAGACTTTGTCATCGAGATGCTCGTGCCTGCTGTCTGTCCCATATTGGCGATGATTTCTTTAGAGGCGCTTATCTCTTGAAGGTCTAATACCTCTAATCCCTTTTGTCCGTAATTATCATAGCCTATTAGCTCTATTGGTATAATACTCTCTTCTATCTTAATAGAGTTTACAATCAGCTCTAATCGTCCGCTATTTACTTTTATTTTGGCAATCAGGGTGCTTTCTTTAGGTAAAAGCGCTCCACTTATTGTAATGCTTTCTAAGAGTCTAAGTTTGATATAACCTTCGTTTATAATAACTTGATCTTCTTTGATGCTCACCCTTATGCTGTTTTTGTGAACTTGAGCAGTATACTCTCCTTCAGCAGTATGAAAGGTTTGATCATCTTGAAGGTTATTTGATAGTAAATCCTGAAGGCTCATTGGTTTTACAAGGGATGAAACAATGTTCTTATCATTGCTTTGAACCACTGCAATAGCCTGTTTTCTAGTTGAGATGACTTTGGCTATTTCTGTTTTATTAGGTAGAGTTACTTCATTTGGAGTTTGACTGCTTGGTAAGTACTTCGCAGCCATCTGAAAAGACTTTTCCATCAGTTCTAATTGATTATCCATTGTAATAGGCATTGGAGCATCTTTAGCTTCTAATCTTTGCTCTAACTCTTCTATTTGTTTTTTCAGCTTATCTGTTTCCTTATTATCAGAGTTATCATAAAAACTACTTAGCACATCTTGACTTTGTTTGTAGTTCTCAAAAGACCTTTGATAAGGTGTGGATACCGATTCTTGACTATCGTTATAATAAGTAGGATTGTTATTGGGCTCTGTTTCACTATTCCAATAATCTGCTAAAGAGTGAACCTCATTTTCATTTTCTTGTTTTTTCTGTTCCCAAAGCTCTTTTTCATACGCCTTTACCTTATCTGTTGGCATAGCACTTGTTGTGGCTTCTGGAACCGAGTCATTTTGAATAATCAGGGCTGAATCCTCTGGTTTAAAAAGAAGGTACATTACCCCTATAAACACTATTCCCATTAACCCAAAGACAAGATGCTTTTTGTATTTGGCAATTGTAGTGTTTAGTAATGTAGCTGTCTTAGGTACTTTTTCTATCTCCTGTTTTTTATCTGTTTGGGTAGTATTCATAACTGTTGATTTAAATGGTTATAAGTTTTTTTATCCTTTTGTTTCTCAAGCAAATAGTTCACTGCTCTTATATTACTCTGTTTTTGTTTTGCCTTAATTATAGGGTTAGAGGTTAAACTTGCCTTTACTACAAATAGGTAAATAAGAGTATAGAGCGTAAAGATTCCGATTAACCAAACTCGTTGTTTGGCTACTGTTAGATTACTCCAGTAAGCGTGAAGCTTACCGGAATAACTGTCTCTTAGAAGTTTGAATCTTTTCATTTTACGTGTTTTTAACGCTTTATTACTTCTATATCCTTGTTTTCTAAAACAGTGAACTTTTCAATAGTAAACCCTTGTGGGTTATTATCAGACCGCACTGCCGAGATAAGTTGAGCGCTTGTCACTAGGCTTCGCTTAGTGATATTACTTGCTCGTATGATGTACTGAGTCGTGTAAGTTTTAGCTTGATAAGGATAAGCGTTAAAGTCTATCTTGATGCTATCCACCTCTACCCTTTGCTGGATATTTCCTGAGATTACACGGCTGTAATATCCTTTTTCAAGTAAGTCTTTATAATAATCAAAAGCTGTTTTATCAGAGAGGTTAAACGCTCTTTGCATATTACTCTCAATAGCCGCCTTATCAGGCGAGAGCGTGAAGAACAGCTCGTGAAAACGTCTTATATGTTCTTTTGCCTCAACAGGTCTATTAATACTTGCGTCTTGAGACAGGGCAAGCATTAAAGACTTGCCTTTGTCAAGCACATAGATTTTCTCTCGTTGTTCTTTTGCAAAATCATAACTCTTGTAGATTGTGAAGCCTACTACAACTAAGCAAACGCTTGCAAAAACAATAGCGTAGAGCCTAATTTGCTTAAAGCTGTTTTCTATATTTCGAAGTGATTTAAATTCCATGGTTTAGTTTTTATTTTAAATGATTACTAGCTCTTTACTTTTTTACAAGCTGTCCAGCTATATTTCCTGTTGCAGCTCCTGCCCCTGCCGTAGCGATATTTCCTGTTTTCATAGCAGTCTGATTCATATTGCGCATAAAGTTCCCTGCTCCTCCTGCTTGAATTATCCATCCTGTAACTGTTGGAATCGTGAAATACCCTACTATTCCTATGATCATAAGTAGGCTAAGCATCCAACGCCTTTTCATATTTCTATGGTAGGTTTTCAAATGCTCGCCCCCGAACCGGACTTACACGTCTCCGCGTATCCGGCTCTCCATTAAAGAGTCAGTCCATCTTACCTGCATGAGTTTTTTGATGACAGCTTCTACAAAGAGCAATAGTTTTTCTGCGTCTTGCAATCATCAACTTATCGGCATATCCTTTACCATCTAAGTTTTTGAGTTTTCTAACATGATGCATATCTAGAGCTCCTTGTTCTCCACATATCTCACACTTTTCAGCTTTAAGTCTATCAATTAGACTCGTTCTGTTAGCATGATAAATTATAGATTTTATGTCAAGCTGTGTATTCTCTACAGGTCTTCTTCTTTTAAAATTTTCGTTGTAAAAAATCTGTGTTTTAACCTCTGATTTTTTATTGAGATAACTAATGGTAAACTCTCCATTTATCTTGTACTTCTGAGCAATTTTTGCAACAGATGTTTTGTACTTTCCTGCGAAGGTTCTGTACATACTATATTGCATTATATACTTAAAAGAATGTAATAGAGAGCTATTATTGGCTATCGCATAGTAATTGTGAAACCCTCTTAGTGTATAATTAAACTTTTGTAGAATTTCCAAATCATCATTATTGATACTTTTACGATGTTCTCTTGCTTTCCACACCTCTTTCCCTTTGTTCATTTTAATTTCTAGAACTCCAAAGTCAAGTAGTTTCTTTTTTATTGTATCCATAGATAGTTTCAGATATACCTTTTTATTAAAAGATCTTATCATTCTTCCCATCTTGTCTCTTTTAGCAAGATTACTTTTATTCACTAGAATTTCATAACCAAGAAATTTTGCAGCTCTTTGTGTGTGGGTAATCAAAGTTTTTTCTTCTGACAGTTCAAGTTTTAATTTTGACTCAAGAAAGTTCTTAATATCTTCTTTAATCCTCTTACTATCTTCTTTACTACCTATTACACCAATTACAAAATCATCTGCATATCTTACATATTTCATTCTTTTAAAGCTATCATCCATTTCATCATTACTTGTGATGGATAACCTTTCTTTATCAATAGCTTTGAGTTGTTTTACTACACAAAGGCGCTCATTTTCATTTTTAACAACTTTAAGTTTTTGCATTGCCATTTTCTTCTTTGTATCAAGTTTCAATCGCGCTTCGTTGGGCTTTTTCTTAATTCCCTTATCAAAACATTTTATATAATCCTTTACATACCTATCTAATTTATCAAGGTAAATATTGGCAAGAATAGGACTTACAATTCCTCCTTGTGGTGTTCCACTATAAGTTTTGTAAAAAGTCCATTCTTCAACATAGCCTGCTCTTAAGAATTTCCTGATTAATCTAATAAATCGTTCATCTGAAATTCGTTCTTGAAGAATACTAATAAGTATATCATGGTTAATTCCATCAAAGAAACCTTTTATGTCTCCTTCAATGAACCATTTTGCTCCAGTAAACGTTTTCTGAATCTTTGTTAATGCCGTATGGCAACTACGTTTTGGTCTGAAACCATGAGAACAATCTAAAAATTGCCCTTCGTAAATAGCTTCTAAAATCATACGTATTACTTCCTGCACTAATTTGTCATCAAATGTTGGTATTCCTAGAGGACGCATTTTTCCATTTTTCTTTGGTATATAAACACGTCTAACTGGCTGTGGTTGATATGTTTCGTCACGTAACACTTCTATTAATTTATTGATACGTTCTAGACTCATTCCATCGATTGTCTTACCATCAGAACCTGCTGTCATATTACCCGGTTTAGCGTAGATTCGCTGATAGGCATTAAAAAACATTTCTTGGTTAAACAAGATTCTATAGAGCCTTTCATATTTATAGTTTACTTGTGGACTATGCTTTGATAGACCGTTTAATATTTTTATTGAATTTCTCATAATGTCTCTCACATTTTTCATTAATTATATCAAACCTTTAACTGCTTCCCTTTGCCATGTACAAGGCTTTCCCTTGCTCAGACTACTACGGAAGCTCCGTTACCTTATTGAATATTCAGAGACTAAAACCTCATAGCCTTTCGGCATTTCAACTTAGGTAATCCCCGTTTGCTATGTAATAACTTAGCTTAATAGATTCTCGGATATGACTTCCACCCTTTACCATTTACTATGGTTGCGTTATGATTTATTCTTGCTTCATCTACTAATCTTCAATAGTGAAGTATCATAATATGACGAGTATAGTTATCTTACGTCAAAGTCTCTACAACTACCGCTTGGATTATCATTTAATCAATTCGGATTTTATCCTTATATCTATCTTTTCATCTTGTCATTCAGTCGCAGAATGATAACTATCTGACTTATGCCTTTTCCGACATGCTACACTCCTTGTTTGGTTTCCCTTACAAATAAGTCGGATGATGACAGGCGTTTAGAATACTAACCTGATGTCCTGCTAAAAACATATTTATTACATAACCTTTACGGGCGCACAAATCACGTAAACGGTATTTGAAGTATCTGGAATGAAATTTGGATCATTGAGCAATAGCATATCTCTTTCAATAATCAGTGATTGGATCTTGGCAAGCATTGCGCTAAACAAATCGGCTACAGGTAGCCAGAAGTAAACGCTGATATACCGAGTAAACCACTGGGAGAGCGTGGACTCAAAACCACTCCAAATAGATATTGCAAAAGCGATGGGTCCCAAAATGGAAAGCACAATTAAAAAGAATGTCCGAATGGTATCAATAACAAGAGCTGCCGCTTGAAAGATCATTTCTAATATTTCTCTAAAGGCGTCTCTTAGATTCTTTTGAAAATCATATTCCCATTTCTCTAAGTACATCCCTGTCATAGCAGCTAGATCCGAGGGTGACCATCCAAGCTCATCAAGCTTCTTATCAAACTCCTCATTAGAAACTAAATGGGCTGTCTCAGGATTGCGAAGCATAGTTTCCCGCTCTAAGATGTCTTTCTTTTCTTGTAGTCCTTTTAAATCAACAACCTGATGCTCTAACATTTGATGTGTGCCTTTAACCACAGGACTAAGCACTGTGTTTATCGTTCCAAGGACAATAGTTGGAAAAAACATAATACAAAGCCCTATAGCAAACGGTCTTAGCATCGGATATACATCAATGGGTTCTGCTCTGGCTAATGCTTGCCATACTTGCAAGGCGATATAAAACAGTGCTCCAAGCCCTGCTACCGCTTTGGCAATCGATGCCATTTCACTAGAGAGAGGTAGCATATCGTAATAAAGATTCTGTAGAACCTCGTGTAAATTACTATCGTCCATAACTACCAGTATTTTTGATTTGAGCTTCCATACAATTCCATTACCCTTTGGGTATTGTTCTTTTTCTTAGCCCTTAAAATGCTCACTGAAATGTTCTTTCTGGTGTAGTAGCTAACAAGGCTATGGTAGTCCTTAATCTGATTATAAACCTTGTCGATAATATCCATTCGCTCCTTGTCATTTAAAGAAAGACTAGTGGAACTCACAATCTGTTTAAGCTCTTTTAATAGTGCTGTACTCTCGTTTAAAAGAACAGAGTAACCATTGGCAATAGCCACTAACTCTTGAGGGGAAAAGTTAGGATCATTGAGCATCTTGCCAAAGTTTTTGACATACAGCTCTGAGACGTCTCCAACTAAAAGCACAGTCTGTTGAACCTTTCGAGCGTCCTTCACAAGGTTGTTGACCGCTTGAAGTTTATCGTAATACTCCTTGCCTTGTTTATAGACCTTTTCGACTTCTTTAAAGTTCTTTACTACGTTGCTAACTGTGGAAGAAGTTTGTATAATCTCGTTGGCACTATTTAAAATACCCGAAGCTAAATTCGCAGGATCAGTAACCACCCACTGAGCGTTTGACTTAATTGGTAAAACACATAGCGATGCTAGTATCATTACCTGAAATAGTTTTTTCATAATTGTGAAATTTTGATGGATTATTTGATTATTTGATGGATTAGAGTTCTTTATTTTCTCTCTCCTGTTTTTCTTGTACAAGGCGTTTTATAGCCAGTTCTACATTACCATCAAGCTCTTTAGCCAAGTTCATCACTTGAAGCTTTTCTGTTTCTTCTGTGGTATAAGCGAGATACTCTGAGTAGCTCACCTCTGTAGCATACACCCCTGAGTGTGTCCCACCAAGACCAATCCATACTTCTTTGTAAAGGCGATTGGGATTGTTGTCAAGATTAATAGACAGTATCTGAGCTTTCTCCTTGTCTGTGAGTCCAAGCATAGCCTGTATATCATCAAACTTGTTCATATACTTGCGCTGATCAAGTAAGATCTTACAGTCTGAATTATTGATAATACTCTCCTTAACAATAGGAGATTGGATGATATCATCCACTTCTTGCGTAACTACGATTGCCTCTCCAAAAAACTTTCTAACGGTCTTAAAAAGATAGCGTAGATAATCCGCCATACCCTCCTTCGCTATTGCCTTCCAAGCCTCTTCGATTAGGATTAGTTTACGCTGCCCTTTAAGGCGTCTCATCTTATTTATAAACACTTCCATAATGATAATAGTCACTATTGGAAACAAAATTTTGTGATCCTTGATGCTATCAATTTCAAAGACGATAAAGCGTTTGTTTAACAAATCAAGCTCGCTTTCGGAGTTTAATAGATAGTCGTATTCTCCTCCTTTATAATACGGTTCAAGCACATTTAAAAAGTTAGCCAGATCAAAGTCCTTTTCTCTAACCTCTTTTTTGATCAGTTCCTTTTTATAATCTGTTTTTATATATTCATAAAAACTGTTGAAACTTGGTTTTACACTGCTTTTTTGAAGCTTTATAATATATCCGTTAACGGCGTTTGAAAGCGCAACTTCTTCCGATCTAGAGGGCGGCTGGTCATCACGCTTCCAAAGAGTCAAGATGAGCGTCTTAATACTCTCTCTTTTTTCAATGTCAAAGACACCATCATCCGTGTAAAAAGGATTAAACGCAATGGGATTTTCTTCAGTATACGTAAAGTAAACTCCATCTTCTCCTTTTGTCTTTGCGTGTATTAATTCACAAAGTCCTTGATAAGAGTTTCCTGTATCAACAAGCAGCACATGGGCATTTTGTTCATAATACTGTCTTACCATGTGATTGGTAAAAAAGCTCTTACCACTACCCGATGGTCCCAAGATAAACTTGTTGCGGTTAGTGATAATTCCTTTTTTCATTGGTAGATCCGAAATGTCCAAATGAATAGGCTTTCCTGTTAATCGATCCGCCATTTTAATTCCAAAAAGCGATAGTGAGTCTTGATAGTTGGTCTCTCCCGAAAAAAAACAAAGGGCAGGTTCAATGAAGGTATAAAAGCTCTCTTCACTTGGAAAATCTCCGCTATTGCCTGGCATACCTGCCCAATAAAGCGTTGGAGCATCCACTGTATTGTGTCTTGGCTTACATTCCATAGAAGCCAGTGCGCTTCCACAGTCGTTTTTAAGCTGTTTAAGTTCGCTAGCGTTATCTGACCAAGCCATTACATTAAAGTGGGCTCTTATCGAGGTTAACCCTTGACTATGTGCGATATTTAAATACTCCTCTATCCACTGCTTATTAATTTGATTAGCTCTGCTATATCTTGCTAGAGAGTGCATATTTTTAGCTGATTTTTCAAACTGCTTTAGATTGTAATTGCTATCCTCTATAAACAGATACTGATTATAGATGTGATTGCAGTTTAACAAAAGACCAAGTGGACTTGCAAAAGAAAGGGTACAACTGCTTTTATCCGTTGATAGCTTATCGTATTTACTCGCCTGTGTAACTTCCGTAGGAAGATCATTCACATCAGAAAGCGTATGCACAGATAGTCTATTATCCCCTACCCTTACAGCATCAGTGCTTATGGCGATATCCTGAAGGCTTCCTCTAGTATTTTTACTAAGGGTTAGATACTGTTCTAATAGTCCGCTTTTATCTTCTGTTCCAATAATCTCTTCTTCTGAGAGTTTACTTAAAACAATAAGTCCACTGTCATTTACAATCTTTTGCATTTGAGCTGTTGCCTCTATAAAATTTGCAATAGTGTCCTTATCCCTAATTTGTTTAGGGATAAGCTCACCTCTTGTAAGTGAAGAAAAGTTACTTTGACTTTTGATTCGCTCTTTAGTGGTCTTTGTAACAAACAAATAACAACTGTGGTTTAAAAAAGGTCGCTCGTTAAAATGTCTTTCAAAGCTTCTGCTTAAATAGCTTTGCTCCCCATCTGTAAAATCAGCCTCATAATTTTCTTTTATAAACCAATATTGTTTATGTACCACAGTAAACTCAGGCAAAGTCTTTACCGCCTTAAACCAAACCGAGTGCATAATCTCATACTCCTTATCTGAAATAGTAAATATCTCAGGTAAGATAACTTTATAGCAAACCGTGATGTCTCCTTGCTTTGAGACAATACAGTTATTTTCCACCGATAGAATGGGAAACATCCTTTCAAGGGTATTTGCTTTAGCTGTATTTCTCATAGCTTCTAAGTTTTAAGTTAGTATGATTGTAATATCCCTTGATATCCTGTCTTGAGATGATATACTTGGGAAAGTACTTTCTGGCTTGAAATTTCATAAGTCCATATTGACCGTATTTCTTGTTCATTGAAAATACTTTGTAAATCAGATAGCCTGATAATCCAATACCTAGGCTCAAACAAATAAGATTGTTTACCCCTGCCATGTACATAACCATTATAACAATAAGATCTGCCAAGAGTCCACCTGCGAAATAAAACAAGTACTGTGCCTTGAGTCCTTTAAACTCAACAGTAGATCCGATTCCTTTATTGATGCTATATTTTTTCATACTGCATCTTTTAAAGGAAAAATGAACGAAGAATTGTAGCTGCTACAATTAAGAAAATACAAGCTCCAAACCAGCTTGCTGCTGTCTTGCTTGTATCGGGATCACCGCTAGAGAATTTGTTGTAAACCTTTACTCCCCCAATAAGACCAACTACCGCTCCAATAGCGTAGATAAGTTTGGTAGCTGGGTCAAAGTAAGAAGTAACCATTTGAGTAGCTTCAGTGATACCTGCTACTCCATTGCCTTGGGCTAAAAGAGGTAAACTACTTAGTATAACAAGTAGTAATAATAGCCTTTGTTTGATTGTTTTTGTTTTCATAAGAATGACATTTATAGATTATGGTAAAAGGCGCTCTGCCTTTAACCTTTGGTAAATGTCTTTTGAAAACAGCTTGAGGTATTGATTGTGGAAGTTTAGGGTTGTTCTTGGCATTAAGAAGACCTTTTAATACCACTATATTCTAGGTCAATCTTTTTTTGTAGGTTTGTTTAGTGGTTACTAACTGTAAAGATGGAGTATTAGAAAAATGCAGTTTGTTTTAATCTATGTAGTTAAATAACAATCGAATCACTCAATATTTATTTTAAAAATTAAGCAAGATGTTTTATCTATTATCAACCAAAAATGGTATTGGTTTCGAACTATGGGGGTCTTATGAAGATTTATCTTCTCTATATGATTCTTTTGATGGATTATGGAATAATGAAGAGTATTTGCATAAACCTGATTTTAAATCGCGTGACTCTATAATAGGCAGTATGCTATATGAAATACGAAAAGCTTTTCAAGGTAATAGATTAGAGCGTGAAGGCAGTCATTTTCATCTCAATAGTACTCCATACTTTGGCTGTCAAATATCTTGGGTAGATGGTTTATTCTTTCTACACGCTATTCGATACAACACACGCTACTTTCAAACCAATAAGTTTCAATTAGCATACCTATTGCAATTAGAATTTTGGTTAGAAAAAGCGATGTATAGCTATGATCCTGTAGGGGCAGTGAACTTATCTCATTATATAACAAGTGGTATCGATGCTTCTAATGAATGTTTATATATTTATATGAGAAGAATCAACCTTGATTACTTCTTATTAAATGGTGGTAAAAAAGCTTTTAGACAATTACCTAAGTTATTAAAGAAAGCTTGTTTTGGAACAGTTGAATATTCAGCTTATAAAGTAGAATTAAAAAAAGAGGCAAAGAAATTAAATACTATTGCATCTGATCTTGAACTAGATGACGACAACTTTGATTATGATAGTGTGAAATGGTAAAATAAGCTAAGGGGTGATATTGTCTGCTTGGAGATTTTCTAAAAGTTATAAAAGCAAAGACAGCGTTTAATTACTTAAAATTAAACACTGTCTTGTTCTATACAAAATCACTGATATTGAAATCCTGACTATCTACCTGGTCTTGCTTTTTTGGTGATTTTACATTTAAAGATTGATCTAGTAACTTAGCTATTGACTTGGCTGAATTGGGCATCGCCTGCTCGAGTAATTCAAGAAGCGCTGAACCATCAAGCTTTTTAGCTGTCTCTATGGTAGCTTCATCAATTAGCTCCTGCTTAACAGAGTTCACAAATCTACTAAGTTCTTTTTGATTGACTCTTTGGGTAAAATCACTGTCCAAAGGTTCTATGTTAGTAACTAACTCTTGTTCTTCCTCTTCTATATTAATCTCTTGCTCGGTTTGTATAGATTGTTTTAGGATAACTGGTTTACTCTCTCCCATAACACTTACACGGACGTCTTGTTTAAAGGGTAGCTCTTCTGCTGTTGCTTGGCTTTCTTTTTTTAAGGGTGGTTTTTTATCTAATAATAGCAAAGCGATAACAATAACGAGACTGATTATTATTACAATCTCCATAGGTTAAAAGATAGGTTTATACTTCTGGTTAAACTCTTCTACAATCGTCTGTAAAAACTCATCAAAGTGGTTAGCTAACAGATTGTCTAAATAAGCATAAATTGAGACCTTATCCTCGCCTATTACCTGAATAATACGTGTAAGCTTTTCATGAAACTCTGGTCGGATATAAACCGTTTTACCGTCTCTTGCCCTAGTTGATGTTTCTTTTAAAAAGGTATCTACGTAATTCTCTTTACTCTCTGTACCTTGTACTAGAGTAGATTTTCTAAAGTGTTTAAATTTTCTCATGATAAAATTGGTTTGAATTTATTATTAAAATATTGGGTGATTTCTTGGTTATACTCTTTTAAATGCTGTTTTAAAATATTGTCTAAATAAGAGTAAAGCGTTGTTTTCTCTTCTTTAGCCAGTTGGGTAATGCGAAGTAGTACTTCGTGATACTCAGGTCTTATATAAACTACCTTTCCTGCTCTTGTTGAAGGAAAATCATTAATTAAAAACAGTTCTTGATATTTGGTAATCGATGGCTCTTTCTTTGGCTTTTTGTCTTTTACCTCTGAAGGTTGTTGTTGTTGTTGTTGTTGTTGTTGTTGTTGTTGTTGTTTTACAGGTTCAGCTTCAGTAGTCTGTTTAGTTTCTGTAGTAGGTTGGACTTTTATATCTCCACTCATAATATTCATTAAATAATCCTCGTCAACGATTGCTTTTTGAGGCTCTTGTTTTGAAGTGTTTTGTTCTTTCATTGTGTAAGGTATTAAAGGTTAGTTATGGTTAAGAACTCGTCTACAAACTCCGATAGATTGGTAAGTTTCATTAGATTGATATCGGCAGGTAACAAGCTTGATCGAAACACATACCTACCCTTAGCTTCTGTTTCTTTTCTAAAGCGTTTACTGTCTTTTATTCTAGCCGACATAATAGGAATATCTAACTGACTAATAACACGCTGATAACTATCATATAGCTCAGTCTTCTCTCTACCATCTACCTGATTCCAAAAAAGCCAGAGCTCTTGTTTGAAAGACTTATCTGTATTTTTAGGTAAATTGGCAAAGGCTTTAGTAAAACCTAAAGTACTTTCCACAACCAGTCTATCGGCGATAATTGGACTAAAGATGTAATTCATACTGTTTAAAGTATATAATACTCCTTTAGTATTAGCCGTTCCTGGTAAATCAAAGAACACAACATCAAAAGTCTGATCCAATTCTTTCATCATAGTATCTGCAATTTCTAAAGCATCTTCAGCCTTACACTTAACAATTGAATATGCTTTCTTTTTGAGTGTTTGGAACTGCTTAATAGCCGCTTGTTTGTAATACTCATTTTGCATGATACTATCCTTATCACGCTCTCTCATATGAATTAAACTGTTCTGAGGAAAATCACAATCCATTACAAGAACATTATAGCCTAATCTATAATGTAAGATACTTGCTAAGAGGATCGTTAGAGTTGATTTACCCACTCCTCCTTTTTGGGTATAAAAACTAATTTTCAAAGGTTGTTTTACTGTTTCCATATTGTACATTTTTAAAAGTTTACATTTTACGTTATGGATAGTTGTAAGTTTTAGTTTGTTTAAAACAAGTCGTCCTATTATAAATAAGCGATGTTTACTTTGCTCTTTAGCTGCTTTAAAACATTGTATTTTATTTTAAATGCGCATTGTTTATCTTTAAACTTAGCTTGTGTAAAACAGTCTTTCTTGTTTTAAATTAGCCTTGTTTAGTTTCTTTGAAACTTTACAAGCTGGTTCTTTAAAAGAACATAAACTGTAACAATTGTTTTATCGTTTTAAAGCCTTGTATATTTAAGTTTTTACTAAAAAACTATTTTAAAACAGCTTTAAAGCGCTATTTAAAAGACAATTGCAAAACTTACTTTACTATCTTACAGCAAAGAAAGCTTATGTACAGATTGAAAACTTTAAATGGAATTTTAAGGTAGTACTTGGCACTTTAGTGCAGAATAGTAGATGATTTCTTAATATGAAAGCACTTTAGATTTTACTTTGTAAAATAAGGGGAATTACTAATCGAAAGATTAGAGCAAGTTATGTTTTGAGGCACTCGAAACTACGTTCGTGCCATCAAAACGACTTGCTCTTGCAGAGGGCTGGAAAACTACTCCGAAGTCGTTAGTTTTTTGATTAAATAGAGTGTTAACTCAAAATATTTAGGGGTTTACGGATTAGCATTAGATAATTTTTTGATGTTTTAAATTTATTCAGACCCAAAAAAACATCTAGCTAAACATAAGTTCTTTCTATAATATATCATTTGAATACCTGCTACTAATGTATTTAGAATATCATTAACTATCTCAAAAAATGAGACTTGAGATTTTATCCTCGTTTTAGATAAGTAAATAGAGTACTATAGCGAATACTATCTTTGTGGAATATTTGGTACACAGGGTTCTATACTCTCTCTGTTTAGCTACAGAAATTTATACACCCTTTCTCCATTCCCTAAAGGTCAAGATAACTTCATTAATAGATATCTACAAACTAATGAATTTTTAGCACTTTTATTTTACTCTTAAATCACTTTTAGAAAACTATTGGCTTAACAAAAACACTTAAAAACTTTTCGCCAATAGCATTTTTTATTAAAATGGTATTTATAAATCTCTTTGATACAGAAAAAACAAATTTAAATCACTGACATTAAACAAGATGCAAAATAAATATATACTAACAAGAAATTTATTTTTTTTATACAAATAAAATCTATACATTTGCAGATGTAAATAAGAATAAAAATCATTTATTACATAAATAACTGACTATTTACTTTACTAGTTCTACACTATATTAAGAATTTATTACTCTGCAAAATCTTCAGTACAAAATCAATTCTATTATTTAATAGTCCTTTTTTTAAAAAATCATTTATTCACAAATAGTTATTTTTTCGACAATACATTTAGAGTATTAAACTAAATGTAAAGAAAATAAGTGCCATATGATTTTAAATAGTAAATACTTTTTGACTAAAGTAATTGATAATGTGAAATAGGTTCTATCTAATGATTAAAAAAGTCCTGTTAATCAATTTGGCCTAAGAGATAGAATAAGATAAACCTATAAAAAAGCAGTAATTTACTAGAAAATCCTAACTTTTTTCTCCCCTACATTATAGGTGTTTAAAGTACAATAGGAAATCATAAGATTTTAGATAAATCTTACAACAAAACAATAAATAGAGGTTCTAAATTCTAGAGAGAATTTAAGCCAATAATAATATATATGAATAGAATAGAAATACAACACCAGGATCATAAGAATGATCTTACCTTAGAAGAATTGATTATATCAAAAAGTATGAATGGATGGATATTACAACTATATCTTCAAATATTCAAAAAAAGACCATCTAATCTATAGATTAAGAGGGTTACAAAATAAATTATGTAAGACAAAATCCCTAAATAAGTAATTTAGGGACAATTAAAAATATTAAATTAATAATTAAGATTATGCAAGAAGGTACAGTAAAATTTTTCAATGAAACAAAAGGATTCGGATTTATAACAAATGGAAATGAAGATATTTTTGTTCACGCTAGCGGTTTAGAGGACGATATCAGAGAAGGTGATAACGTAACGTATGACGTTGAAAAAGGACAAAAAGGATTAAATGCTACAAATGTAAGAAGAGTAGCTTAAAAATAACTTTTAGAGTTCGCTTTAAATTTGTAAATATTAGTATTTAGAAACACATCATTAGCAATAATGAATGTGTTTTTTTAATTTTCACAAACAAGTAACTACTTGAGATAAATTAAAAGCTACAAGCAATCTAACTTAGAGAACCCGAGACAATATTGACTGTATTATAAAGACCTTCTCTTTTTTCGTTTGATCTTTTGCTCGAAACTCAATTCTTCATAATCCATTTCCTTACTGTTAGAAAGTAGGTTAAACAATGAAGCAAATTCATTACTACTTAAACTCCTAGAATCAGAATTTAGATACTCAAACATTGGATGTAATTCTGAGGTTTCTCGTATGTCAATGTGAGATGTACTGGTTATATACTTTTGTTTTATTATATCAGAGTTAGTTTGCTCTTCTGTACTACTCCATTTCTGATTAAAAACATTTGCTGATAAGCTTTTACCTAAATCAGATCCTTTATAAACGCTTTTTGAGTTGTGGTCTATAAAAGTAACACCATAGATACGATTGTCTTTGTTTTGAAAGAGAACAACGTTTACTCCTTGATTTAAAAGTTCTTCTTTAAACTCTTGTAATGAACTTGTACTGTTTAGAGCTACTTCAATGGTTTGTTTTAAATTAGCTTTAGTTAGAGAGTTTTTAAGTCTTTCTTTTGAAGCTTTAAAATGTTTTTCTAGTTCTTGATAACTAGCCTCTTTACCAAACAGTGAAGCCTTAAAAGGATTACTAGCCTTCTCCCCTTTTTCATTTAAAGCAAAATAAACTAAGCCTTGTTTTACTTGTCTGTTGTAAGTAGCCTCTACCTTTTCCGCTCTGATATTAAATAGAGATAATAAAACATTGTAACTTGTTAAGCTATCATAGTTATAGTACTTTGGTAGATAACGTATAACAGAGGCTATTTGAGTTTTTAGATTGTGCTTGGTGTGATCAACTGGTGTAAATAGAGTTTGTTTGAATTCATTGTTTGTCTGATTGACTGATGAAGTTAGATTAAACTGTTTTTCTATTTCACGGCAAGCTCTCATTGATTTTAAATGATCGTATTTATCATCAATTTTCTTTCCTTGAAGATTTGTACAAACCGTTACAATATGGATGTGTTCTCTTTCTATATCATTATGCTTATAGGCAATATAGGGTTGATTCTCATATCCCATCTGCTTCATATACTGCTTAGCTATTTCACTTAACATATCGTCTGTTAGTTTATCATTAGGGTTAGGGTTTAAAGAAATGTGTCTTACAATCTTTTCTGTCTTGTTGTTCACAATTAGATACGGTTCAAAGTGTCTATAGAGTGAATCAATGTAGTTTAAGGAGTTATTTAGTTCAGGTAAATGATTTGTATCTATTACAGCTCCTTGTCCTTTATCAACCTTTAACTGATTATAAGACAGTACTCCTATTAGGTTACTTCCTTTTCCAATTTTTGCTATCATAACTTATCTTTTGAATTAAGATGCTTTTCTTCAAACTCTTTACTTAGCTTGATGATATAGTAACACAGCTTAGTTAAATCCTTCGTGTATTCTTCAAGCCTCAAGATAGAACGCTTCGCTCTATCTTGAGAGAAGTACTGGTTACATAGCTTTACAATCTGATTGTAGTTTACTCCTACTGCTTTAAATTGATTAAAGAGCTTGGTTAGTAACGTGTGGTACTGCAAAGCTCCTACATCTACTTTTACCATTTTAATCTCTCTATCTAAAAGCAGAGAAACAAGAAAGCTTGCTTTGTTTGCCATCCCTGAGGAATCAAACAAAGCAAGGAGTCTCTGGTTTTCAGACTCAGTGAGTCTAAAAACGTGTCTGTATTTTTTAGGATTAGATTTTTGCTTTCTTCCGCCCTTGTTTTTGCTTATGGTTTGCATAGTGTCTTATTTTGGTTGATGTCAAAATAAGACTCAAAAACACCATTCATTTTTAGTTTGGTAGTACTAGGTAGTCTTTTGCCTTAACTGATTAATTGTTTACTATTTAGCTCTTCGAAGCAAAACAGTTCCTCTACATTCCAATAAACATTTGACATTGCAATCGTCTTCTATTTTTAATAGTTAATCTTTAAATTATTACACTATGCAATCAGAAGACGATTTAAAAGCGCTTGCTAAAATATTAGCATTTATGCGAGCAGTGAGCATTCTTATTATGCTTATGCACCTATACTGGTATTGTTATTCTTTCTTTTTAAGTCTTAGAATAACACACAGAGTTGTAGATAGAATACTTGTGAACTTCAACGATACAGCAGGACTGTTTTCACATTTAATTTATACGAAACTCTTTTGTTTGGTTTTACTTTCTTTAAGCCTGTGGGGAGGCAAAGGCGTAAAACATGAAAAGATAACAGTCTCTAAAATCACTCTTGTTTTTACAGTTGGTTTTAGTCTGTTCTTTTTCAACTTCTTTTTACTTGAGTTTGGATATTTCTGGAGCGCTATACTTTACATAGTAAGCACCTTTTTAGGCTACATCTTACTTCTTGTCTCAGGTGCTTGGATAAGTAGATTACTCAATGACAATCTAATGCAAGACGTATTTAATTTTGAAAACGAGAGTTTTATGCAAGAAACCCGCTTAATCGAAAATGAGTACTCAGTTAACCTACCTTCCAAATTCTATTACAAAGGAAAATGGAACAGTGGTTGGATAAACATCGTTAATCCATTTCGGGCAACTATTGTGCTTGGTACTCCTGGTTCTGGTAAATCCTACGCTGTGGTGAATAACTTTATCAAACAGCAAATCGAGAAAGGATTCTCGATGTATATTTATGATTTTAAGTTCGTGCGACACGAGGTTGTGTAAGTGGCTGTCTAACGTTAGATTAGACCTATTGTTTCGTCAATAGTAGCCTACGGATACGTGCTATGCGAGTGATTGCATAGTGC
>NZ_NSGJ01000006.1 GCF_002286775.1 Myroides sp. N17-2
AAGTTACATTTGTCATAGAGAGAGTGTTTTTTGGTGTGCAACTCAAAGATAATTTGAGATCCTTAATTTACTCTCTTTTTTTTTGCCTTTTTTTAAGCGTTTAGGACGCTATTGATTCATAAAAGTAAAATGTTCCTCGTGGAACATTTTGTTGTAACACCACTTTTTTTAGTTTACTTTATTTTCTTTTCGTAGTTTTTTACTGAAAAGTTTTTTTCGGTGGATTTTATCGTACCTCTTTAGTTTTTCAGAAAATAAACATCTTTTAGAACCCTCTGAGATTTTCATATTTTTTTTTGAATGGGACTTAGTCCGTTTTATCGAAATTATAGCAAGGAGATTAGTTTCTGAAAAAATGTGTGTTTTAATGTTTTTTTTTGTAATCGAAGTGTATGCCGTAGTTGTTCTATTTTGAAAAATCTTTTACACAAAATCTTTTAACGGAATTGTAATAGGGGTAAATCGTTTATACTTCTAGGTTTTTGTGATTAATCAAAGTACGCATCGTAATTGTTCTATTTAGAAAAATATCCTACATAGAATATTTTAAAGGAATAACGCAAGGAGTAATTAATAGTTCTCGATTTGTCTTTTTGTGGTTTAGCTCTCAGTTGTTGATCAAAGGATCTCTTATGATTGTTGTATTTTAAAAAATGTTTCACGTGAAATATTTTAGGGAAGTAGTGGAGGGGTATGGAAATTATTATTTTATAGTTTTCTCGTTTGTTAGTGTAAAGGGAAATGATTTGTGTAACTTTGGCATTCTAATTTTATCTGATTCCTTTACTAGTGGTGATTTTTATTGAAACTTCGCTTTGTGGTTTTGATATTTGAATTTCACTTCGTAGATGCGTAGAATATTGAAAGCTCACGGGGTTGTATTAACTACGACTAAGTATTTTGGTGCGTATTTAAAGGAGTTAAAGCTAATTCATTAGCTATCTGAGTTTTTAATTCGTAAGATTGATATTTTAAGGGCTTTTTAAGTTTATTTTTTATTTTTCCGTGTACCTTTGCAGCAATTATTTTTTAATAGAGAAAAAGAATGATATTTTTTAACTATGAAACTGATTTTCAATTAGTTGATATAACTAAATATGAAGATTGGATAGAAGAGATAGTAACTTCAGAAGGATTAATCTCTGGTGATATCAGTTATATATTTTGTGATGATGAGTTTTTACATGAAATAAATGTAAAATATTTAGATCATGATACATTAACAGATATTATTAGTTTTGATTACTGTGAAGGTAAAATAGTTTCAGGAGATATTTTCTTGTCTGTAGAAAGAGTTCGTGAGAACGCCAAGGAATTTAATGTTGATTTTGATGTTGAGTTACTGAGAGTTATGGCTCATGGTGTGTTACACTACTGTGGATATAAAGACAAATCACCAGAAGACGAGCGTTTAATGCGCTGTAAAGAAGAGGAGAAAATGGCTATGTTCCACGTGGAACAATAGTATTTTCTTAGTAATTTAATTTAATGTTTCACGTGGAACAATGAGTATATTCGCTGATAAATATGATGTAATAGTAGTAGGAGGAGGGCACGCTGGTTCAGAAGCTGCTGCTGCTGCTGCAAATATGGGTTCAAAAACTTTATTGATAACAATGAGTTTGCAGAACATCGCCCAGATGTCTTGTAATCCAGCAATGGGAGGAATCGCTAAGGGGCAAATCGTTAGAGAGATTGACGCTTTAGGAGGGTACTCTGGAATTGTCTCTGATAAAACAGCGATACAGTTTAAGATGCTTAACAAATCTAAAGGACCTGCTATGTGGTCACCTCGTGTTCAGTCGGATCGTATGCGCTTTGCTGAGACATGGAGACTGATGCTAGAGGGGACTCCTAATTTAGATTTTTACCAAGACATGGTACGCTCTCTTATCATTAAGAATCATAAGATAGAAGGAGTAGTTACTAATCTAGGTTTAGAAATAAAAGCTGAAACGGTAATTCTAACTAATGGTACGTTCTTAAATGGACTTATTCATATCGGTGAGAAACAATTCGGTGGAGGTAGAGCTGGAGAGAGTGCTGCTTATGGTATTACTGAAGACTTAGTGAAAGCTGGTTTTGTTTCAGGACGTATGAAGACAGGTACACCTCCGCGAGTAGATGGACGTTCTTTAGATTATAGTAAAATGGAAGTTCAAGGTGGTGATGTTAACCCTTCTAAGTTTTCGTATTTAGATGTAACAAAGCCATTAGTAGAGCAAAGAGATTGCTATATGACGTATACTTCGCCTGAAGTACATGATTTGTTACGTGAAGGATTTGATCGTTCACCGATGTTTACGGGGCGTATTAAAAGTATAGGGCCACGTTATTGTCCATCGATAGAGGATAAGATTAATCGTTTTGCAGATAAGGAAAGACACCAAATATTCGTTGAACCTGAAGGATGGAATACATGTGAGATTTATGTAAATGGGTTCTCTACATCATTACCAGAGGAAGTTCAGTTTAAGGCTCTACGTTCTGTTGCAGGATTTGAGAAAGCTAAAATATTTAGACCAGGTTATGCTATTGAGTATGATTATTTTCCACCTACACAGTTAAAGCATACATTAGAAACTAAATTAGTAGATGGTTTATTCTTTGCTGGGCAGATTAATGGTACTACTGGATATGAAGAAGCAGCTGCACAAGGACTAATGGCAGGTATGAATGCGCACTTAAAAGTACAGCAAAAAGGAGAATTAATTCTTAGAAGAGATGAGGCATATATAGGTGTTCTTATAGATGATTTGATTACTAAAGGAACAGAAGAACCATATAGAATGTTTACTTCTCGTGCAGAATATCGTACACTTTTACGTCAAGATAACGCTGATTTTAGATTAACACCTAAGTCATTTGAATTAGGTTTAGCGTCTGAAAAACGTATGAGAAGAATGGAGCATAAGCAAACTCAAGCTGAAAACTTCGTGCAATTCTTTAAAGAGACAAGTGTAAAACCAGAAGAAGGTAATCCTATATTAGAAGAAAAAGGATCTTCATTAATGGCTCAAGCTGATAAGATGTTTAAGGTATTTTCACGTCCACAAATAGAGTTAGAAGACATTCTTAAGTTTGATAAAGTGAAGACTTATGTAGAGGAACATGACTTAGATCAAGAGATTTTAGAGCAAGCTGAAGTACAAGTTAAGTACTCTGGATATATAGAGAAAGAGAAGAATAACGCTGATAAATTAACTAGGTTAGAGGATGTAAAGATCCCTGATAACTATGACTACGATAAGATAGTATCACTATCATTTGAGTCTAAAGAGAAGTTTAAAAAGATTAGACCTATTACTATATCTCAAGCGTCACGTATTAGTGGAGTAACTCCTACAGATATATCTATCTTACTTATCCATATGGGTAGATAATAGATTAGAAAAAGATTATTTTAGAACTCCTTATTTGTTCCACGTGGAACAAATAAGGAGTTTTTTGTTTAATATAGAATAGAGTTATATAAATATAAAGTAATCATATAAGATTGGTCTGAATTGACTTTTCGTTTATGTGTATATTGCTTATTCTGTGTTTAACTGTAAGTCCACTATTTCAACACCGGTTCAACATTGCTTCAACAATAGGACAATGAATAGGCTTATATGTGGAGTAATCTTAAAGAAGTGTTGAAGTAATTCTAACGATGACAGATTTACTTTATTATCATAGCATAGTATGCTGAAATCAATTTAAACCTATCTTGTGTAATTAATTTTTGCTAATATGTCTATCGTATAATCTAGGTTAAAGTAATTATTTAATAGTGTTCTGTTTTTTAAATCTCGCTTGAGTTTCTTGAAAATAAGTTAGCGTTTGAAATAGTAAATTTTTTAAAGTAGTGGTTATCCTTTTTTGCTTTTTTAGATGGGTGCCTGCTATATGTTGTTTATATTTGTGTGGCTTTTAAAACTACATGGATGGATATAAATGCAAATATTAAGTATATTGAAGTAGAGGATTTCTCTGTATCAAAAGAGAAGTTTGAACTTTATTTAGATGAAACTTATCAGTTGCTAAAAACTGAGCCTGTTCCAGAATTAGATAAATTAGGTTCATACTATGAGAGCCCAGAATATATTTCGCATACAGATAGTAAAAAAACTTTCTTTGATAAAGTGTATCAAATAGTCAAATCAAAAGCTATACAGAATAAGTTTAAAATATTAGAAGATGTACATCCTACTAAAGGATTACTTTTAGATATAGGTTGTGGTACTGCAGAATTTTTAGTTGAAGGAAATAATAGAGGTTGGACTACTTTAGGATTAGAACCTAATCAAAATGCTCGTCAATTAGGAATCGATAAGGGAATCACTATGATTGATAGTTTAGATAATATTAGTGATCATTCAGTAGATGCTATTACCATGTGGCATGTATTAGAACATGTAGTTAATCTAGATGAACAAATAAAATCTCTTCAACGAATCTTAAAAAAAGGTGGGACATTATTAATAGCTGTTCCTAATTATAATTCGTACGATGCTAAATATTATGGTAAGCATTGGGCGGCATTTGATGTACCACGTCACCTTTGGCATTTTAGTCAGTCATCTATTCCTTTACTTTTTAATCCATATCATTTTGAACTTGTAGAAACTTATCCAATGCTGTTTGACAGTTTTTATGTTTCGTTGTTATCTGAACAATATAAGACAGGTAAGAAAAATTGGTTTAAAGCATTTAGCATAGGATTAAAGTCAAATATAGAAGCACGCAATAATTTAGAATATTCTTCTTTGATTTATTACCTTAGAAAGGAATAGGAGGTATATAATCTAATCGGCAGAGGATTTAGAGCTCTAATTAGTTGTATTTCTTGTTTTAAAGCGATTTAAGAGGTTTTAGGTTACGGAGTGGAATGAATATATAGGTGTTTTTAGTTATTATCTAATTAGGTGTTTAAAAAGAGACTGTTTTGATTAAGATTATCTATTTTAATAATGCTTAATGATAGATTTTAATTATATAATAATTATTTTTAGTTAACTGTAAAAAGTTTATTACATTTACAACAGGTTTAAAAAAGCGAAAATGAAAAAAACAATTTTAATGCTAGGTATAGCAGGATTATTATTTTCTTGTAATAATACGGCAACTCCAACATCTGAATTCAAAACTGCTTACGTAGATTCTGCAAAATTGATGAAAGAGTATGATGAGATGAAAGATATGGAATCTAAATACAAGATTCAATCTGAAGAAAAAGGAAAAAGCTTAGAAGCAGAAGTTGCTCAGTTCCAAAGACAGGTTCAAGAGTTCCAAGCTACTGCTCGTCAAAAAGGTCAAGCATGGGCTGAACAAGCTGCTGCTGGTCTTCAAAAGAAAGAACAAGAATTACAATTTAAACAACAAACGCTTATGCAATCTCTACAAAAAGAAAGTGGAGAGGAAATGGAAGCTGTTGTGAAAAAAGTAAAGGAACACATTGCTGAGTACGCTAAGAAGAATAAATTAGAGTATGTATTCAATACTGAAGAAGCTTCTACTGTAATTTACAGTAAAGAAGGTAATGACATCACTGATGCCATGATTAAAGAATTAAATGCTAAGTATAAAGGTAGTGCAACTCCTGCTAAATTAGAGGAGACTAAACCTGCTGCTGCAACTGAAGATAAGAAGTAATTTATTTGAATTACTTTAGAAAAAGCCTCTGTTTTTACAGGGGCTTTTTTAGTTTAGAACAACTTTATTATCGTATTTTGTAAAAAAAATAGGAATGAATAATTTTTCAGCAGAAGCAGAATATGTACTTAAGTTTATTAATGAGACGAACAGGTCGATTTTCTTAACAGGTAAGGCGGGTACTGGTAAAACTACACTGTTAAAGGAAATCATTAACACGACGCATAAGAATGCTGTGATAGTCGCTCCGACTGGAATAGCAGCTCTGAATGCTGGTGGTGTTACGATACATTCATTCTTCCATTTGCCCTTTGCGGCTTTTGTTCCAGATACAAAGAACCCACCTATATTTACGGATACCATTAAGTTTGAGAATAGAGTATCATTAAGACGCCATATGCTAATGAATAATGCTCGTAAGGCCTTGTTTATTAGTATGGAATTATTAGTGATAGACGAGGTAAGTATGCTACGTGCAGACGTATTAGATGCAATGAACTTTATGCTACAGACTGTCCGTAAGAGTCAACAACCCTTCGGAGGAGTACAAGTATTATTTATTGGTGATCTATTACAGTTACCTCCAGTAGTTAATAATCAAGAATGGGATGTTCTTAAACGCTATTACGACGGAGTATTTTTCTTTCATTCTGAAGTAGTACGTCAGTATCCTCCATTGTATATCGAGCTTGAGAAGGTGTATCGCCAGTCAGATCAAGTATTCATTAATCTACTTAATAATCTGCGTAATAATAATGTGTCTAGAGAAGATGTAGCACTGTTAAATCAATACACAAATCCAACTTTTAATATAAAGGATAATCCGGGATATATTACACTTAGTACGCATAATGCTAAGGCAGATCAGATTAATATAGATGCCCTTAAAGGATTGACTACCAAAGAATATAGTTATATGTCTGAAGTAGTGGGAGAGTTTCCGGAGAAGATATACCCTATAGAGGCTAAGTTGTCACTAAAAGTAGGGGCACAGGTCATCTTTATTAAGAATGATCTTTCAGCTGAGAAGCGCTATTATAATGGGAAGATGGGGATCGTGAAGACCCTAACTAAGCACGAGATATTTATAGAGTTTGAGAATAAAGAAGTCATCGAAGTAGAACGCTATGAATGGCAAAACGTAAAATTTACAGTTGATCCTAATACTAAAGAGATCGTAGAGGAAGTTATGGGGACATTCAGTCATTATCCTCTTAAATTAGCGTGGGCTATTACAGTACATAAGAGTCAAGGACTAACGTTCGATAAGGCCATATTAGATGTATCTAAAGTATTCTTACCAGGACAGGCTTATGTCGCTTTATCTAGACTTCGCTCATTAGAAGGACTTGTTTTATTATCGCCTATTCAGATGAACGGCCTTGTCAATGATGGTGACGTAATGAGTTATGCGCAGAATAAAGCAGGAGTTGAAGAACTTAATTTACAACTGCGTTTAGAAACGAAGAACTTCTTAGGTAAGTTCTTAATAGAGACCTATTCGTGGTTTAACTTAAGTACACAGTGGCATTCACACCTACATAGCTATAATACAGAGACAGAACGCAGTAAGAAGAATAGTTTTAGAAATTGGGCTCAGAAGATGAATAACTCTTTAGATGAGATGGTTATACACTCTGAGAAGTTTGTTAATCAGTTGAGAGCGTTGTTTGCAGAAGAGCCATTTAGATTTGAATATACGAAAGAACGTGTGCTTAAGGCGTATGATTATTTCTTTCCTCGTATGGATCATATGGTATTCGAATTGTTGTTTACTATTGCTCAGGTTAAGACAGCTAAGAAATCAAAAGCGTTGTATGATGAGTTAGTACCTCTAGAGGAAACCTTATTAAAGACGGTTATACAAATGAAGAAAGCTTCTATAATGTTGAAACTTATAGAGGAAGATAAGAAGATATGTAAGGAGAATCTACGTTCACTAGAGATAAGTGAATATAAGATTAATCACTTGGTTAATATTGCTAATCTGATACGCAGTACTAAGCTTGGAGTAGAGGAGGAGGAAGATATAGAGATATATTCATCTACACCTAAAAACGGTACTAAGGAGAAGAAGAAATCTACCTTTGTAACTACTTTAGAGATGTGGAAAGAAAATCCAAACATTGAAGATATCGCATTGACTAGAAAGCTTACTACTACGACAATCTATTCTCATTTAGGTAAGTTGATAATGGATGGTCATATAGAACTAAAAGAAGTATTACCAGATGCTCGTATTAAGGAGTTAGAGCAACTTTTTAATAGTAATGAGGGGAAACCTTTATCAGAAATAAAAGCGAGTACAGAAGAGCAGTTTTCGTGGGAAGAGCTTAAACTCTATCAACGTGCTACTTCAGAGAAAAAAGAATAAAACAAAAGGCTGTCACGTATGCTTACGTGACAGCCTTTTGTTTATTTTTTATGGATCAACCTTGTCAGTTTTATAGACAAGTCTGTAAATATCATTTTAGCGTTTCCATTTCGTTCGATATGGTATATAGCATCACCTAGTTCTTTATAGATATCTCCTATATTTCCACCGTTTACGAAGGGTGCAAAGTTCTCAAGTCTAAACTTGTCTACTGTTGTTTTATAGTAGACTAGTTCTGGCGCTTGATAGTTAAGTAATAATGCCTGTCTAAATAACTCTATACAGAACTCTAAGAACTGCTTTTGTTGTTCTCTACCTAAGGCAGCTAACTCTTCACTCCATTCTATTAGTTCTTGTATTACAGCTGCATTTCCCTTAGCTCTAAAGGCTGCTCTAACCCACTGTACGAACCACTTTTCGAAAGGCAAAGCATTCGCTTTGTTATTCATTAAGCTAAGTGCTTTGTTATAACTACCTTGTGCTTGATTAGCTATTATTGCAGCTTCTTGAGGATCGCATTGTTCACGTTGGATTAGTGCTTCTTGTATTTCACTCGTATTTAATGGAGGGAATTTAAGCACCTGACATCTTGATAATATCGTCTGTAGGATGTTCTTCTCATTCTCTGCTATTAGTAAGAATACTGTTTTAGCAGGTGGTTCTTCTAATAACTTTAATAGCTTATTAGACGCTTCAGTGTTTAGCTTATCAGCCATCCAAATGACCATAATCTTATAGCCACCTTCATAAGACTTTAGCGATAGTTTTTTAAGTACTTCACTTGCTTCATCTACACCTATCTGACCTTGCTTATTCTGAATATCTATATGTGTGTACCAATCAAATAGACTACCGTATTTATTAGTCTTAAGAAAAGTACGCCATTGATCTGCGAACAGGTCACTAGTCGCATTTTTCTTTACAGCTTCAGTGTTTGCTACGGGATATACAAAGTGTAGGTCGGGGTGAGCTAGATTATTAAACTTGATATTACAAGCTTCATTTCCACCATTGTTTTCATTACCTACGTTTTTACATAGTAAGTATTGGGCATAAGCGATAGCCATCGGAAGTGTACCTGTACCTTCACCACCAATAAATAACTGAGCATGAGGTACTCTACCTGATGCTGCTGACTGTATTAAGTGATTTTTTAAGAAGGATTGCCCTATAATATCTGAAAATTGCATAAGGCAAAGATAAATTAATTATCAAGTGTTTAAAATATTCAAGGTTATAATTATGTAGGTTTTTATCTACTAAATAGCACCCAAGTTTTAGATTAGTTTCATGCAGAGATTAGTCTTTATTTTTATAGTAAGAGAAGTATATTTAGATTTTAGAAGGATGCTTTTTATAGGCATGGTTTGACTACCTGCAATCAAAAGTGTTATATAGACAGGGATTATTAATCGTTTATTTTGATGTTTTAAGTTGGAATATGTGATTTTACTTAAATATTTGTAAGTTCAGTATATTTTATATTTATGTGTGTAAATAGTTTAATTACGAAAACTTTACTTACATATTCTGAGTTTTTATTATAGTAAATGTATTTTATTGACGTTTTTATGGTATAGTAGCAAGTGCATATTGTTAAAATAATCTCTTAACAATATAATAATCAAGTACTCTCCTATCGAAAAAGATTTATATTTGTGTAACTTATGGTATAATATTTAAATACGTAAAAATGAAATCTATTGATAGTTTTGATTTTAAAGATCAAAAAGTACTAGTTAGAGTTGACTTTAATGTTCCCTTAGATGAGAATTTTAATGTTACAGATACGAATAGAATAGAAGCTGCCAAGCCTACTATCGATAAGATAGTTAAGGATGGAGGAGTAGCTATTCTAATGTCGCATTTAGGAAGACCAAAAGGAGAGCGAAATGACAAGTATTCACTACGTCATATCGTAAGTAAGACTGAAGAGATCTTAGGTCGTAAAGTTACATTCGTAGCTGACTGTGTAGGAGCTACAGTTAAGGATGCTATCGCAGCTAGTAAAGCAGGTGATATCATTTTATTAGAGAACTTGCGTTACTACGCTGAGGAGGAAAAAGGTGATGAAGCATTCTCAAAACAATTAGCTGATTTAGCTGACTTTTATGTGAATGATGCATTCGGTACTGCTCACCGTGCACACGCTTCTACTACTATCGTAGCTAAGTATTTCGGAGAGAAGAAATGCTTTGGTTACTTATTAGCAAAAGAAATAGACAGTTTAAATAAAGTACTTAACAGTACTGATAAACCTGTTACAGCAGTATTAGGAGGGTCTAAAGTATCTTCTAAAATTACGATTATTGAGAATATCTTAGATAAGATTGATCACATGATTATCGGTGGTGGTATGACTTTTACGTTTATTAAAGCGTTAGGTGGTAAAATCGGTAATTCTATCTGTGAAGATGATAAGATCGAACTAGCTTTAGAAATTCTTAAAAAAGCAAAAGAGAAAAATGTACAGATACACTTACCTGTGGATATTATAGCTGCTGACGCATTCGCTGCAGATGCTAATGTACAGGTGGTAGCTGCTAATGAGATTCCTGATGGATGCCAAGGACTTGACGTTGGACCTAAGACTCTAGAGAGCCTTAAGCCTGTGATCGCTGAGTCTAAAATTATCTTATGGAATGGACCATTAGGAGTGTTTGAGATGGAAAAATTTGCTAATGGAACTATCGAACTAGGTAACTTCATCGCTGAGGCTACTAAGAATGGTACTTTCTCATTAGTAGGAGGTGGAGATTCTGTAGCTGCAGTTAAGCAGTTTGGTTTAGCACCTAAGATGAGTTATGTATCTACCGGTGGTGGTGCAATGTTAGAGATGTTAGAAGGACAAGTATTACCAGGAGTAAAAGCAATACAAGAATAATAGTAGATCCCTGCGTTTATGTGTATAGACGCAGGGATTTTTTAATACATAGCGCGATGAATAACAAAGTATTTACTTTATTGGCAATGGGGTTGATCTCGTTCTCCTCGATGGGACAGACTCAACCAAGTACGCCGACCGAAGCTGCAAAGAAGGAGATGGATCCTGCAGTATATCTAGATTCTATCAAAAAGACATTCGTTAACCACGCTAATAGTGCTTCTATCGAGAAGCGTTGGCTTAATGAGTTGTTGAATCAAGATTTGTTTAATGAGTTAGAAAGTGAGTTGGCTGACGCAAACTTCGATGACGAAAATATTCGTTTAGATGAGTTACCTACTGAGCTTTTAAAAGAACGTTTAAAACGATTAAATGAGAAAACGCCATTTAATGTTGAGTACAATGAGACATTAGAAAAGGTGATTAACTCATTCTTAAAGAAGAGAAAACGTTCTTTTGAGAGGTTAATAGGATTATCTGAATACTATTTCCCAATGTTCGAAGAGCAATTAGCTAAACAGAATGTGCCATTAGAAGTAAAATATCTATCTATTGTTGAGTCTGCACTTAACCCAGTAGCTCGCTCTAGAGTGGGGGCAACAGGTCTATGGCAGTTTATGTATCCTACAGGGAAACAGTATAACTTAGAGGTTACATCTTATATAGATGATCGTATTGATCCATTAAAATCTTCAGAGGCAGCAGCTAAGTTCCTTTCTGATTTATATGGTATGTTTGGTGATTGGGATTTAGTGTTAGCATCATATAATGCTGGACCTGGTAACGTGAGTAAAGCTATCCGTCGTTCTAATGGATATACAAACTATTGGAATATTAGACCAAATCTTCCACGTGAAACACAAAACTATTTACCTGCATTCTATGCTACGATGTATATCTTCGAGTATGCTAAAGAGCATGGTATAGTGGCTAAAAAGACACCTATTAGAGTAGTAGAGACGGATACGATAGCAGTTAAGAAAACAATGTCTTTTGACCAAATAGCTAGCTTATTAGATGTATCTAAAGAAGAGATAAGCTTCCTAAATCCGACTTATAAATTAGGTGTGATACCTCATGATAGTGGTAAACAGAATTTCTTAAGATTGCCTATTAAGAAGATTGGTTTAATGGCGTCTAATGAAGCTAAGATATATGCGTATGTTGACTATGTTGATTCTAGAAAAGAGCAACCTAACTACAGCATCGTAGCAGAATCTATTGTTGAGAGTACTTCTGTTAATCCTAGATATCATACGATTAAGAAGGGGGAGAGCTTAGGTAGTATTGCTGGAAAGTATGGACTGTCTCAGACTGAGCTTAAGAAGCTTAATAATATGAAGAGTAGTGTCATCTATCCAGGTAAGAAACTTGTGGTTGGTAAGACAGCTGTAGCTCAAGCATCGGCCTCTAATAAAGGTAGCAAGAGCAACTTCTATACTGTACAGAGAGGTGATTCTTTATCTTCTATCAGTAAGAAGTTCGCAGGGACAACGGTGACTAAATTAAAGTCTTTAAACAATATGAAAGCTTCTGATGCTATCAAGCCAGGAATGAAGTTAAGAGTTAACTAGATTAAAAGTAAAACAAGATAAAAGTGAATAAACTAGGTTGTTATATAGTATTGTTACTTGCTTTAGTAGGTTGTAGAGATAGAACCGTTAATGACAAGATGAGTAATGGTGTAGAGGAACCTAGTCAAGTACTTGTAGTTATTAATGATAGGCTGTGGTATGGTGCTGTAGGAGATAGTATCCGTAAGTATCTAGCAGAGCCTATCGCTAGTATCTCTCCACCAGAATCTAAGTTATTACTAGAGCAGATATCACCTAATATATTCTCTTCTCGTACTAAGGGTAGGCGAAATATTATTGTTTTCTCTGACAATTATAATAGTAGTAGTTTTCAAATGGAGAAGAATAAGTTTGCTGACTCACAGATGTACTTTACTGTTAGTGGAGATTCTAAAGCAGGCCTAGTAAGTGAGTTTAAGAAGAATTCTGATTCAATCGTGAACGCTATTTTAAGCTCTGAATTTGATGTTATAACTAAGCGAATTAAACAAGGTAATGTTGTCGATCCACATTATCTTCAAGATAAGTTTAGAGTGAATCTTACTCTTCCGGCTACTTATAAACTAGTGAGCAATAATGATCATTTTGTTTGGTATAAGAAAGATGTAGCTTCAGGAAGTAGTAATGTACTTATTTATGATATTCCTTTAGCTAGAATAGAAAACAAAGAAAATACAGTTCTAAATAACCTTTTAGCAGTCAAAGACTCTGTTAATGGTAAGTATGTCCACTCTATAGAAGATAATTCATTTATGAGGCCTAATGAGGGATATATACCCACTAATAGAAATGTAACGCGACAAGGACGTAAAGTCTATGAGTTTACGGGTAACTGGGACATGCAGAACAGCTTTATGAGTGGCCCTTATATGAGCTATGCTTTTAGGGATACTGCAGCTAATAGATATTTATTCATCGAAGCTTTAGTCTACAATCCCTCTATGGGAAAACGAAGTATAGTAATGGAAATGGAAGCTATTATAAATACACTTACATTTGACAAATAAGGTATAATATATCAATAAAAAATGAGCGCTTAAACATTGTTTAAGCGCTCATTTTTTATAGTAGAAAGAGAGATTAATATCTTCTCTTAAGGGGGCATTCTTCTATTGGATTTATGATCATCGGGAAGCGTTCTATCGTAACAGCACTACTGTCAAGACCGAAGGCTTTCTCTTCTGATAGAGCAAGCTTTTTAAGCCACTCATACATCGTAAGAATAATCTTCTCATTCGCTGGTAACTCATTGTCATAAGATAGCTCTTTCTCTATCAATACATACTCAAAGTCGGTGTTGATATTGTTCTTTTGAAGAGAGGTATACTTACTAATCACATCTATTTCTCCTTTTTCAACTAGTTCTTTTAATACTAATTTAAGTAGAACACTAATTTTTTGATCGTTTCTAAAACCTAAGTAGAAGTCAACACGGATAATGTTATCAGCTCCCATCTTTTGTATTTTATACTCTAAGTTGTAAGGTTGATCACTTACATTAACGTGTACGAACCAATAGTTATCTGCTCTCTTAGGTCTGCGTTGTGTAATAGAGAATAAGGCTTTATACTCTATTTTAGAACAAGTATTTGAGTTAGTAAGGTAGATAAGATTAGAGGCAAACTTAGGGATGCTTGTATCAGAACTAATATCTACTAATACATCTTTATACTTATCTATAGGAACAAATTCAGTGTAGTTCTTTCTAATCTTCTTACCTAAGTAATTAATGACCATCGTACTAGCTAATAAGGCAGCAATGAATACAGTTACATAACCACCATGCGTAAACTTCTGCACGTTAGCGATGAAGAATGATATCTCTAAAGCTAGATAAGCTGCTTCTACTAATACGATAACAACGATATGTACTCGTTTTAGGTACATATAATATCCTAATAAGATAGTAGTCATAATCATACATAGTGTGATCGCTAGACCATACGCAGCTTCCATATTACCTGATTCTTCGAAATGTAAAACAACGAATACACATCCTAAAAATAGTAACCAGTTTATAGAAGGAATATATAATTGACCTTTTACGTTAGTAGGGAACTTCACTTTTACCTTAGGCCATAAGTTTAAACGGATAGCTTCATTAATTAGTGTAAATGATCCACTGATTAATGCTTGAGATGCGATTACAGCAGCTAAAGTTGCAATAGCAATACCAAATGGTAAGAACCAATCAGGCATAACTAAAAAGAAGGGATTTGCGGGATTAACTTTGTCTGGTGAAAGACTAAGTAGCGTCTGTCCAGAATAATCGATTAAATAAGCTCCTTGTCCAAAATAACACAATACTAGCATTGACTTTACGAATGCCCAAGTGATTCTGATGTTTTTTATCCCACAGTGACCTAAATCGCTATATAATGCTTCTGCACCTGTAGTACATAAGAATACAAAACCTAATACGAAATATCCCTCTGAATGAATAGATAGTAAGTGTACAGCATAATATGGATTTAGTGCTTTAAATACACCAGGATTATCTACTATATGTGTTAATCCAATCACACCGATCATTAAGAACCACAGCGTCATCATAGGGCCAAAGAACTTCCCGATGGCTTTAGTACCGAACTGCTGGATAGCAAATAGGATAAATATAATACCGATAACGATAGGGATAGTTTTAAGATTAGGCTCATAGATTCTTAATCCTTCTACTGCTGACGATATCGAGATAGGAGGGGTGATGATACCATCTGCTAATAGTGCACTACCACCGATGATAGCTGGTATGATTAACCAGCGTTTCTTAAGCCTTTTTACTAAAGTAAAAAGAGAGAAGATACCACCTTCACCATTGTTATCTGCTTTAAGAGTTAAGAAGACATATTTAATTGTAGTCTGTAACGTAAGGGTCCAAAACACACATGAGATAGCTCCTAGGACAATATCTTCACGAATAGTTTCTTTACCAAGAATTGCTTTCATTACATAAAGAGGCGATGTACCGATGTCTCCATAGATAATACCTAAGGTGACTAGTAATGTTCCCAATGTTATTTTACTCAATTGGGAGTGATTGCCATGCGATGAACTTGCTTGCATAAATTTGAGGGTTTAATACTTATAATTTGTAACTATATGGATACTAAAGTGTGACTGCTAGAGTACGTATTTTCATACATACTAACTGACAATATTGATTAGTAAAGATATTTTGATTTTAAAAGAGTGATATCTACTTCTAGTGCTTCTGTCAAAAAACATTCTACAGTACCATAATTCTGTTCTATCGTACTTAATGCTTTAGCTAGATATTGCTCTTGTACTGTAAGTAAAGTTAGTAGTACATTAGCTTGTTCTTCTGCTAGATTAAAGTGGTCTTGTACTTTCTGTAGACTTAGATTAACGAATTTATTAGTCAATAAATAATCCTCTTCTATCGTTTTTTGATCTACTCCTAAAGCAGATAATAGTAGAGCTGCTGCTAATCCCGTTCGATCTTTACCTGCAGTACAGTTAAACATTAATGGAGCTTCAGCTTGTTGTACTTCTTGGAAGAATGCCTTGTATTGGGGCTGATTATGTAAGATTAACTGTTCATTGATATCTATTAATAGTTGTGCAGCAGAGGTGTTATCTCCATCCATGACTATTTGCATTACCATATCTTTACTAAGATTACCAGGAGTAATAGGTAATAAAACTTCATTCAATACAGTGCTAGGCAACAGTGTTTTTTGTTCTTCACTCTCTTGTTCACTTCTAAAGTCTACGATAGTAGTCAGTGGAATAGTGGATAGATAGTGTAAGTCTTGATCAGATAGGCTACTTAGTTGGCCAGAGCGGAATAGGAGTCCCCATTTGACAGTTCTGTTATCAGTAGTAGTATAACCTCCTAAGTCTCTAAAATTAGGTTGACCATCTAACGGAAGCTGTCGTAAACCTTCTACAGTTACTTCTGTATCTGTTTCTAAAGCATAAAGCTCGAAAGTGTTATTTGGTTTACTAGAGATTGTATCTATTGTCTTCAATCCTTCGGCAATATTGATGTCTTTTCTTAAATTTTGCATAGAATTACCACTATATATCCTCCAATATTTCTCAGAGTTAATTATCACAATGTTTTTTGAATTCTCTCCGTCAATCTTTACTTCTAAAGACTGAGCATGCCCTATAGAGCAAACCATCATTAGAATACTTAGTTCTAAATAACGCATGTACATAAACTTATTCTCTAATAAATAGACAATAATTTCTCCGATGCGATGCCTAATTACTAGTATTTAGCGAATAACAGTAGAAACTATTAAGTTAAGTGTTATTCTAATCCGTTGCAAATATATTGTGTAAAATGATATTTATTTAAGAAAGCTCCTCTTTTTTTTCAGTAGTAGCTTCAATGAATTTCTCAAAAAGCTTGACCATTTTATGGTTAATTTCTTGAAATGTCAATCTGTCTTTTGATTGATAAAAGAGCATCATTGAATAAGGTTTATCTTCAGTAATATGATCTAAAAGCATATGCTTATTCAATCTATAAGCTTCGCGTAGTAACCTTTTAAAGTAATTGCGGTCAACTGCCTTTTTATAATGGCGTTTAGATACAGAAACACCTACTTTAAGTGGTAGGTTGTCATCATTAGCTATCTGGACATAGACCATTCTCAGGGGGTATTTAGTCACAGTCTTACCTGTAGTAAATAGTTCCTCAATAGCGATCCTGCTTTTTAGCTTTTCCTTCTTAGGGTATGTAAATTTCTTTTGTTCCATATCAGCGACAAAGGTAACAAAGGAATACGAGATATTTATAAATAAAATGAAAGTAGTGTTTACTGAATTGAGAACCTTTATAAAAGAAAAATGGCGACCCGATTAAGGTCGCCATTTAGCTTATTTATTATAAACACTATTTTCTTGATTTACATCAGCCATAAATTGGCTAGGGTCGATCATAATAGTTTTAATTGTATTCTTAGGTTTATTAATGGTGAATTTATACTCTGGTTGAGCCCATCCCCATCCATCTAGTACAGTTCTTTCGTATTGTACATAAGGGTTTGGTTTAATCCAATGCATTGAAGTGTAAGGAACATAGAATGTTTCTTTTGTTCCATCTTCATATTCAACTAAGATGTCTAATGGCATCCCCATTCTGCCGATTCTACCTAATGTTACTAAAGTTTGATTCTTTTGTAACTCTTCTACGAATAGGATAGAGTAGTCGATTGTATTATTTGTCTGTGTCCAGTCGATCATATATTGATCTAGTACAGCTCCTGATACTTTCTCAGCTACACGTTTAAAGTCATTCGGTGTAGGGTGAGTGAACTTGTACTCGCTGTAATACGTTTTTAGCGTTTTCATCATATTATCCCAACCGATTAAGTAGGCTAACTGAGTTAGGAAAATAGAACCTCTACTGTATGCTGAGATAGAGTAAGCTCTATTAGTCATATAGTGATCAGAATGAGTACTTAATGGCTCTTGCATTCCTTTAGATACTAAGTTATAGTAGCTCTTATATGATGAACCAAAAGGGTTAGTATCTTCCTGTTGATCTTTAGGTAGTACCTTAAGCATTGCTAAGTCTGAAATAAATGAAGTGAACCCTTCATCCATCCATTCGTGCTTAGTTTCATTCGTAGCTAATGCATGTTGAAACCAGCTGTGTGCTAACTCATGTGCAGTAACTCCAGCTAAGCTAGGGAATGAACGCTCTCCTGTGATAAGTGTACACATAGAGTATTCCATACCACCGTCACCACCTTGTATTACTGAATATTGACTGTAAGGGTAAGGCCCTACGTTCTCGTTAAAGAACTTCATTAAATCAGCAGTTACAGGTTGTAACTTTTTCCAGTTTTCTATGATTGATGGGTTGTTTTTGTACAGAAAGTGTAGTTTAACACCGTCTGGACCATTGTATGTATCGTGTATGAATTCTGGATCAGCTCCCCAAGTAAAATCTAATACATTCTTCGCTTTAAAGTGCCAAGTAAGTTCTTTCCCTTTTTTGATAGAGTTGTCATCTATACTTGCATCTTGGTATCCATATCCTACTTCATTGTTATTTACTATTTCTCCAGTACCACCTAAGATATAATTTTTATCTAAAGTAATCTTTACATCGTAATCTCCCCATACACTGTGAAATTCTCTACCTAAATATTGCTCTGCATGCCATCCTTCGAAGTCATACTCTGCTATTTTAGGGAACCATTGAGACATAGATAGTGCTACTCCTTCTTTAGAGTTTCTACCTGCTCTACGGATCATCACAGGAGCTTGACCATTAAAGTTAAGGTTAAATGTAGTAGATGATTTAGGTGCGATTGGCTTTTTAAGGGTTACCTGAAGCACAGTACCTACTTCTTTCGTATCTACTGCTTCACCATCTTGAGTCATTTTAGAGACCTTCATATATCCGATCTCGTTCTCTTTAAGTTTAGTGATTCTACTCTCAAATACCTTACGACCTCTGATCGTTTTCGTATCTACCATACGTGAATCTGGATCTGCTATATTAGATAATAGAGCGTCCATATCACTGTTCGGTTGGAATGCGTTGTAGTATAAGTGAAAGAAAACAGTCTTTAATGTATCAGGTGAATTGTTCGTATAAGTCAGTTTTTGTGTACCTGAATATTGGTATTTTTTTACATCCATCTTCACATCCATTTTATAGTCAACGCTTTGTTGCCAATAACCTGGATTAGGATTGTTTTGTGCCAGTGCATCTATAAGTGAGATAGAGCAAACAGCTAGTGCTAGTAATATTTTTTTCATAATGTGTTTGAAATCAAAACTCCACAAATAAGTGAATAAATGTGGAGTTATGTATTAGGGTTATTTAGTTTATTTCTTTGATTGAGATAATTTCTCTGCTAATAATAACGCATTATAAGCATTAACGAATTTACCTGAAGTAGAGATAGATTTGAAGTTTCTAACCTCTTTTTTACTACCAACTACTACATCGAAGTTTACTGCCACACCAGAGTCCATGATAATCTTCTTAACCTCTCCTGCTGTAAACTGTGGGTAGTATGCTCTTACTAGAGCCGCTACACCTGCTACATTAGGTGATGCCATAGAAGTTCCTTGCAGATACTCATAAGTATTAGTAGGTACTGTCGCATAAATCTTCACTCCCGGAGCGAATACATCTACATCATAGTGACCATAGTTAGAGAAACGAGCGACCATATTCTTACCAAATTCTGGGTTAAGCGCTCCTACTACTAAGAAGTTGTTAGAAATCTCTGGTCCCATTTTCACGTTATCATTAGGATAGCGCTCTACTCCACCTGGGATGTTTAAGTCCATCGCGTCATTACCTGCAGCTACTACGATAAGTACATCTTTCTCCTCAGCATATTTGATAGCATCACGTACCCATTGACTATTTTCTTCGAAGTATTTACCGAAACTACCATTGATAACTTTTGCACCGTTATCTACAGCATATCTGATACCTAAAGCGATGTCTTTATCATACTCATCACCATCTGGCACAGCTCTTACAGCCATGATTTCCACTACTTCAGAAGCCACACCATCACCACCTAAGTTGTTATGACGAGACTGAGCGATAATACCAGCTACGTGTGTACCGTGCTTAGCTTCTTCTCTTACAGGACCGATAACATTGTTATTACCATAGATTCTGTCGTTGATGTCAGCAGGATTATCACCTACTATTTTTCTACCATCAAACTCTAAGTTCAAATGGTGTTTTCTCTTGCTTTCTACACTGTTTTTGTAAGATTCTAACCAAGATAACTCTCTACCACCAGCTAAGATGTTATAAATAACATTTTTAGAGTGAGTGATTTCTTCTGGAGCATCTAATGAGATCTTGTTTAAGTCCTCTATTGTGTAGTCTTTTTTGTCTAGATATTTAGCGATACGTTCGTTAGCACGTAATAACATATCTACACGAAGTTTACTCTCTTGATTATCTTTTATCTCTTGATCGTATTCTTTGACAGCTCTTTTGTATTGTGCAGAACCATCATCTCCTCTGCGGATTACACGTACCATCTCTACATTCTCATATACTGCTTCTCCTAAGAAGTTCCATCCGTGAATATCGTCTACATAACCATTGTTATCATCATCGATACCATTACCAGCTACCTCTTTAGGGTTAGTCCACACTTGTGATTTTAAATCATCATGATCGATCTCTACACCAGAATCTACTACTCCTACGATAACTTTCTTAGGTAGTTTTTTTCCTTTTAGAATCTCTTCATATGCTCTGTCTACAGACATTCCTGGAACAGTATCATTAATGATGTCTAAATGACTCCATCTTCTAAGTTGTTCTTCAGTCAGTTTCGTTGTTCTCTTAGGTAAATTATCTACCCCTTCGATAGGAGTACTTACTACCTTAGATACAGTACCACAGCTAGTTAAAGCTAATGCTAAAGCAGCCGAAAGGTATAAAGGTTTAATCAATCGCATTCTAGTTAATTTTAAATTGTCTATGTTATTCGTGCTAAAAATATAAATAAGTTACATCTTAACGGTGTACTTAACACTAAATTAAGATATCATTAGCTTTTAAATTGTCATTTAATCGCACTCCTTTTTCAGTGTGTTGCACTGTGATTATTTCGTTGTGCGCATCGTGTTCTAAGAATAAATACCACTGCTCATCTGCAGCCATCTTTAGAAACTTCTCTTTCTCACCTAAAGTCAACAATGGTCTAGTATCGTACCCCATTACATAAGGTAAAGGGATGTGACCTACAGTAGGAAGTAAGTCTGCTACATAGGCAATCTTCTTACCGTTATAATTGATAATAGGAATCATCTGTTTCTCAGTATGTCCATCTGCAAAGAAGATATCAAAGCCAAGTTCTGAGTTATGTAACAAGTCAGTATTAGGTCTATTTATAAAATTAAGTGCTCCACTCTCGTGGATAGGTAGAATGTTTTCTGATAAGAATGACGCCTTCTCACGAGCATTCGGCTTAGTTGCCCATTCCCAGTGATTCTCATTTGTCCAGTATTTTGCATTCTTAAACGCATTGACGTATCCTGTTTTATCTGCATTCCAATCTACTGCACCACCTACGTGGTCAAAGTGTAAGTGTGTCAAGAATACATCTGTGATGTCATCTCTGTGAAACCCATGCTTAGCCAGTGACTTGTCTATAGTATGGTCTCCCCATAAATTATAATATCCGAAGAACTTTTCAGACTGCTTATTTCCCATTCCTGTGTCTATAAGAATCAGTCTGTTCCCATCTTCTATTAATAAAAGTCTAGCGGCTAGATCTATTAGGTTATTTCCATCAGCAGGGTTAGTCTTATCCCAGATTACTTTAGGAACCACTCCGAACATAGCACCACCGTCTAGTTTAAAGTTGCCACTTTCTATAGCATATAATTTCATAATTGATTTAGTTTATTTGAGTTAGGTGCAAATTACATAATTAATCAGAGAAATTAGCGATTTATCCTAAAAACCCAACTAAATAAAGGATGTTTTTACATTTTATATTTCTCATTCTTTCTGTTCTTCACTGATATTAGAAAGTTCTAAAATAGAGCGCACTTCATCGAATACTCCCTCATTAGGTTGATCAGCCTTTACGGTGGATTTTGGCTCTAGAGATTGGTTGATAATCTCTTTGTTTACTTTTCGGATATAGCCTGGTGGAGTCCATTTTTTCAATTTCTTTTCTTTATCAGAAGCATCTATTGAAGATAGGGTAGTTTTATCTTCAGTAGAAGATTTCTCTGAATCTATAGTTAGATTTAGCTCTGTAGAATGTACTTGATCTACTGCCTGCTTTTCTTTGAACGGTGATATAAAGAGAGATATAGCTTCTATTTCAGTACTTGTATCAACTTCTTTTAGAAAGTCTTTAAGAGAGATCTCTCTAGCTTGTTCTATAGGTACAACCTCAGAAAATGTCTGCTGTCTGTTTTCGGCTTTCTGTTCCCCCTTTTCTACTTCCTTTTCTCTGATTTTTGTTTCCTCCTCTGCGCTTTCTAGTTCTATAATTCCGTGAAAACAGCTTGTACTGTTGACACTACCATCAGCGGCTTTCCACATACTCCAAAAGTAAACAGTACCCTTATCCCAATCAGCGGGTATGCTAAAATGAGCATACTTATCTACGCGATTTCCCACATCAGCTATTGCAATGAATTGGTCTAGGGTTTCGTTATACAGCATCATCGTCAGTTTATCTGTATTTAGTGTAAGAGCATTAATCAATCCATTTTCCCATTGCACTTTAAACTTACCTGTCTTTAGGCGATTAATCTTCTTGATTACTGCAGGAGCAAGGTTTCCGATAGATAGTAGAGCTTCTTCTACTTTGATATGTTGTTCTTCATTGCTTACCCCAATCCCTTGCGTCATTAACCTAGAGATCATTTGTTCTTTACCTGTAATCCACTTTTCTCCATTATGTACAGCAGGACAATTCGCATTGACAAAATCCTTAAACTTACTAGCAAACGTTGATACTAGGCTCATCTTATCCCATTGTAGCAATTGCTTCATTGATGGTTTTTTTCTTGATTTGCGAGGTTTAGCGCGGATGTAATTTACTCCTCTCCACGTTGCCCCAACTACTGTTCCTACTTTACCATTTACTGGACCTAGTATACCCTGTTTTATTTCTGCCATAACTTATGTTTTTTTGTGTTTTTGGTTTTTTGTGATTTTGTTTTAATTCACTGTCATCTAATGTATGTTATTGTATATGAGCTGATTATTTTTTGAATTTGTAATATAAAAAAATCAGCATACCTAGTACATAAGTGGTAAGAAAAATTTTAATGTTGTTCAGCCCTTAGTCACTCTACCTTGATGGCTGAATGCGAATTAATTAAGCATTAAAAACACTGAAAATTATTTCGTTTTTAGTCAGATTTTGCCGTATGGTATTGTAATTAAGAGTTAGATTGAATTTTGGATTGGAGTAGAATAGCAGAAGAATAAAAGCAGTATTATTGGGCAGAATATTCTCAGCCCAATGATTGTTCTATCATTCTCCAAGTATTGTCCTAGGATTTTACAACATAGCCCTAATTTGTTGGGATTGAGGAGGGTATTAGAGAAGGAGCATAATTACGGTATTTTAGTTAAATTATTGTTTATTAGATTGTTATGTTTAAATGGGTTTCAAAAAAATGAAAGAAAAAGCAATCTTGGGGCTTACTAGAAGGCTTGTAGAAGGGGAGGGGGAAAAAAATGTAGTATTTTGGTGTATTCAATTCTATTTTTTATGGTTTATCAATTAGGGTTGAGTAAAAAAATGATTGTAAAAAAGATTGGTTAAGGAGAGGTTATTATTGTGAGGATCATCATTTATATTACTTAGAGCTAACAAAAACTTGGTACGCAATCTATATAATGCATTTGTATCTGTAGAGGATCGCGTGCTGTCTGTTTTAAAAAGATAGTGTGACATGCATAATAATGCGTCTGTACCTGAAGTGGATTGTGTGAGGTTTAATCGTATAAAAAAAGCTGCTTACAGAGACATTGTCTCTGTAAGCAGCTTTTCTTGTTTTATGTATGTACTTATTAGTATCGGAAGTAAGAATATGCGATGTAATAAGTTCCTTTTGGATATCCCTTGTTTATGGCTTCTTGTTCACTTACGTGGTATCTAACGTCCATTTGACCACGGGTTATTTTGTCAATAGTGTAAGTCTCCATATCACCTAAACCTTGTTTTTTATCTATTAGAACAAGCTGGTCGCCCTTAACTCTATAGTCAAACTTCCATTCGTTAATAACTCTTTCATTTTTATTATTGTATACGAACTTCGTTTCTAATCCGTCGTAATTTCCAAATATAATTTCTGTTGCTTGCCAATTATAAGTATTGACAGGTGGTAATAGATCAGTTATTTTTTTTTGGTTTCGATCTAAGTACGTTATTGATACCTGTCTCCAAGTGCCAATTATCCCTTTTTCATTAACTAAAGGAGTATCGTCGCTTTTAGAACACGATGTAGCTGTTAGCCCTAGTACGGCAACAAGCATTAGTAAAAATGTCTTTTTCATAACAATTATTTTTGTACAAATTTACTAGAAGTACTAATGATATGTTCACTGTATCAGTACAGTACCTATTTATTTAGAGGGAATAATTGGGTTTGTTACTGATAATAAATTTTAAAAAGGCTATTCTTTTTAATGATGCATTGGTGTTGTGTAGGAATAGTAGTGACAATGTTTAATAGTGTAGGTTAAACATTGTAAACTAGATAAAAGATGTCTTATTGGTGATGATCATGTTATTTTATCCCAAATGGATACTTGTCTTAGGTAAATATGGTCAGTTTTGTATAATTTATACGATAATATTTTGGTGTTTTATTGATAAGGGATAACTTTGTCTTTTAATAGAGGTTATTACTTTTTCCTTTAATTGTTCAATACATTCTTTTAAATGTCCTTGAATTTTAGCGTTAAAGTTGCAATCTTTGTGATGTGATTAGAAATTGAAGTTAGAGGTGATGATTAAGTGATTAGTTATTAGTAGGTATTTTACTAAAGTAATTCGAAAAGAATAGCAAAAAACAACATCTAGCGATAGTTTTTATTGATATTAGTATTAAAACTTCTAATCGTTATAAATATGTTAGTTAGCGTAAGAAACCATTTTTTTATAATACCTTTGTGGCTTACATTTTAGAACTAATCTATTTTAAAAAAAGGTATGATAAAAGTTTCAGATATAGCAAGTAAACGCGTAGCCCTGATGATGGAAGATGAAGGGTTTAACTCTGGTACAGATTATGTACGTGTAGGAGTGACAAGCGGAGGATGTTCCGGACTTTCGTATCAATTAAAATTTGATCGTGAAGTAGGTGAGGATGATAAAATCTTCGAAGATAATGGTGTGAAAATCGCTGTAGATAAGAAGAGTTTTTTATACCTAGTAGGAACAACTTTAGAGTATTCTGGAGGATTGAACGGAAAAGGGTTTTACTTCAACAATCCAAATGCAAGTAGAACTTGTGGATGTGGAGAGAGCTTTTCATTATAAGACCTCAAGGTAGAAAGACGGGCTTATGTCCGTCTCTCTTTCCTTTTGATAATTAGTTGAATTTAAAGAAGCGTACGAGAAAGTAGTGGCTTTTAAGTATAAATATATGAGTAAGTATACAGAAGAAGATTTAAAGAAAGAATTAGAAACCAAGGAATATGAATATGGATTCTATACAGATATAGAGTCTGAGACATTTCCTGTTGGACTAAATGAAGATATTGTTAGAGCGATCTCTGCTAAGAAGGGTGAGCCTACATGGATGACTGAATGGAGACTAGAGGCATTCCGTATATGGAAGACTATGGTAGAGCCTGAATGGGCGAATGTAAATTATACTAAACCGGACTTCCAAGCGATCTCTTATTATTCGGCTCCTAAGAAGAAGGATTCATATAAGAGTTTAGACGAGGTAGATCCTGAATTACTTGAGACATTTAGTAAATTAGGTATATCACTGAATGAACAAAAGCGTTTATCTGGTGTAGCGATGGATATCGTGATGGACTCTGTGTCTGTAGCGACTACTTTTAAAGATACATTAGCTGAGCGTGGTATTATATTCTGTTCTATCTCTGAGGCGATCAAGAATCACCCTGAGTTAGTGAAGAAATATTTAGGATCGGTAGTGCCACAGACGGATAACTTCTATGCAGCGTTAAACTCTGCTGTATTCTCTGATGGATCGTTCTGTTATATTCCTAAGGGCGTTCGTTGTCCGATGGAATTATCTACATATTTCCGTATTAACCAAGCAGGTACAGGTCAATTCGAGCGTACGTTAGTTATTGCTGATGAGGGTAGTTATGTTTCTTACTTAGAGGGATGTACTGCACCATCACGTGATGAGAATCAATTACACGCTGCTGTAGTAGAACTTATCGCTATGGATGATGCTGAGATTAAGTATTCTACTGTACAAAACTGGTTCCCTGGAGACAGTAATGGTAAAGGTGGGGTATTTAACTTCGTGACTAAACGTGGTCTATGTGAGAAGAATGCTAAGATATCGTGGACACAAGTAGAGACTGGATCTGCGGTAACGTGGAAATATCCATCTTGTATCTTGAAAGGGGATAACTCTATCGGAGAGTTTTACTCTATCGCTGTGACGAATAACTTCCAACAGGCAGATACTGGTACTAAAATGATTCACTTAGGTAAGAATACAAAGTCGACAATTATTTCGAAAGGTATTTCTGCTGGTAAATCTCAAAATAGTTATAGAGGATTGGTTCACATGGGACCAAGAGCTGAGAATGCTCGTAACTTCTCTCAATGTGACTCTTTATTAATGGGTAATGAGTGTGGTGCTCATACGTTCCCTTATATCGAGGCGAAGAATACTACTGCTAAGATAGAGCACGAGGCGACTACTAGTAAGATCGGTGAAGATCAGATCTTCTACTGTAATCAACGTGGTATTCCTACTGAGAAAGCTATTGCACTTATCGTTAACGGATTCTCAAAAGAGGTGTTAAACAAGTTGCCAATGGAGTTCGCTGTAGAAGCACAAAAATTATTAGAGATTTCTTTAGAAGGAAGTGTGGGTTAATCTACCACTGACTAAAGAATAAAAATCAGATTACCTCAACAAAATTAAACAAGACAATCTTATGTTACAGATAAAGAATTTACACGCAAGTGTTGAAGATAAAGAAATATTAAAGGGAATTAACTTAGAAGTGAAAGCGGGTGAAGTACACGCTATCATGGGGCCTAACGGTGCTGGTAAGAGTACATTATCATCTGTAATCACAGGTAATGAGGCATTCGAAGTAACAGAAGGTGAGATCATCTTAGAAGGTGAGGAGTTAGGAGAATTAGGACCAGAAGAGAGAGCACATAAAGGAGTTTTCTTATCGTTCCAATATCCAGTAGAGATCCCAGGTGTTTCTGTAACTAACTTTATGAAAACAGCAATCAACGAATCACGTAAAGCACAAGGTCTTGAAGAAATGCCTGCTAGTGATATGTTGAAAAAAATTAAAGAGAAAGCAGAGTTATTAGAGATCGATAGAAAGTTCTTATCACGTTCTCTTAATGAAGGATTCTCTGGTGGTGAGAAGAAGCGTAATGAGATCTTCCAGATGGCTATGTTAGAGCCTAAGTTAGCGATCTTAGATGAGACTGACTCAGGATTAGATATTGATGCACTTCGTATCGTAGCTAACGGAGTTAATAAATTAAAAAGCAAGGATAATGCAGTAATCTTGATTACGCACTACCAACGTTTATTAGACTATATCGTGCCAGATTTCGTACACGTATTATACGATGGAAAAATCGTTATGACAGGTGGAAAAGAATTGGCATTGGAATTAGAAGAAAAAGGATACGATTGGATCAAAGCTTCTTTAGAGAAGTAGTCAAGAGAATCAATCATTTTAATCTAATTGCAAAGAAAGAATTATGGAGCTTAAAGATAAATTAGTTACGTCTTTTGTAGCTTTTGAACAAGGGTTAGTAGGTGAGCACGAAGGGCTACACAACATCCGTTTAGAGGCATTAAAGACATTCGAAGATAAAGGTTTTCCTACTAAGAAGGACGAAGCGTGGAAATACACATCATTAAATTCAGTTTTAAAGAATGAGTTTCGCGTACTTCAAAAAGAGGAAACAGCGATAGAATATAAAGAAGTTAAAAGGTATTTCTTAAGTGATTCTGATACATATAAATTGGTGTTTATCAATGGAGTATTCAGTTCTCACTTATCATCTACTACACACGATGGACTAGATGTATGTCTGATGTCGTCTGCTATGACTAAGCCTAAGTATAAAATGGTAATTGATGCCTTTTATAACAATTCGGCTGATAAGTCTGATAGTATGACTGCTTTAAACACTGCATTCGCTACTGAAGGGGCGTTTATTAATGTTCCTAAAGGTAAGGTAGTGGCTAAGCCTATCGAGATTATATACTTATCTACAGTAGAAGATAAAGCGTTATTAGTACAACCGCGTAACTTAGTGGTAGTAGGTGAGAATGCTTATGTTCAAATAGTAGAGAGACACCAGTCTCTTAATGAAGAAGTAGTATTAACGAATGCTGTAACAGAGATCGTAGCGCAAAAACGTGCTATAGTAGATTTCTATAAATTACAGAATGATAAAGATACGGCTACTTTAGTAGATAATACTTATGTGACACAGAAGCAAGAGAGTAGAGTATCTGTACATACGTTCTCATTCGGAGGGAAGTTAATGAGAAATAACTTGAACTTCTATCAAGATGGTGAGCGTATCGATAGTACACTGAAAGGTGTAACGCTGATAGGTGCTAAACAACACGTGGATCACTATACATTAGTATCTCATAATCAACCGAACTGTGAGAGTCACCAGAACTATAAAGGTATCTATGACGATAACTCTACAGGGGTGTTTAATGGTAAGATCTATGTAGATAAAATAGCACAGAAAACAGATGGTTTCCAAAAGAGTAATAACATATTACTAAGTGAGAAAGCTACTATCTATGCTAAACCACAGTTAGAGATCTTCGCTGATGATGTGAAGTGTTCACATGGATGTACTATAGGACAGCTGAATGAAGATGCGATGTTCTATATGCGTCAAAGAGGTATTCCTCAAAAAGAAGCGAAAGCATTACTAATGTATGCTTTTACAGATGAAGTAATGGAGTCTGTAAAAATACCTGAGCTAAAAGCAAAAGTAGCTAAGGTTATTGCTAATAAGTTAGGAGTATCAATGGGATTTGAAATTTAATTTCACGTTTTTTATACTTGGTCAAATAAAAAAGAGACTGCCGATAGGTAGTCTCTTTTTGCATTTATATAAATGCGTTTGGTTGTTATGGTGGTGTATATCTTGTTGTCTTATGGGTTTAAATTAAAACGACCTAGCTACTTGGGGATAGTTAGGTCGTTTAAGAAAAAGAATGTTTGTTGTTTTTGTTGTACTATGTCTATTACATATACCGTGCCAAAAAAATAATGCTTATCTTATTTTAATATCTATATAGGGAGTTTTATTATGTATTTCAACTAATTAAGGTGTGTTTTATTTCTTTAATATGTTAATAAAGTGATGTAAATATAAAATATTATTTAGTCTATTGTATAGGTGCTGAGATAGTTAGCTCCTTCAGTTATTAGGTCGTGGTAGCAATATGTGTAGTTTTGAGGGGTTTTAAGCTTGTTTAAGCTTATTTAGTAGATTAGGAGTTGTACAGTGTAATTAAAGAGTAATATCTGCTTAAAGCTATTTATTTAAAAGGAATATATGCAAGAAATAAAACACACGGAGTATAGGAAACAAAAAAAGAGAACCTCCGTAGAGATTCTCTTCATAGATATAAGATAATAATCGATATTATTTACGATTCACAACTGCTACAAGTAACTAAGTTAGTTACCATTTCTTTAGATACACTTTGACTGCGTTGGTAGTAAAGTGTTTTAACTCCTAATTTCCACGCTTCGATAAGAAGATTATTTACTTCTTTAATAGGAAGGGCAGAAGGGATGTTAAGGTTTAAACTTTGTGCTTGATCAACATATTTTTGTCTAACAGCTGCCTGTTGTACAATCTCTAGTTGACTAATCTCTTTAAATGTTTTGAAGACTGCTTTTTCTTCTTCAGTTAATCCTTCTATCGTTTGGACACTACCACCGTTTAGCATAATAGTTCTCCATGTCTCTTCGTTATCTAGACCTTTTTGTTCTAGAAGTTGCATTAGATATTTGTTCTTACGCATGAAGTTCCCTTTAGATAATCCAGCTTTGTAGTAGTTACTACTAAATGGCTCGATACCTGGAGATGTTTGTCCTAAGATAGCTGATGAAGATGTAGTAGGAGCAATAGCCATCGTAGTGGTATTACGTCTTCCGTATCCTTTTAATATCTCTGGTTCTCCGTAGATACGCGCTAACTCTTGAGAAGCTTTATCTGCTTTGGCACTGATGTTTTGGAAGATAGAGTTTGTTAGCATTTTAGCTTGTAACCCTTCGAATGGGATCATATTCTTCTGTAAATATGAGTGCCATCCTAATACTCCTAATCCTAGTGCTCTATGACGTTTAGCAAAGCGATTAGCTGCTGCTAAGTAATAGTTACCTTCTGTCTTCTCGATGAACTCCTGTAATACAGCATCAAGGAAGAATATAGCTAACTTCACTGCTTCTGTGTCTTTCCACTCATCATATAGCTCTAAGTTCATAGATGATAAACAGCAGATGAATGATTCGTCATCAGATGAAGGAAGCATAATCTCAGAACATAAGTTACTTGCGTTCACACGCATATTAAGGTCTTTATATACTTGAGGTTTATTACTATTCACGTTATCAGAGAAGAATAAATAAGGCATTCCTTTCTGTTGACGGCTTTCTAATACTTTAGCCCATAACTGTCTTTTATCTCTGTCTCCATCGATCATCTCCTGCATCCAGTAGTCTGGTATACAAACTCCGTAGAATAGATTCTGAATAGGGTTACCGATATTTTTAATATTTAAGAATTCCTCACAGTCAGGGTGATCGATGTCTAAGTAAGCTGCAAATGCCCCACGACGTACACCTCCCTGAGAGATAGTATCCATAGCCGTGTCAAATAGCTTCATGAAACTTACTGCACCACTACTTTTACCATTATCAGTAACTGCACTTCCGCGTTCACGTAGTGTACCAAAATAACCAGAAGTACCACCACCAATCTTAGTTTGCATAATCACTTCACCAAGTTTATGTGTAATACCTTCTATTCCATCAGGTATATGTACGTTAAAACACGAGATAGGCAATCCTCTCTCAGTTCCCATATTAGCCCATATAGGAGAGCTTAAGCTCATCCATCCACGTTCTATCATCTCTTGGAAAGATTCTTTTAATTCTGGTTTATATAAACGTTTAGCAGCAGCAGTCGTAATACGATCAATAGCTCCTTCAACAGTCTCTCCTTTTAGTAAGTATCCTCTGTTTAGGATTTGCTCGCTTTCAGAGTTTTTCCACCATAGTTTAGGCACTAGGTTATCGTTATCTTCAGTCTGTAATGGTAATGAGAAATTATTCATAGAATTCTTTGTGGTTTTTGTAGTAATGAGATTTAGAATAGGTCGTCAGCTGAGAAACTCTTATCGTGTTTCGTATAATCTACTGGTCTTTTAGCGAAGAAATCGTCTAAGCTATTAGCGAATACTTCTTCTTCGAACCATGCCATAGGAGTGTATTGTTCAGTTGTAATGTTGAAGACTTTCTTAAGTCCAATCTTCTCCATACTTTCGTCTACTCTAAACTTCATGAAGTTTAATAAGTCACCTTTATTTACTGTTTCGATCTCACCATTGCTAAAGATCCAATCTAGTATTTTTGCTTCGATATCTATTGATTTATGGATAACTTCGTTCACATGATTAACAAGGTCTTCATCGAAGAAGTCTGGAAACTCTTGTCTAATAACATTTACGATGTAGATACCTGCATTAGCGTGTACTTGTTCATCTACAGATGTCCAGTTAATAATGTTACTTACATTCTTCATTAGCCCTTTAAAACGAGCAAATGATAGGATGATAGCAAACTGGCTGAATAAAGAGACATTCTCTATAAGTAAAGAGAACAAGATAAGAGATACTACATATTTCTTGCGATCTGTGTAGTTACCAGAGTTCTCTAATACTTCTGTTAAATACTCTACTCTTTCTTTGATAACAGGCACAGTTAATAAGTTCTCAAACTCATCATTGTATCCTAAGACATCTAACAATCTAGAATATGCTTCAGAGTGTCTGAATTCACACTCAGCAAATGTACTTCCTAGTCCATTAAACTCTGGTTTTGGGAAGTGTTGATATAAGTTTCCCCAGAATGTCTTAACTGCTACTTCGATTTGAGCAATGGCTAATAAACTGTGTTTAATAGCTAGCTGTTCTTCTCTCGTTAAGTGTGAATGGAAATCTTGTGTATCTGCTGTGAAGTCAACTTCACTGTGTACCCAAAAAGATTTATTAATAGCATCCGTGAATTGGTATATACCTGGATATTCAAAAGGTTTGTAGTTTACTCTTTTATCAAAAATCGACATAGCTGTATTTTTTTTGGTTTGTAAGGTTTTGTCGGATCCTTCTACTTAAAAACGACTTGTTTTATACATAGCTAATTGTTTTAAACTAGCTAAAACACTGTGATAAGTGCCTAAAGCAGTGTAGGAAACTGACAAAGTTATCTTAGCTAATTTACTGTTTACTAAGGACTAAATCAATAAAAAATATTTGAAAAGTGTAATTAGTTATTAAATAACTGTTGATAACTATTCTTTGAATAAATGTTGTGATTATCGAATTTTAGGTGAGACTATTTATATTTTAATTTATTGCTATTAGATTATCCTAATCCCGTTTCGCTATTCCTGCTTTTTACAGAAAGGAGGTGAAAAATATGTAATTTGTGTTTTTGGAGATGTAGAAGGTGGTCTACTTATTAGATGATTTTATAGAAGAGTATCGTATAATTTTTTAAGTCTATATCGATCTAGAATTTAATTATAGAAGGATATTTAGGTGCTAATAGGGGTATATTTAGATTAGTTGTATAATGATTTGATTTTCTTATATTTATATCTGTTTTTAATTAAATAACTATTATGGAGTATAAAATATATGGAACATTACTTAAAAAGATGATTCTGTTTATAGTGGGAATATTATTGATTAGTTCTTTATTGACTTTTTTGCTATTTAGGTGGCTTTACTATAGTAGTGATGTTTTTATTTTAGATAGAGTCGACTCAAGATTAGGATTATTTATTGTATGTATAATTGGATTGATTATCGCTTTTTTGGTTTCGTTAATTATGGAACCTAAGATATTTGGTTACTTTTTAATTAAATTGAATGAAGAGGGGATATATGTGTGTTTCAAATCTGAAACTTGGACTTTCTCTATGGAAGAAATTCTTAGTGTTAGAGTATTAGGTTCCGTTGGTGTTCTAAATATTACTCTGAAAAATAAGAATGAAGTGGTTAAGATAAGATTAGAGGCTTTTTCTCCTTTGCAATTTTTCTCTTTTAGGAATGTGAAGTTTGATCAAAAACAAACAGTAACTGACTTTGTACTTGAATTAAAAGAAGTGTTTGGTAAAAGTAATCTTAGGACAATAGATAAAAGTAGATTGTTTCAATCACAGGAGATATTTGATATTATGTACCTTAAGAAATTAAAAAATGCGGAAGAATAATCTCCCGCATTTAAAATATATTAAGCTAGTTTAGCTACTAATTCTCTCCACTGTTCTAATTCTGGTATTCCTGGTTTTCTCTTACCAAAGAATTGAACGATGATTTCTCCTATCTCATTAAAGACTTCAATAGAGGTAACAATACCATCTTCAGTAGGCTTACGTACTATCCAAGTCTGTGCGATCTTATCCATATCTAAGTGCATATTGAAGTCTGGATCAAGAACATTGTACCAATTCTGGTGCCACATAGTTCTCTTAACTTCACCTGTATGGATTTGGATATTTCCTCTGTTACCTACGAACACCATGATAGGCGTTTGAGATTCAGAAGCTCCTTCTAACATAGTTATGATTGCATCCTTAGTGATTTGTTTCGCATAGAATTCATCTGGTGCAAGTCGTAATGCTTGTGTACGAGTCACATTAAACTTTCTTAATAACATAAAGAAATCATGTGTATCCTTTAATTCTTTCCAAGCGCTTCTGAAACCTTCTACATCAATCTCCTCATCTAATCTCTCGTCAAGATTATGTAAGTAAGCTTCTGTAGTTTCTTCTGTTGATTGGTCATCAGAAGTATATTTCTTTACTAATGTGTGAAATGCCTCTTCATTACTCTGTGGTACTAAATATATTTTGTGAATAGCTTCTCCATCTTTACCAAAGAACTGTAAGCTCATTCTATCTTTATCACCTGTTTTCTCTACTACAGCAAAGACTTTTTTCCAATGGCTTAAGAAGATTCTTAAGTCAATATCAGGATTGACAAATAACCCTGCATGAGGGCTGCTAAAGTCAGGATTAGCATACACTCCTTTGCGTTCGTGCACACATTCGTCATTGCGTGTTAACGCCATCACTTTACCTAAAGTTTCTACTTCAGATAGCATAGCTTCAAATTCAGGTCTTAATCTAGTAACAGAATCACCTATTTGAGTAGCTAATAGCTCCATTTCACTAACGTTAAGTTCGTTAGCAGCGTTGCGTATTCTAGTATGAGGATTGGTCGCTTTTAAAGCATCCCAACGTTCTTTTAAAGTCTGAGTGTTTGTATTCATAGTTGTTGTTTTATGTTCCAAAGATGATTAGAGGATTATTACTCACTGGGTTTTTAGCCACTACACAAGGGAAGTTATATACTTTAGTAATAATTTCTTGTGTTAGTACTTGTTCAGGAATATCATATATTACTTTCTTACCTTTTTCTAAAAGCAATATCTTATCTGCATATTGAGCAGCTAGGTTTAGATCGTGTAATACTACAATGGCAGTGTTGCCTTTAGCAGTAAATTCTTTTATGATATCCATGATGCGATGCTGATGCAAGACATCAAGATTGTTTAAAGGCTCATCTAAGAATAACAGTTTATTTTCTACATTATTGTTTAATTGCGATAGAACTCTGGCTAAATGTACACGTTGTTTCTCCCCACCTGACAAGTGATTATATTCTCTGTGTTGTAGAGGGCAGATATCTATGCAGTCCATACTCTCCTTTACTGCAGTTTTATCTTCCTCAGTAGGAATATGATCAAAGTAAGGGTATCTTCCCATCATCACTACATCTTCTACATTAAGCGGAATATCACCATTGTGATGTTGTGAGAACTTCGCTTTGTGCTTAGGTAGTTCTTTTGTACACCATTTAGGATATTCACATGATTTAAGAAGTACTTTGTTACCTTTCTCATGTATTTCGTCAGCTAGTATACTTAAGAAAGTTGACTTACCTGCTCCATTAGGCCCAAGAATAGCGATAAACTCACCTTCTTTACATTCGAAGTCTATATCATTGATTATATAACTTCCTTTCGCTAAGTAGTTTATTTTATATGCTTCAATCATGGTTTAGAGTGATTTTTTAAACTTTATCAATATAGCGATAAATACTGGTGCTCCCATGATAGAAGTTAGTATTCCGATAGGTATCTCTGATGGAGGTACTAATGTTCTACTTATTGTGTCTGCTACTAGAAGTAAGATACTACCACATAATGTAGATAAAGGCAGAATAAAGTAATAATTAGACTTAAATACTAGACGTAAAATATAGGGAACGATAAGTCCTACGAATCCAATAGTACCTGTGAAAGCTACGATAGTCCCTACCATTAAAGCAGATAGTAAGACGATCATTTTTTTAGTTCTTTCAACAGGGATCCCTAAGTGAGTTGCATCTCGTTCACCTAACATCATTGCGTTTAAAGCCTTGCCCTTATTGATAAGCAAGATAATAGAAGTAAGTACTACTGCAGCCAGAATACCTACTTTAGTCCATGTGGCTCCTGCCAAGCTACCTAATGTCCAGAAAGTAAGATTTCTTAGTTCTTCATCACTAGATAGGTAGGTAAGTAAGCCTGTTGCTGCACCTGTAAGAGCTGTAATAGCGACTCCTGATAATAAAAGGATACTTACATTAGTTTTACCACCATTCGTAGACATTTTATAAACGAATGTCATCGTTATAATCGCTCCTACGAAACTCATTATACTTAGTAATGAGTAGTGTATTACCTCTGGAATTAGCGGTTTAATATGTGCTCCTAACACGATAGTCAGGGCAGCGAATAATACCGAACCTGCTGTTATACCAATAAGGTCTGGGGATGCCAAGGGATTCTTGAACATTCCTTGTAAGGTTGTTCCTGCAAGAGATAGTCCGGCGCCCACCAAGATTGCCATTATAACTCTGGGAAGTCGAACATCAAAAAATACATAATGGTCGCTTGGATTTACCTCTTGCGTTGTGAACAATATTTTATATAATGTCTGAAACGTACCCGCTTCGAACTGGTAAACTCCTATAAATATAGACACAGTGGCTATTACAATTAAGATAATAGATAATAGCAATGCGTAAAAAGAGAGTTTGGTTTTCATTCTGTGATTATTCTGATAGTAGTTTGTTTAATTCTTTTGCCGCTTGACCTACTCTTGGTCCGAAACCATTAAGTAATTGACCATCCATAGCAATTATCTTTTTGTTTTTACCTGCATTAGTTTTGCTGATACCGTCTATTTTTAGAACACCATCTACACCACCCATACTTTCTAATCCTGTTGTAAACATTAAGATATAATCTGGATTACTGTTTAGAAGTGACTCTGGAGTCAGAGGTTTGAAATCTTCAAACTCAGTTACTGCATTTTGTCCTCCTGCTAAGTTGATGATGCTGTTAGCTGGTGTTTTATCACCTGCTACTAACAATGTAGCAGCACCGCGAGCATAGATAAATAATACTTTAGGAGCTTTCTCAAACTTAACTACACCTTGTAAGTCTTGGTCTATTTTATCCTGAAGTTCTTTGTAATTGTCTTTGTTTAAAGATTTAGCTACAGCTTCGATTAATTGTTTAGATCCTTCTAATGTAAACTCTTGTTTAAGGATTTCTAAACGGATGTTTGCTTTTTGAAGAGATGCTTTAAAGTCATCTTTTAGGTCTTTCTCTGTTGCATAGATAACAGTAGGCTTTAAAGCCATAATGCTTTCTACAGATATCTTAGAAGTATGACCTAGATCTTGTGCTGTTTCTTTTAAATCTGTAGGGTAAGTACTTGTTACGTCTACAGCGATGATATTTTCTTTTTCTCCTAAGGCTACTAACGTTTCTGTAATAGCTCCATTTAGTGAGATAATTCTTTCTTTGACTTGAGCAGTTTCTACTGGTGTAGACTCTTGTTCTTTTTTGTTGTTACAGCTTACTACTGCTGTTACGATTAGAAATAATGCGACTAGTTTTTTCATAAAGGTTGATTATTTGAAATAGTTCTAAATTATGGCAAAAATAGAATGTTTTTTATGTGATACAAAACATATTTAGATTAATTTTAAATAATTATTTAGTAGGCCAAAGTATAGTAATGCTTATCTTTGCTACTAAATTTTATAAGTGTTAGAGCGAATAAAGGATTTTTAATTAAATGAAAAGTAATATGTTAGATATAAAGGCGATACGTAAGGATTTTCCTATCCTTACTCAATCAGTAAATGGGAAACCGTTAGTTTATTTTGACAATGCTGCTACTGCACAGAAACCTAAAGTGGTAGAGGATGCTATTATTCATTACTACGAAACTATCAACGCAAACATACATAGAGGGGTACATACACTAAGCCAATTGGCAACTGATGCGTATGAAGAATCTCGTAAAAAGATACAAGCTCATCTTAATGCTAAGCATGATTATGAAGTGTTGTTTACCGCAGGTACTACTTTTGGTATTAACCTTGTAGCAAGTGGTTTTGGTTCGTTGTTAAAAGCGGGTGATGAAATACTTATTTCGGCGTTAGAGCACCACTCTAATATTGTGCCTTGGCAGTTCGCATGTGAGCGTTCAGGCGCGACTCTTAAAGTGATTCCTATGAATCTTGAGGGAGAGTTAATTATGGAAGAGTTTGATAGATTATTGACATCAAATACTAAAATAGTTGCTGTAAACCATATTTCGAATGCATTAGGAACAATCAATCCTATTAAAGAGATTATCGAGAAAGCACATAAAGTAGGAGCAGCTGTTCTAATAGATGGGGCACAAGCTACTCCACACGTTAGACCTGATGTTCAGGATTTAGACTGTGATTTTTATGTATTCTCTGGACATAAGGTATGCGGGCCTACAGGAACAGGTATCCTTTATGGTAAGGAAGAATGGTTGAATAAATTACCTCCTTATCAAGGTGGGGGAGAGATGATCAAAACAGTTACGTTTGAGAAAACTACGTATGCATGTTTACCTCACAAGTTTGAAGCTGGTACTCCGAATATCGCTGGTGGTATTGTATTAGGAGTTGCTTTAGATTACTTAAATGAGTTAGGGTTTGAGAATATTGAAGCCTATGAGCATGAGTTGTTAGAGTATGGAACGAAGCGTTTACTTGAGATCGAAGGGCTTAAGATATACGGTACAGCGAAAGAGAAGACATCCGTAATCTCTTTTAATCTAGAGGGAATACACCCTTATGATGTTGGAGTTATTGTAGATAAACTTGGTGTAGCAGTACGTACAGGTCATCATTGTACTCAACCGATTATGGATTTCTTCGGAATACCAGGTACAATCAGAGCTTCTTTTGCTTTCTATAATACAAAAGAAGAAATAGATGTGTTAGTAGAGGCAGTGAAGAAAGCTCAAATGATGTTATCATAATTAAATAAAATTATAACGATATGACAATTAAAGAAATTCAAGATGAGATAGTTGATGATTTTTCAATGTTCGACGATTGGATGCAACGTTATGAATATATTATAGAATTAGGGAAGTCACTTCCTCTAATTGATCCTCAGTATCAGGTAGAACAAAACCTAATTAAGGGATGTCAATCGCAAGTTTGGTTATATGCAGAATTAGAAGGGGATAAAATATTCTTTACAGCGAATAGTGATGCTATTCTAACGAAAGGGATTATTGCTATTTTGATTCGTGTATTCTCAGGACAGAAAGCTGAAGATATTTTGAATGCAGATATGGCTTTTATAGACGAGATCGGTCTTAAGGAGCATTTATCTCCAACTAGAGCTAATGGTCTAGTTTCGATGATTAAACAAATTAAAATGTATGCTTTAGCTTATCAAGCAAAGCAAGAATAAAAAATAATAGTATGGAAGAAATAGATGTACAACAATTAGGAGAGAACATAGTTAAAGTACTTAAGACTATTTATGACCCTGAGATTCCAGTTGATATATATGAGTTAGGACTTATTTATGATGTATTCGTAAACGAGAGTCATGATGTGAAAATATTGATGACACTAACGTCTCCTAACTGTCCTGTGGCTGAGACATTGCCAATGGAAGTAGAAGAGAAGGTGCGCTCTATAGACAACGTTAAAGGTGTGGAGATAGAGTTGACTTTTGATCCTTCATGGACAAAGGATTTAATGAGTGAGGAAGCTCAGTTAGAGCTTGGTATGCTGTAATTATGGAAGGAGAAATCGTAAATAAGGTAGCTAATAGTGCTTTAAAAGTTTTTGATCTAGAAGATATATATCCTACTAATCCACGTATGGATATAGATATCGCACAGTGGTTATATGAAGGTTTTGTTCTGAGAGAGAAAGACTTTAGAGCTGCTCTTAAAGAAGTTGATTGGACTGTTTACCAAGATGCTTATGTGGGACTTTTTTGTTCGACTGATGCTATCTTGCCAGGATGGGCTTATATGTTATTGACGAGTCATTTACAGCCTGTAGCGAAGCGTATTTTCTTAGGAGATAGAGCTCACTTAGAGAAGTCTATCTACCAAGAGTTGTTATTTTCATTGGACTATTCTCAATATGCGGATTTACCGGTTATTATTAAAGGTTGTTCTAAGAAGGAAATACCTGAAGAAGCATATGTTTTAGCAACCCAATTAGTGATGAACCACGCGCGATCAGTGATGTTCGGAGAAGCGTGCTCAGCAGTACCTGTTTATAAAAAGTCAATTAAAAAGTAGTTCATTTTTTGTGATTTTAACTTATTGTTATTATTTTTGCTTAAAATTTTAACATTATGAAGAAACTAATTGTAGGATTATTTAGTGTATTAGCGGTGTATTCTGCTCAAGCTCAGGAAACTGAAGCTACTGCAACAGCAGAAATGGCTAGCCCATGGACGAAGACAGGTAACTTTACTTTTTTATTGAATCAGTCTAGTTTTTCTAACTGGCAAGCTGGTGGAGATAACAACGTCTCAGGAAACGTAAAAGTAAATTATGATTTCAATTACAAAGAAGGTGATTGGAACTGGGATAACAAAGTAATAGCTAGTTATGGTCTTACAAAGTTACAAGGACAAGATCAAAAGAAAACAGATGATAGATTTGAGTTCAACTCAATAGTTGGTAAGAAAGCTCAAGGTAACTGGTTTTACTCTGCTTTCTTGAACTTTAAAACACAGTTTGATACAGGAATTGATAAGAAAGGATTTAAAAATTCTCACTTCATGTCTCCAGCTTACTTACAAGTAGGTCCTGGTATGTTATGGAAGAAGAGCGATAATTTAAAAGTGAATATTGCACCTGCTACTTCTCGTTTAATATTCGTTCATAATCACTTCACTGAGTTTGGTGATGCTTTCGGTGTTGAACAAGGTAAATCAATGAAGTACCAACTGGGGATGTCTATTAATGGATACTACAAATTCGACGTTATGGAGAATGTATCTGTTGAGAATATCTTAAACTTATATTCTAACTACTTAAAGAAACCTGAGAACGTAGTTGTAGATTACCAATTGAATATAGTAATGAAGATTAACAAATATCTTTCTACTAACTTCACTTTCCAAACTATCTATGATGATCTTGCATTCCAAGGTTTCCAAATTAGAGAAATGGTTGGTGTAGGAGTTAATTATAATTTCTAATTAGTGCCAAATATATAAAAAGCAAAAGCTCGGTGATTTCACCGAGCTTTTGCTTTTTATAATAGATTGATTCCTTCTAATTCTGTTTGCTTTCTTACATCTTCAGGCCAGATACTTGCCTGTACTTCACCGATGTGTCTTTTGCGCAATAGGAACATACAAATTCTTGATTGTCCTAATCCACCACCGATGCATAGCGGTAGCTTTTCCGCTAGTAATAAGCTGTGATATAACAGTGTTTTCTTATCTGATGCACCAGCTAAATCTAATTGATGTTCTAAAGCATCTTTATCTACTCTTATTCCCATTGAAGATAGTTCTAGAGACTTCTCATGCACAGGGTTCCATACTAATAAATCCCCGTTTAAACCCTTATATCCTTCTTCTGTAGGTGTAGTCCAGTCATCATAATCAGCAGATCTGCTATCATGTGCCTCACCATTCGATAGTTTACCTCCGATACCGATGATAAATACAGCTCCATAATCCTTCGCTATGGCGTGTTCTCTTTCTTTTGGAGATAGAGTAGGGTATAGCTGTAATAATTGCTCAGAGTGAATAAAAGACAGCTTTTTAGGCAGGATAGGTTCTATCCCTTGATCTTTGTACACTTGTTCTTCTGTATCTAATAAGGCTTGGTAGATTTGACGTACTATATTTTTTAAATAACTAAGTGTTCTATCTGTTTTTTCTATTCTTAATTCCCAATCCCATTGATCAACATAAATAGAGTGGATAGGACTACTGTCCTCATCAGGACGCAATGCTTTCATATCCGTTAGAATCCCTTCATGAGCATCTAATTCTAGTTCTTGTAGTCTGATTCTTTTCCATTTTGCCAAAGAGTGAACTACTACGCCACGATTGTTATTTAGAAATTTTACAGGAAATGATACTGGACGCTCTATCCCGTTTAAATCATCGTTAATACCAGTCCCCTCATTTACGATCATTGGTGATGAAATAGGGAATAAGTTAAGTGCATCACATAGGCTTTTAGAGAATTGTGCTTTCACTAAAGCGATGGATTTTTCTGTCTGTAAAATTTCTTTTTTGCTCATGATTTTTTGTTTTTGAAAATGTTTTAAAATAAAAAAAGGCTCCTCAGAGAGGAGCCTTTAAACGGATAATGAAATAATATATAATTAACTTAAATCAATGCCAATAGGATTCCTCTTCGAGTCGTAGATACGATTCAAATTATTATTAGAGAAATTATTATTCATTGATAGATACATATAATCAGCTTTTTAGCAATACTGTAAAAATAGAAAAATATTATTACATACAGTTATTTTGTTAATTTATTTTATGAACAAATATTCTATTCTTCTTCCGAAGGCTCCATTAAGTGTTCATAATCGGGGAACAGAAAGTTGTTATACGGGAAGCGCGTAACGTGTATTTGACGTACCGTCTCGTATATTTTCTTTCTAAATTCTTCGAAGTTTTCCTTCTCTGTAGCAGAGATAAATATGGTGTTATCTTCTCCCACTTTACTCATCCACGTTTTCTTCCACTCTTCTATTGTGTAGTGTTTAGAAGTACGCTCTGTCATTAAATCATCTTCTTCTATAGTCTCTGCTTTATAAGCATCGATCTTATTAAAGACCATAATTGTTGGCTTGTCGTTACTCTTGATATCCTTTAGGATCTCATTTACAGATTCGATATGCTCTTCAAAATCGTGATGTGAGATATCCACTACGTGTAATAGTAAATCTGCCTCTCTCACCTCATCAAGTGTACTTTTAAATGACTCAACTAATTGAGTAGGTAGCTTGCGGATAAATCCTACCGTATCTGATAATAAGAATGGCAAGTTACCGATTACGATCTTGCGCACTGTAGTATCTAGCGTTGCGAATAGTTTATTCTCAACGAATACTTCACTCTTACCTACAGCATTCATCAGGGTAGATTTACCTACGTTAGTATACCCTACTAGCGCCACACGTACCATTGCACCGCGATTTCCACGTTGAGAAGCCATCTGTTTATCGATAACCTTTAGTTTCTCTCTAAGTAGAGTGATACGGTCACGTACGATACGTCTATCCGTTTCGATCTCTGTCTCTCCTGGTCCTCTCATACCGATACCTCCACGCTGTCTCTCTAAGTGAGTCCACATACCTGATAGTCTAGGTAGTAAATATTGGAACTGTGCTAACTCCACTTGCGTACGTGCGTATGAAGTCTGTGCTCTTTGAGCGAAGATATCTAGGATTAAGTTCGTACGGTCTAATACCTTACAATCTAATTCTCTAGAAATATTTTTTTGTTGAGCTGGTGTCAACTCATCATCGAATATTACCGTATGAATATCGTTCTCTACAATGTAACTATGGATTTCTTCCATTTTCCCTGTACCTACGAAGGTCTTAGGATTTGGCTTATCCATTTTTTGTGTAAAGCGCTTATATACTTCTCCTCCTGCTGTAAATGTCAAAAACTCTAGCTCATCTAGATACTCTTTAAGCTTCGACTCATCTTGATTTTGTGTAATGATTCCTACAATTACAGAACGTTCAAAATTTATTTCTTCTCTTTCAATCATATAAACTTATATTATACTACAAAATTAATAAAATTGTCAGACTAAATGAGAATATACAGTAAATAACTGTTTATTAATTTGTTATCAATACCCCTAAATGAACAAATATTATGAAAACATTTGCGTTTTTTATGATATCGTGAATGTTTTACTTCTTGTTTTTCAGTACCTTGCTATAGATTGTTATGGTACGTTTATTGCCATTATAAAAGACAGATAACCTCTTACAATTAATTGAAATGAAAAAAATACATTATATATCACTTATACTTCTGACGCTATTCACTACACTAAGTTTTGGACAGCGGGCAGTCGTAACCGCTAATAGCTATGACATTAGCGACAACTTAGACCTTCAGGCAGTAGCTTCAATCTTCGGAGAATCTAAAGATCTTGCAGACTTTGAGTTTAGGTTAAATGATCCTAATCTACGCATTAATAACCTTGATCTGAATAGAGATGGGTATGTAGATTATCTACGAGTTGTGGAATTAGTGGAGGGGAGAACACACCTTGTGGTGATACAAGCTGTGTTAGGAAAAGATTTATTCCAAGATGTTGCAACTATTGAATTAGAGAAAGATAGCAGACAGAATGTAGTGCTAATGCAAGTAGTAGGAAATTCATATTTATATGGGCCTAATTATATTTATGAGCCAGTATATATAAGTAGACCGCCTATGTTTACGCTATTTTGGACTAATAATTATAGACCGTATTATTCTTCTTGGGGATGGAATTATTACCCTGATTATTACTATGGTTATTCTCCTTATGCTACAGACCGTTATATGAGTCACGTTAACATTCAGATTAATCACTATAACAACTATTATTATTCTAATAATCGTTATAGTACAAGGGCTCAACGTATGCATTACGATGTAGCACAAGACTATTATGAACGCCAAAACCCGAACCAATCTTTCAGAACGAGATATGGTGAAGATAGTTTCTATAACCGCAATGATCTAACTAGTTCAAGAGGTAATACTAGCTCGCGCAGTAGTTATTCGCGTGATAGTTATTCTAGTTCTACTAATGGTCGCGCTGCATATACTGATAACAGTTCTCGCAGTAGCTATAGCAGAGGAAATAGCACGAGCGACAACAGTAATTCGTCTTATAGCAGAGATAATAATACAAGTGGATCGAGTAGAAGCAGTTACTCTAGAGGTAGCTATACTGGTGATGGTTCATCATCTAGTAGTAACTCAGGTAGCAGTTATAGCAGAGGAAGTAATTCAGGGAACTCTTCGTCGAATAATTCATCTTATTCAAGATCTAGTTATAGCACTGGTAGTTCTACGACGCCAAGTAGTTCTAACAACAGCTCAAATAATTCGTCATATTCAAGATCGGGTTATAGTTCAGGTAGCTCATATACTCCGAGTAGCTCTAATAACAGTTCAAATAACTCGTCATATTCAAGATCGGGTTATAGCTCAGGTAGTTCATATACTCCAAGTAGCTCTAGCAGTTCTTATGGCAGATCATCTAGTAGTTCTTCTTATCCGAGTAGTAGCTCTTCTTCATCGAGGTCTAGTTACAGTAGTGGAAGTAGTTCTTCAGGAGGTTCTGGATATAGCAGAGGAAGCAGCGGTAGCTCATCTTCTTCATCTTCATCGAGATCAAGTTATAGCAGATAATATAATAAAGCGGAGTACACAGTATTTCGCTTTTTTTATGGATTTAATAATAGCAAAGAGGATACATTATTCTAATATAGAATAGTGTATCCTCTTTTTTTATTTACCTAATCGAGTGTTCTTGTTTAACCCAGAATAAGTGATAGGCCGATAAACGAAAAGTAATTATACAAAATAGGTCTGAATTAGTGACAAAAGCATACTATAGTATGATTGAGAAACTAATGAAAGAGTTATAAAGTAGAATTGCTTTGTAGTATTTGGCTAACGCTAATTCTGGGTTTAAGGACTATTGTAGCCTTTTTTTAGCGGGAAGTACTATTTGTGTCTTTTCTATTCATTCATTGCTTAAATGGGAGTTTCTATGGTTTTTTAAGGGATGTGTATATCAGATGAAGATATTATTTGTTTAGAACTCAAATACAACTGCGTTGACTAGAAACTATATTTATATTGAATGACCTTTAGCTGAAGAATGACAGAAGAATAAGAGGAGTATTGTTGGGCATAAGGTCTTATTACCCAAGTATTGTCCTAGTATTCTCCAAGAATTGTCCAAGAATTGTCCTAGTAAAGGCAAATAGTGCCTGTGATTACTAGCGTTAAGCTGTGTTTTTGATATTAGTCTTTCAAGTGTTATTTTTATTATATTACTAAAAATCTGATAATTAATTATATTTTGTGTATAAAAAAAATGATAAAAAAACGCCTTTTAGCCACTTTATGGAAATATATAAAGGGTATAGCCCTAAAGAGATAGTTCCATAGGTAGACTATTTTGCTTTTTATAGTTGTTTTGCGGAAGATATTTAAAAAATGAAATAAAAAAAATAGGGTGTAGCAGGTAGTAATCTTTGTTGCTATTTTTTGTTTTGAAGTTGAATTTATAGCTTCAAACTACTATAAATTGTTTTAAGAAAAATACCAATGGGTTGATATTGGTGAAAAGTGTTGTTTTAAAAGGAATGTCAATGGGTTGGGATTGGTGAAATGAGTTTATTTAAGAAAAATGCCAATGGGTTGGGATAGGAGGGGGATGTTGATTAAGGGAATGAAAAAAGGGAAAGCACAGTGTACTTTCCCTTTGATATATGTGATAAAAATTAGATTATTTGAAGATGTCGTTTAACACTTCAGCAAGTCTTAATCCACCTTTTAGCAATTGTGCTTCGATAGTGTCTTTTTGATCAAAATGATAACGGTAGCTAAGAGATTCTTCTGGCTGTACGCTATCATAGATTTTGTTAGCCATCGTGTATGAATCAAACAACCAGTCTTCTAGTGTACCAGCTGTTAGCTTTTGGTTATAAGCCTTACCATGTACATCTAGTACAGTAGCATATTCTGTATAGCTATATTTGTCAAAATCAATTAGAGATGAATCCCAAATACTGTGTAGGTTAGTTGGTTTTTTAAACCATTCTAATTTCACTCTATTTCCACCTAAGTCTTCTGCTCTACCGATGTGTAATGGTTGGTGAGCATCACCGATAATGTGAATTAGGAAGTATAAGTTCTCTTGTTTCTTCGCTAATGGAAGGTTCTTATCTTTTAATTCTTCGATTAAGATAAGTGCTCTTTTATATAAATTAGCATCTGTAGTGTTGGCTAATTCTTTGTCAAAAGCAGCTCTGTCTAGATTCCCAGGCAAGTTGATATAATGCCAGCTATCTGAGAATTTCCAAGTTGGGTCAGACTTTAAGAAATCAGGCCAGTTCGCCCAATATGCTAATTGTTGATCTCCGATGATTTCTTTAAGTTGTTTCTTTGCTTTTTTGCTAAGGTTTCTCTCAGCTAATTCAGCAACTACTCTGTGTCCTGTAGTACCCCACGCAAACACATTAGCTGTCTGTAAGGCGAAGAACGCTACTACTAATAGTGATAATAATTTCTTCATAATGTATTAATCGTTAAATAGAGCTTTAAGCTCTGTTGCATCAGCAGGTTTCATTTTACCAGCTATGACTAAACTCAATTGTTTACGTCTTAAAGCACCCACATATCTTTCTTTTTCTAAGTCAGTTTCTGGGATTAATTCAGGTATAGAAACAGGGTGTCCTGTGTCATCCACTGCTACGAATGTATAGATAGCTTCGTTTGCTTTCTTCTTAGTTCCTGATTCTCTATCCTCTATCCAAACATCTAAATATACCTCCATAGATGAATTAAATGAGCGAGATATCTTTGCTTCTACTGTTACTACACTACCTAGTGGAATAGGTCTATTAAAAGCTACGTGGTTAACTGATGCTGTAACACACACTCTACGTGAATGTCTTCTGGCAGCGATACCAGCAGCTCTGTCCATACGAGCCAAAAGCTCTCCACCGAACATATTGTTTAGAGGGTTAGTCTCTCCCGGTAGTACTAAATCAGTCATTAAAGTTGCTGATTCAGATGCTAGTTTTCCTTCCATTGTGAATGTTTTTGGCAAATATAGAGACATTAAACAAAAAATCCCGAACTTTTAAGGTTCGGGACTAATGTTTAACTATTTATTGTACTAAAATCCAAGCGTCGATATTAATCGTATTGTGGATTTTTCTCATTTCAGTTTGTGCTTGAGTTTGTGTTGTATAACCTCCGTAAGATACAGGATAAACACCATATTTAGTTCGAGGTAAGGCTACAGCATTCTCAAATCCTTTTTTTCTTAGCTTCAGCGCTTCAGCTTCAGAAGTACGTTCTGCTCTAAAAGCACACGCGATGATGTGGTAAGGAGTGTTATTCACTACAGGAGCTTCTTCTATTACTTCTTCTTTCACTGGGATAGAGATAGTCGTAGCAGCAGGTTCTATGATGAAAGTTGCTTGTTGTATCTTGTCTTGTACTTTAGACTGTACGTTTTTCTCTACGATATATGATTGATCATTTAAGTAAGCTTCATACCCGTGGTTTACTAATACACTAGCTGTGCTAACGAATATAGCTACGACAGCGGCATACTTTAAATAAGTAAATGCTTTGTTTTTCTTTGCTACAGGTACTGCTACTGTCTCTATAATAGGGACGATAGGCGTACGAGTGATCATATTAGCAGTTACTGTAGACAGACCGAAAGATGTCGTTAAGTAGTTACTATTAGATACAGGTTCGAATACTAAGCTACCCTCACTATTGGTATTGAATACACCTACATTAGCTAGTTCTAGTCTAGATACATTACTCAGTTCGTAGTTCCATTGCTTAATATCTTCAGCAATAAGAAGAACAGCTTCATCATAAGTGATGTTCTCGGATACAGCGATATGGTTAGCTAGTAACCCATCATTATGTTTGATATTAACATTGAATGAAAGACTCTTCTGCGGTGGGAAGAAACACTGCTTCTCCTCACTGTAGTAAGATGACTTAATCTCTGATAATAATGCTCCGAAACCTGGTATGATCACACACTGGTATCTATAAAGTAACGCTGATATGTATTTTTCGATCTTCATAAGGACAAAATTACATTAAACAATAGCTCAATCAAAAAAATATTCACAATTATTTTTGATAACTCTTAAGTTTTTTAATTTAAGTGAGTTAACCCTAAAAAAGTTTTAGTAGAAAATCGTGTAAAACTGCTTAATTGGATAGGTTTTTGTGGCTATACGGTGAAGATACAAATAGTTATACTGATAAGCAATTGGTTTTTTATATGGAAGAAGAAAGTTTGTTTTATATGTTGGCATTACAGACCACAACTAGTGTTGGTCCAATCACGGCTAAGCGATTAATAGAATATTTTGGGTCGGCTAAGGAGGTCTTTTTGGCTAAAGAGAAGGAGATAAATGCGGTGCATCGGATTGGCCATACGCTGTATAAGAATCTCCAACAAGTAGATGTGATGCATAGAGCAGAATCTGAGTTGAAGAATATAGCCAAATATGGTTTGTCATGTTATACCTATCAGTGTGCTGATTATCCAGCGTTATTAAAAGAGTGTGTGGATAGTCCGCTGTTATTCTTTAGTACTTCATCTTCGTTCAACTTCTCTGGTAGAAAGATTTTAAGCTTTATCGGAACGCGTAATCCAAGTAAACAAGGGGTCGCTATTTGTACAGAGTTAATCAAGGATCTTAAGGCATATAACCCTATTATTGTTAGTGGGCTAGCGTATGGAGTAGATGTGACTGCGCATCTAGCCGCTCTTGATAGTGGGTTAGATACGTATGCTGTGTTGGGACACGGGCTAAATCGCATTTATCCTGATGCGCATACTTCTGTCGCTAAGAGAATAGTGGATAATGGAGGTGGATGTATTTCGGAGTTTTGGATTAATAGCAAAGTAGATAGGGAGAACTTTATCCAGCGCAATCGCATCGTAGCAGGGATGTCTCAAGCGACGATAGTAGTCGAAAGCGCTATAAAAGGAGGGTCTATGACTACAGTGACATTTGCTAATGATTATAACAGAGATGTGTTTGCCGTACCTGGTAGAGTAGGTGATCTTATGAGTGCTGGATGCAATCAAATCATCAAGAAGAATAGAGCGCAACTGTTGACTTCAGCGAGTGATATTATAGAAACACTGAATTGGGATAGTGCTGTAAAATCGCCTAAGGTCATTCAACCACAGTTATTTTTAGACTTGAGTCCAGATGAGGAGTTAATCGTGGAATGTCTACAAAAGTGTGAGCGAGAATTGTTAGATATGATAGCGTTAAGTTGTTCACTTCCGATTTATAAAGTCAGTAGTGTATTGCTTAATTTAGAGATGCTAGGGGTGGTGAGGCCATTGCCAGGGAAGTATTTTGAGTTGGTTCGATAAAGAAGGATATGTAAAAAGCCCCATACAACTGTATGAGGCTTTTCTATTTGATGAAAATAGGAAAATCGATTACTTCGTACCGTATCCTAGTTTTTCTCTTACTTTATTTAATGTTCTTGTAGCGATAACAGAAGCTTTGTCAGCTCCGATACCCAATAGACGATCTACTTCTTCTAAGTTATTGATATAGTATTCGTACTTCTCGCGGATATCTTTAAATTTCTCCACGATAAGTTCGTATAATTCTTGTTTTGCGTGCCCGTAACCGTAGTTTCCTCCTAAGTATTTAGCTCTAAGCTGCTCTGTTTGTTCTGGAGTAGCAAGTAGTTTATACATAGTGAATACGTTACAAGTATCAGGGTTCTTAGGTTCTTCTAGTGGTGTACTATCTGTCTCTATACTCATCACTTCTTTTCTCAATACTTTATCCGTTTGGAATATGTTGATCGTATTGTGTCTAGACTTACTCATCTTGTTTCCGTCCGTACCAGGTACTACCATTACATCCTCTTGGATTTTTGCTTCAGGTAATACGAATGTTTCACCCATCTGGTGGTTAAAACGAGACGCTACATCACGAGTGATTTCTAAGTGCTGTAATTGGTCTTTTCCTACAGGTACGAATTCTGCATCATATAGTAATATATCTGCAGCCATCAACATCGGATAAGAGAATAAACCCGCATTAACATCAGCTAACACATCAGCTTTATCCTTAAATGAATGCGCTAAAGTAAGACGTTGGAATGGGAAGAAGCAACTAAGGTACCAAGTAAGTTCAGTTGTTTGCGGTACATCTGACTGGCGGTAAAAAGTTACGTGACTAATGTCTATACCACAAGCAAGCCAAGTAGCCGCAACGCTATAGGTGTTTTCTTGTAAAGTTTTAGCGTCTTTAATTTGCGTTGCAGAGTGCAAGTTCGCAATAAATATAAAAGACTCATTTTCTTTTTTGTTCGCCATTTCTACTGCTGGTAGAATAGCACCTAAAAGATTTCCTAAGTGTGGAGTTCCTGTACTCTGAACTCCTGTTAGAATTTTAGCCATTGCGTGATATTAATTAATTTAAAAGAACAAAGATAAGGGAATTAGATTTTAGTTGCCTTGTTTTTATAGGTAATATGCTTATTAGGCGTTATAATTGTGTATTTTTGAAGTTAATAAAAGAAAGTATAGAAGTCAGTATGATGAAAGTAATACGCGTGTTTTTTAGTTCACTTTGGCGGTTGTGGTTTTATTTGTGGATGGTAATTGTGATTTTGATTTTGTCTCCTGTACTGTTGTTTACAATACAATCAGAGAAGACCTATCCTGCGTTCTTTAAAGTAGCGCGTATATGGGCTATTCTTACTTTTTATGGGATAGGGATGAGGTATCATATCGAAGAAGAGCATCCCTTGGAGAAGGGCAGAAGCTATATGTTTATTGCTAATCACACGTCGATGTTAGATGTTATGATGATGTTGATCTTAGTAAAGGATAATCCGTTTGTATTCGTTGGAAAGGCAGAGTTAGCGAAGATACCAGTATTTGGATATTTCTATAAGCGCACGTGTATTTTAGTAGATAGAAAAGATGCTGCAAGTAAAAAACGAGTTTTTGACAGTGCGCAAGAGCGTCTAAGTAGAGGACTTAGTATTTGTATATTTCCAGAAGGAGGAGTGACAGACGATAGAAGTATCATCTTAGATACCTTTAAAGACGGGGCATATAGATTAGCGATAGATCATCAAATACCTATAGTGCCGTTAGCATTCGGGCGACTGAGACATTATTTTCCTTTCGTCTGGGGGATAGGACATCCAGGAGTAGTGCCTGTGAGGATCTATGAGCCTATAGAGACTACAGGATTGACTATGGCTGATAGGAAAGAGTTAAAAGATAGTACATTTGACCTACTTTATGAGCCAGTTTTGGCTTGGGAGGAGGAGTATAAAAAAGGGAATCCTTAAAGCTACTCTATCGTTTACTGTGAATGTATTTTACTTTACATAGCTTCAATTAGCTCATAAACCACACTATAGTGTGCTTTAATCACTAATCTTGCTCTGCTTTGTAAAATTCATTCTCGTTTAAACGTTATCTGTAGATTTAAGGATAAAGCAAAAAGCGATGAGGTACAGAGTACTTCACCGCTTTTTTAGTTATATATGGTTTATGGGTATTAAAGGGCAATGATTCCAGCTCCTGATATTCTACCACTCGCAAGAACAAAGTCGTTCATAGATTGGTTTTGTTCAGTAGTATATGTGTTGTAATTGATGTCTATTTTCGAGCGACTCATCGCCAGGTCAAATAATTCTTTTTGGATATCCTTTTGTTTGCTTGCATCAGTGGAAGTGCGGAACTCAGCTAGTAGTTCCATCTCTTTCTTATATGAGTTAAGCATTTCTTGGTTATCTATAGCTGGTAGTTTTAATTCTACAGTATTGGGTTCAGTGATCGTGCACTCGCCATTAGCTTCTTTATTTTGTGCGTGATATCCTTTGTGTTCTGCAGGCATATCTTCATCGTAGAACGCTACAAACTCTCCTTTAGTAAAGAATTTATTATAGAAGTTACCTACTGCATTTTTGTTGCTCGTAGTTAGTTCTTCAGGATATTCTTCTCCTAGATAATAGGTGCATCTATAAAGGTTGTTGTCTATAAACAGTGCATTAGTAGATTTGATATTATCAGTATACGTCACTCCGTCGATATTAACTTCTCTATTAGTAGAACCAAATTTGTCAAAGTTACCCTCTGTTGCGTACACCATAGAGTAGATGTAGTGAGGTTCTAAGGTTGGGTTAATGATACCCCCAGTGTTTTGTTTTAATACGTTAAACTTATTTTTTTGACCGTTGTATTCTAATTCGTGGTTTCCATTATCTAGCTTTAATACTTCGAAAGTATTAGGAGCTAGTGTATATTTATTATCATCTATAGATACTGAAATCTCCTTATCAGTAGGGTTAGAAAGATAGAAGTCGTGTCTCTTAAAAGGGTCATCACAACTAATTAAAGTTGTAATGGTTAGCAGCAATGCTAATAATCGTAATCTCATTGTATTGTTTCGTGTTTTTATATAGTACAAAAATAAAGCATTCTGCTTAGGTTGGCTAGTAAGAATAGAGTTTTATATAAAAGGCGTTGGTGTTGAGGATATACTAAAAGAGTGGTTTTAACGTTTTGATTTAGTAGCGTAATGTTTATGGATAAATATAAAGTTATAAGAGCAGGAATAATAAAGTATATGCTTTATACCATCTTTGGTGTGTTAGGGTTATTACTTTTTAGTGCGAGGGACAATGGGTGGGAGGTAATATATTGGTGTTTTGGATTTCTGATATTTTATGTAGTGTCTTTGTTGATTATAACATATATTCAACTACAAGGAGTTACTGATCGAAATGAACTGAAAGCTGGGACACTGAGTTTTATGCTTTCTGTAGTGACATGCTTTGGAGTATTCATGGTTATTTTGAAGTGTTGATGGCTATTTTGAGGTAGTTAAGTATAGCTTATTAAACTAATGATTTTTTAGTAAGTATTGTATGCAGAGAAGAGTTGTTATTAGAGGAGTATTTAGTAGTTTACCTGTTCTACTTGTTTTAGTATGTTTATTTATCTTGGCAGATGGTAAGGGTGTTTTTCTGATACCTTTTTTTGGACTTATCACTTTTGTAATCTACACATTGGTTTACGTGATTATTTTAGGGGTTAGGTATTGTTTCTTTAATACTGTTAAAGAAGAGAATACTGTAGATAGACAAGGTTTTTGGTTCTATTTGGTGATTATGGCAATAGTTGCTATTATGATGGCTTTTATATTTGTGTGAAGTTAGGCATTGTTCAAATAAAAAGCCCCCTAACAACTTTCGTTATTAGAGGGCTACGTATAAGGATAGAATATATTATGCTTCTTTAGACTTAATGACTTCCTTGATAAGTTGTTCAAGTTCTTCCATTAACTCAGGGTTGTCTTTGATCACTGATTTAACAGCATCACGTCCTTGCCCTAGTTTAGTATCACCGTAGCTGAACCAAGAACCGCTTTTCTTTACGATTTCATAGTCAACAGCCATATCTAATACTTCACCTACTTTAGAGATACCCTCACCATACATAATGTCAAACTCTGCAGTACGGAAAGGAGGAGCTACTTTATTCTTAACGATCTTCACTTTCGTTCTGTTGCCGATTACGTTCTCACCATCTTTGATTTGAGTTGATCTACGGATATCTAAACGAACAGAAGCATAGAACTTCAATGCGTTACCACCAGTAGTTGTCTCAGGGTTACCAAACATAACACCAATCTTATCACGAAGTTGGTTAATGAAGAACACAGTACAGTTTGTTTTACTAATTGTAGAAGTAAGTTTTCTCAATGCTTGAGACATTAAACGAGCGTGAAGTCCCATTTTAGAGTCACCCATTTCCCCTTCGATCTCACTCTTAGGAGTCAAGGCAGCAACAGAGTCAATAACTACTAAGTCGATAGCACCAGAACGGATTAAGTTCTCAGCAATCTCTAAAGCTTGCTCACCATTGTCTGGTTGAGATATAATTAAATTATCAATATCTACACCTAATTTTTGTGCATAAAAACGGTCAAACGCGTGCTCCGCATCAATGAAGGCAGCAATACCACCTGCTTTTTGAGCTTCTGCAATAGCGTGTAACGTTAAAGTCGTTTTACCAGATGATTCAGGACCATAGATCTCTATGATTCTTCCTCTAGGAAACCCTCCTACACCTAACGCAAGGTCAATACCAAGAGAACCAGAAGAGATAACCTCTACTTCTTCTACTGCTGTATCACCTAACTTCATCACAGTTCCTTTACCATAAGTTTTGTCTAACTTATCAAGTGTAAGTTGTAACGCTTTTAATTTTGCTTCTTTATCTGCACTCATTTTTTTAAAAATTAGATTCTTACTGATGTAAAAGTAATATAAAATAATTACAGTCCAAGAGTGTTAAGGTATTATGCTATGAATTATAGCAGGTGGAGTGGTCTCTTTTGCTATGATATAATTTATAGCAATACTGTTGGTTAATAGGTTTATTTAATAACGTTGAGGTATTGTAAATTATTTAGCCTGAGTTTATTGTGAGTTTTCTAACTTATAGCGACTTTTGTAGTCAAATAAGACAATAATGAAATTAGCAATATTAGCATACGGTAATAAGAAGCTTACCGTTGATTGTGAGCCTATAGAGAAAAACACAGCAGAGTTAAGTACTCTTATAGATAGTATGTGGGAGACAATGGAAGGAGCCTATGGATGTGGGTTAGCAGCTCCACAAATAGGAGAGGTAAAACAATTATTCGTTGTGGATAGTATAGTGATGTATGAGAATGCTGAGGATGATGAACGCAAAACTAACTTCGTAGATGGAGATATGGGAATGCGTGAGACGTTTATTAATGCGCGTATCATCGGTAAGTCTGATGAGACTTGGGATGAATTAGAAGGATGTCTGAGTATTCCTGATATATTTAAACGAGTGACTCGTCCATGGTCTATTACTATAGAGTATTTAGATCGAGACTTTAAACCTCATACAAAGACGTTTTACGGAACTACGGCACGTATTATTCAGCATGAGTATGATCATACAAGAGGAGTGTTATTTACAGACCGTCTAAGCTCTTTAACAAAGAAGCTTATCTCTACGAAGCTAAATAAGATTATGACCGGTAAAGTCTTTACAGATTATAAAATGAAGTTATAGTAAGATATTTAAAAAGCCCTAATAACAATAGATGTTATTAGGGCTTTTTGGTTTTAGAGAGGTGTGGTTTATTGCTATTTTAGCATAGTTGTATTATTCTTTTTTATAGTTGTAAGACTTTGTAAGAATATTTTGAAAAGCCTCTTGTTATTATTTAACTAAAAAACGAATTATAGTAGAAAAGTTTATTTGTAATTAACTGTATTTATGTTTGTTATAAGCTTGGTTAAATTATTCTTAAAATAAAATTTTCACACTCTACTGATATACATTTGATCCATCAAAAGAAAACATTTTATCAGCTATGAAATTAACAAAAATGACTTTAGCTATTGCATTTATGGCTATCACTTTCGCTTCATGTAAGGACCAAAAAGAAACTCCTGTGACTGAAGAAACAACTACAACAGAAGTAGTAGAACAACCTGTAACACCTGTAGATACTAAGGTATTAGTAGGATCATGGACTCAACCAAATCCTATTAATGACAAGGAAGTACAAGGGTTCGAATTAAAAGAGGACGGTACTGCTGCCTCTATCAATATGGCTACTTTAAAAACAAACAAGTGGTGGGTAGAAGGTGATAAGTTATTCTTAGCGCAAGAGAGTATTGGTAATGGTACATCTAGTGTAGATACTGTATCATATCAATTCCAAGTAGTAGATGGTGCTACTCTTAACCTTGTAAATGGGGAATTAAAAGACACATTTACAAAGAAATAATCTAGTAAAGATTTAGAATTACAAATGAAACAAACTGTATTCGCTTTAGCCTTTGTAGCTATTGCTTTCGCTTCATGTAAAAATCAAACTGAAGCTCCTGTAGTAGAAGAGACTACTACAACAGAAACTGTAACAGAACAAGCTGCTCCTGTAGTTAATACTAATGCTGAGTTAGTAGGTACGTGGACACAACCTAACGGTGCAAAACCTGAGTTGTTACAAGGATTCGAACTTAAAGCTGATAGTACTCTTGTGGCGGTTGAAGACCCTGCAATGATGTTTACCAAGTGGAAAGTAGTAGATAATACATTGGTATTTGAAAGTGAGGTTGTAAATAACGACCCTTCTACAGCGAAGGTTAGTATCTTCAAATTCGAAATAGTAGATGGTAAAACATTGAAATTAGACGTAGATGGAGTAATCGAAGAGTTTACTAAACAATAATAACGTTAGAATTTATACATAGAAAGCTACCTCAAAAGGGTAGCTTTTGTTATTTTTGGTAGAGTAATAATGTATTAATCAGATATCGATGAACAACCAAGCGCTTAATCTATCCGTCGTAGAGTTAAAACCATTTGTACCCTGTAAAGACTTTGAAGTGTCTATTGCATTCTATACAGCTCTAGGCTTTAGGATTCTATGGCAAAGTGAAGAACTGTGCTTATTATCTTTGGGTACAGAGAAGTTCTTTTTGCAAAACTTTTATAATCAAGAAGCAGCTGAGAATTTAATGCTTCATTTACAAGTGGAGAATGCTGATGATTGGCATACACATATAGAGGATCTTAAGTTGGTCTCAAAATATGGAGGGCAAATAACAGCAGTGGAGGATCGGGAGTGGCTAATGAGAGACTTTGTCCTTATTGATCCATCAGGTGTATTATGGAGAATAGCCCATAATATATAAGACTATTTTATCTTGAGCTATTTAATTTAATAAGTAAAGCTACCTGATAAGGGTAGCTTTACTTATTAAATCACTTTATTTATTGGTCTTTCTCCATCTTCTGAAAGGACTTATAACACAGTAGCGCTATAAATAAGCCTATTACTATAAGTACAATCCACAAGATATTTTGTAGACTTTCTTTATCTTGTTTTGTTTCTTCTTTATTAGATTTGGGCTTGTCTGTATTATTTGCTTTAGAGACAGCGGGACTAAGTGAAGTCTTTGTGATGTTTAATGTCTCTATAGTTGGTAGATCATCTTGTATCTTGTCTTTAAAATAGATAATATCGTAGTTGGGCTTTTTGAGAGCAGGATCACCGACAGATAGGCTGTATGTTGTCCCTGCTTCTAAGTAAGCACAAGCATATCGTTTTATAGCGAACCCCTTAATCTCTGTTATCTGTAAGGGTGGATTATCCGCATTGCTTATTACAATAGCAGCGTTGTAATTAGGAAAGCTATTTAGTATTAGTGTTTTCTCTTGGTTCGATGTTAACGTAAAGTGCTTACTTACATTTTTAATACTATCTATTAGTGTAGCATTTCTGTGATACTCCATTTTCGTATCGATAGAAAAGATAAGTTTACTCAATATCAAAGGCGTACGTTGCTGAGGAAAAGTAATGACTGTGTTGCGGTTCTTCTGATCCGTTGTCGCTTTAAATTTTCCTAAGCTCACTTCTTCGAACTGCCCATATACCTGAGTGCTGATAACAGTATTTACTTTAAGTATATCAAGTGTTTCTTTGTTATCATTATATAGTTCTATTTCATAGTATTTATAGTTGCCTAAAGCGAATTGTATAAACAGTGTAGCCTGAGTTCTGTCTTTTGCATCATAGTAGTTCACCGGCGATTTAGGCTTGATGTTAAACCAAGTTTTATTATCGTGACTAGCACGTACTATAGCAGAGATATTAAGTTCTGTACGATTAACAGTAACATACAGATCTTTAATATTCTGTAAGGTGTTGTTTTCTATTTTAAAGCGATTTAATCCTTTTTCTTTAGTAATGCTTTGTATCGGGTAGTCTATTAGCTTAGTTTCCTCTGTAGTAGGCGTAATTGCTCTAATAAAGAAAGGTGTCTCTGTCTTCGTCCCCGAGGTATTATAAATACGCATATCAGCATAGTCATTCTGTGTTCCGCTAATAAGAGGTTGGGCTAAAGCTATGTTATAATACCCACTCTCAGTTACAGGAGCTAGCTCAGCAGACCAAATGGTGTGTTGTGCCTTAGCAAGCCAAGTATTAGCTACTAATAAACTTAGAGTGAGTATATAATATCTTAAAATGGTGTTCATATATGTATTCTATTGGTAATCTAAAGTGTTATTGATTATCTGTTGACTCTTTATCCTTTACAAGTCTTTTTATGCGTTCAAGCAAGAAAGATACGATTAGTAAAATTAGTCCTAGCAATACAAATGACGCTATACGTCCTCCTTGTGACATATCCCAAACATCGTAAGCATAGAACTTAAGTATAATGACACTAAAACTGATTAGTGAAAGTTTGCGATAATAAGCTTTATTCTGTACAATACCTAAAATCATAATACCCATAGATAGTAGCCCCCATAGTATCGGATACCCTATCGTGTGTACGTTAGATAGTATGTGACTGTAAGTGCTAGACGTACCGAATGCCCAGACAACTGCGTTGTCTAATTGTACTGAACACAGTAGAACAATTGTATAGAAGAGTACTGTATGTACTGTATTCTTCGTAGAGTCATCACCTATATTCGCTTTACTACACCATAATGAGTAATAAAGGTAGGCTAGCCCTATCATTGGCAATATATGGATACCAAAAGTACTAGTGATATAATTCTCATTTACGTAGATAGAGTTTCTAAGTGTGTAGACCTGTATTAAATACAGTAGCGTTAGAACTCCTGTTATAATTAGCTTAGGATAGTATTGTTTATCTATTTGCTTATTGCGGTGAATGTATGCTATACTTGCTACATAAATAATCATATAGGTCAGCAAGATGAAGTTTCTCACATCCATCACTGGGTATTGTACAGTTCTTTGTAATTCTACACGGACAGTGAACTGATAGAATAGTTCTATAAAAGGAACTAAGAATGCTAGTATATAAATACCATAAAAAAACACTCTTTCTACTGTTCTGGTGTCTATAAATGAGATGAATTTAATACCGTGTGTATCGTATTCATCAATGTTAGTTTTTCGTAATATTTGGTATGCAGCTATAGTAGCAGCTAGTAAACTCAATCCTGTTATAGTAAATGAGTTTAATATTATTTTTAGAGGTTTAAATGACAGATTAGAATCAGGAGCTAGATAAGTCATATAGCCACCTAGCTGTGTTAGGTCTATTATATACGATATAACAGCTAATATAGCGATAATCATATAGCCTAATCTGAATATATTTACTTTCGTTTTTGTCCAGATCCATAGTAGTACCACTATCTCTACAGCCCATACTACGGTGATGTATATACCATCTAGTTGAAGAGGTATTGCTAGTGATACAAGTCCTACTGTTATAGCAAGTAAAGTATAGTTGATAGACTTATCGACTTGTTTTGTTTTTAATCTTACCAATATAGCTAATGCAATACCGTTTAGTAAGGCTAAGAATATAGTAGCCACTCCTAGATAGTTTGCTCCATCGTGGTTAGCGAATATTCTAAAGTAGTAATATAGCGTAACAGTGTTAATCGTGAAGAGGTAGAATAACTGCATAGAGTCTATCTCATCTTCTTTTGTACGGATATAACGTACAAGGATTAACAGCATAAATTGGATGAATAGTAAAGTGGCGAAGATTGACTCTCCTACGATATATTCAGGTTTATGTGAAGTGGTTAACCAAGTCAACATATAGAGAGTCGTTAGTACAAAACTAAACTTGTCTACCACATACCAATTGTTTCTAATAGCAACGACTAGAATTCCTGTATTTAATAGTAATACATAGGTGAATAGAACGATGTAATTACCTTGACCTGTACTGACCATTAATGGGGCTAACATCCCTCCGATGAAAGCAAAGATAGCAAGCTCTTGTCTATTGTAATTAATGGATAACAATATAGCAAAGAGGGTAATAACAATCAAGATAATAAAGGCAGTAAGTTGACTAAATATCTCATACTCTCTAAAGGCTAGCGTTATGGTAATATAGAATATCGCAAAACCTCCACCTACTAGTACAGAAGAGAAAGCGTGGTATTTCTCTTTCATTTTATGTGCCACACCAATGATACCGGCGCCTATAACCATTCCTAGAGACACACGACCGATCTCGTTAATCCACTCTTGATCGATAGCGTACTTCACGAAGAACCCTATCCCTAGCACTAAGGTGATAATACCAATGGCATTTAGCCAATTGACATTCTTTAGTTTCTCTATAAAATCATCAGGATTAGGTGTGCTCGCTATTACCTCTACACGCGGTTTATTTTGTGGTATAGGAGGTGGTGTAGTTAATATAGGTTCTTCAGCAGGTTTATTGATAGCATCTATAGGAAGTTCCTCTTTAGGCGTATCAATTGTCTCTACAGCTTCAGTTAAGCTTTCTTCATTAGATACATTAATTGCGTCTACAGCCTCAACTATAGTTTCTTCTTTCGGAGCATCAATAATATCTACAACTTCAATAGCAAGCTCATCATTAGATACATTAACAGTTTCTACAACATTAGTTATAGTTTCCTCTTTCGGTGCGTCAATGGCATCAACAGTTTCAGAAACAAGCTCTTCATTAGGAACATTTATAGCCTCTACAACATCAGTTATAGTTTCTTCTTTCGGCGCGTCAATGGCATCTACAGTTTCAGTTACAAGCTCTTCATTAGGAGCATTAATAGCCTCTACAGCTTCAGTTATATCTTCCTCTTTCGCTGTGTCAATAGTATCTACAGTTTCAGTTACAAGCTCTTCATTAGGAGCATTAATAGCCTCTACAGCTTCAGTTTCTTCTTCTTTAGGTGTATTAATAGTTGGAGTTTTAAAAGAAATCGGAGTCAATAGCCTTGGCGCAAGAGAAGAAGTGTTGTCTTGTATCTTTATTGATTCGTCTTTTTGCTCAGGTATATCTATTATAGGAGAAGAGTCAACCTCATATTCAGACTTAACCATAGGAGTTGGCAGAGGATGGGCATCTTCTGTTACTTCGACTATAGGAGCTTGAGTAGGAATATACTCAACAGCTCTTTTATTAGCTATCTTCTCGATATTTGTGTTTACAGAATCAAGTGTTCGACTTATTTTACTGAACTGTTCAACCATTTTCATAGTTGCCTGCGTCAAGTCATTTAAAGTGTTATTCTGTGCTTTTTTTTTCTCTAAGAACTCAGTGACTTTGTTGTTTATAATGATCACTAGTATCACTAAGCCTAATAAAAGCATAAAAGATAAAACCTCCATATAATATAGTTTAACTCATCACAGTAATAACGAAACAGGCTTTTATAAATCAGTCTGTATTAAATCGTTGTTATTACTTTAGTAATGATGAAATGTTAAGTAAATTTAACTATAATAGTATTAAGTTGTTAATATAGGAAGTTATTTATTTGCTTTTCATAGTGTTTAATGCCAAGGAATGTTGAATGAGATTAGGCTTTTTAATAGTATATGAAAGATCTCTAACCAAGTAAATAACGATTGTATGCTACTAATTATTCTAATAACATTAAGATATTGTAAGGAGAACAAGTGGCGTAAATTTGGCGTATAAAAAAAGGTGCGTGATAAACTATCACGCACCTTTATATATGTTTTAGGTATTTACTTAATTTAGAAAAGTAAACGCTTTATCAGCCCAAGCACCAATAAGTGGTAGTGGCTTTTGTTTTGCACTTGCAGCATTAATAACACCAATTAACCAAAATACAAAAAGCACTAAATAAAGGAAACTTAATATCCCTGCTAAAGTTGGAACTATTCTAGAAACTATGTTTATAATAATTCCTAAACTGAATGTAAGGACTAGTAATCCGAATGATTGTTTTAAGTGGTATTTTAATAAATCATCTGCTTTTTCTTTTCCAACAAAGAATGAAACTAACCATCCGATTAGTGTGAAGTAAGATACAATAGATAAAGTTTTGTTATCCATAATCAATTTTTTAAATTAAACTTTCTTTTTATAATACAAAGGTTAATAAAATTATAATAAGAACTACTATGTTTTTCAATAAAATATTAATAATGTGAACTATATTGTTTGTTATTTGGTTTGAAATAGCTGTTTTCGGGGAGTTTTAGGTGTTATTTGTTAATACTGCGAAATCATTATTTTGTTAGTTTTTTGATAAAACACATTCTAATCTAGTCTTTGATTCTAGTAAGATGTCTGTTTTCTAACAATAAAACTAATAGTATGAATGACAGTATTTTAATTTAAAAACATGAGACTTGTCAGTTAATTATTAAATCGAAGTATTATCTTTGCACCGAAATTCTTCCATTTAGGGTTTCAAATACATAATAATCTACACTTAAAAGTTTATAGCATGCAACTGTATAACACATTAAGCGCAGAAGAGAGAGCAGATCTTATCGAGCAAGCGGGAGAGAACCGTTTGACTTTGTCTTTCTATGCGTACGCCAAAATAGAAAACCCACAACAATTTAGAGACGAGTTATTCCTAGCATGGGATGCATTAGACGCTTTAGGACGTACTTATGTAGCGCATGAAGGTATTAATGCTCAGATGTCTGTACCTGCATCACAGTTTGACGCATTTAGAGATACGCTAGAGCAATATGACTTTATGAAGGGTATCCGTCTGAATGTTGCCGTTGAGCAAGATGATTTGTCTTTCTTAAAACTAACAGTTAAAGTTAGAAATAAGATTGTAGCAGATGGTCTGAATGACAATACATTCGATGTTACAAATAAGGGAATTCACTTAAAGGCAAAAGAATTTAATTCATTATTAGAAGATCCAAACACTGTAGTAGTTGATTTCCGTAATCACTATGAGAGTGAAGTAGGACATTTCGTTGGAGCTATCACACCTGATGTGGATACTTTCAGAGAATCACTACCTATCATTAAAGACCAACTAGAAGACATTAAGGAAGAAAAGAACTTACTGATGTACTGTACAGGTGGTATCCGCTGCGAGAAGGCATCTGCTTACTTTAGACATCATGGGTTTAAGAATGTGTACCAACTAGAAGGAGGTATCATTGAATACACACGTCAAGTAAAAGCAGAGGGACTAGAAAGTAAATTCATCGGAAAGAACTTCGTGTTTGACCACCGTTTAGGAGAGCGCATCACAGATGATATTATCTCTAACTGTCACCAATGTGGTAAGCCATGTGATACACATGTGAACTGTGCGAATGAAGCTTGTCACCTATTGTTTATTCAATGTGATGAGTGTGCTGAGAAAATGCACGGATGCTGCTCAGACCCATGTTTAGATATTATCCAATTGCCAGAAGATGAACAAAAGCGCTTGCGTCAAGGTGTTCAGAAGGGTAATCTTATCTTTAAGAAAGGTCGTTCAGAGAATCTTGAGTTCCAAAAGGAGCGTAATGTATTCGAAGAGATTAAAGCGGTTAAGGTTAGCGCAGTAACACAGATTCGCAAGAAACAAGTGGAACGCAAAGTACTTATCGGTTCAGCACAACACTACTTTACTAAAGCTAGTGTGGTACAGTTTATTGTAGACAAGGAGTTGAATATAGGAGATAAAATCGCTATCGTAGGGCCTACGACAGGAGATGAACGTCTAACTATAGAGAAGATGATGGTGAATGGTGTGGAAGTTAGCACAGCTAATAATGGAGATAAAATGACTATGGAAGTAGGATTCCGTATTCGTAAGAACGACCAATTGTTTAAATTAACAGAATAGATAAAGAATATGACAGTTTCAGGAAGAGTAGAGCTTATGGCTCCTGCAGGTAACTTCGAGTCTTTACAGGCAGCATTAGATAACGGTGCAGACTCAGTATATTTCGGAGTAGACCAATTAAATATGCGTGCACGTTCAACAGTGAACTTCTCTATAGATGATTTAGAGGAGATCGCTAGACGATGTAAAGAGAAGAATGTACGTACCTATTTGACGTTAAACACTATCGTTTATGACCACGATTTATCAGTGGTAAAGACTTTGTTAAACAAAGCAAAAGAGGCAGGGCTTACAGCAGTTATTGCATCTGATCAGGCAGTTATTGCTTCAGCAAGAGCTATTGGATTAGAAGTGCATATCTCTACTCAACTTAATGTGACAAACATTGAAACTGTTAAGTTTTATAGCTTATTCGCTGATACGATCGTGCTTTCTCGTGAGCTAAGCTTACGCCAAGTGAAAATGATCACTGAAGGTATCGAACGCGAACAAGTAAAAGGACCATCAGGTAACCTTGTCGAAATAGAAATATTCGGTCATGGTGCATTGTGTATGGCTGTATCAGGTAAATGTTATCTAAGTCTACATTCTCATAACTCTTCTGCTAATAGAGGAGCATGTAAGCAAAACTGCCGTAAGAAATATACAGTTATCGATCAAGAAACAGGTTTTGAGATAGAGATAGATAACGAGTATATGATGTCTCCTAAAGATTTATGTACATTAGACTTCTTAGATCAAGTGATCGAGGCAGGTACTAAAGTATTAAAGATCGAGGGTAGAGGTAGAGCTCCTGAGTATGTAGCTACTGTGATTCGTACTTACCGTGAGGCTATAGATGCTGTAGCTGATGGAACATACTCTCAAGAGAAAGTAACTGAGTGGATGAAAGCACTAGAGACGGTATATAATCGCGGTTTTTGGAGTGGATATTACTTAGGACAGAAGCTTGGTGAGTGGAGTGATAATCCAGGAAGTAATGCTACCCAAAAGAAAGTATATGTAGGTAAAGCTGCCCATTATTTCCAAAAAGCGTCTATCGGAGAGTTTAAGATTGAAGCATATGATATTAAGGAAGGGGATAGAATTCTTATCACCGGACCTAGTACAGGTGCACAAGAACTTGTGATAGATGAGTTATTTGTAAATGAGCAAAAAGTAGAGAAGGCGACTAAGGGAGATGATTGTACAATCAAATTGCCTTTTAGAATACGCCTATCTGACAAACTATATAAAATAGTGGAAGCATAATGGTTATAGTTACTTTACAGCGAGATAAGTGTATCGGGTGTAATTATTGTGTTGAGGTAGCCCCTCAGCAGTTCCAAATGTCTAAGAAGGATGGAAAGACAGTTTTATTAAAATCTGTCAATAACAAGGGGTTTCATACGCTGAAATCATCTGATTATACTATCTTAGACAGCTGTGAACAGGCAGAGAAAGTGTGTCCTGTACACATCATCACTGTAAAAGATGTATAATATGAGAAAGATATATTATTTAAGTACTTGTAGCACATGTAAGCGTATTCTTGGTGAAATGCCAGAACTCGATACATTTGAATTACAAGAGATCAAGAAGAATCCAGTAACCAATGCTCAGTTGGAAGAGATGTACGCGGTAGTAGGTAGTTATGAAAAACTGTTTAATAAACGTGCTCAACTCTATAAAAGCGAAGGGCTAAAGGATAAGAATCTTCAAGAAGAGGACTACAGAAAGCTTATTTTAGAGCAGTACACTTTTCTTAATCGCCCTGTGATGATTATTGATGATAACATCTATGTAGGGAATAGCAAGAAAGTAGTAGAAGCTGCGATGGAACAAGTAAAGAATAAATAAATAGAGAAGAGTCAGCATACCGCTGACTCTTTTTTTGTTTCAGTTTGACATTAGTTATTGTCATTAATAGCTGATACTGACGTTTCAGAAGGCTTTTTTACCGTTTAGAGTAAGTTTATGTGAGTAGTGGGATTAAAATAACGACTTTTGGTATTCTAAAGCGACGTTTTATGAGAGAGGTAGTTTTATATATTTCGTGTAGTTTAGATGGATACATTGCTAAGCCGGGAGATGATTTGAGTTTCTTAGATGCAGTGCAGATAGAAGGAGAGGATTATGGGTATACCGCATTTACTGATAGTATAGATACTGTATTAATAGGTAAGCGTACGTATGATTGGGTAGTTAGTCAAGGACAGGGATTTCACCATGCGGATAAGGAAACGTATGTGATGACAAGGCAAAACTTACCAAGTGAGGGAAATGTAACATTCTATAATGGTGATTTAAAAGAATTAGTAGTTAATCTTAAAGCCAAGGAAGGGAAAGATATATTCTGTGATGGGGGCGCGCAGTTAGCGAATAGATTACTAAAGGATAAATTGATAGATAAGATTATTTTGTCTGTGATACCAGTGGTGTTAGGAGCAGGAACACGATTATTTAATGAGGGTATTCCTGAACAAAGATTAGTGTTATTAGATTCTAATGCTTTCAAATCAGGATTAGTACAACTTACGTATAAAGTAGAAAAGTAATAAAACAGGCTAATATAGATACTTGTTTTTAGCATATAATTGAACCAATACTTCGCCGGTTCTATAAAAGTAAACTAGTGACTTTAGGTAGCCTTAAAGTTTTAAGTTTTGTGTAAGTAAACTTCGTTGACTTTTACGAGTCAATTAATTAGGTTTTTATTTAATGTTTTGAGCTAAGACACCTAGTGTCTTAGCTTTTATTTTTACAGGTAATTATTTGTTAATTAGTTATTTATGTATTTTTTGTAATTATTTTCAAAACAAAGTGTGACCAAATGTGAACTTTGTTGTCTTAATATTGAAAACGAAAGGGAAGAATTGCTATCATACCTTTGTAAAAAGAAAAGAAAGAAAAGTTTTAAGTACTTGGGGGTTAAATTAAAACATAAGATTTAAGGTTAGGTTGTTTTAGTAAGGAATTTAATTCACATAGTTTCGGCGCAATATGCTAAACTATTGCTGACTTTGTAGATTGTGGTGGTCTAAATAAGGACTTAGAAGGCGTAGTTCATAGTTATGGTTGTTTTGGTTATCTCCTATTTAGGCGACGAAACGAATTATAGTAGGAGTATAAAGATACAAAAGAGAGCTTACGGGCTCTCTTTGTTTTTTAGGACTATTAGACTTTTTGTATCTTAATTTACAGCAAAATTTAAGGGTGTAGTAAAAAGGATGGAATTTAATATGTATCTTTGTAAAGTATTGAATGTTAGTGTTCAGTAATTTTTTTAGGCCAATCTTCGAGGCTAATAGTTAAAAATAATCAGATCAAACGTTAATAGGGAGAAATAGGCATTTTTATGCAGTTTTGGTTCGAGTGAGTCCATAGTGAGTCCATAATGAGTCCATAGTGACTCCATTAAAACGAGCTTTTTAATGGAGTCATTATGCACACACGATGGTATCAATGTACTTTCATATAAAGCCAGATAGTAACTTCATAGATAGGGAAGGGTAATAAAATAAGGTGGTTTATTTTTCTTGAGATAAGTAATACAATCTATAGTCCTTATAAGAGTTAAGGGCTTTGATTTATAATGAGATAGGAATGATAATCGAACTGCAAAAGGTACGGTTTTATTGTGTGGCTTCTTATCTTTCTGAAATAATAGCATTAGATATGTGCTTTAATAGTTGGATGTAGAGTATTTTGGATACAATATCCATTCAGTTTGTCACCCTGAGGAACGAAGGGTCTCACTAGTAATTCTAACAAACACTATATTTAATATAATGTGACCCTTCCTGCCGTCAGGGTGACAATAGCATCGGATAAATATGGCGATTTTATTACAAGAGAATAGTTTCTAAATATGGATTTATAGTTTTTATTAAGGCTATCTTTTTATCTTTTTTCCACCCTTTTAGTTCCTTTTCACGTGTGATAGCGTTATTTATATAGATTGACTGTTCATAATATACTAATTCTATAACATTGTATTTTGCAGTAAAACACGAAGTGTTTGTTTTGTTTATATGCTCGTATACTCTTCTTTGTAAGTCATTTGTTACCCCTATATAGAACGTTGTTCTATATTTATTTGTTAAAATATAGGTATAATAAAAACCCCTGTTATCAGTGTATAAATTCATATTGAATTAGTGTTTGTGTTGTTTGATTCCATATCTAGGTTTTTTACTAAGATAATATTTTTCCCCTATGGATGTTAACCTGTATTAGGTATTCTTTGATTACTTAAGTTTTTTGCCAAGTATTCTTTGATTCCTTACATTCTCTTTTGATGTAGGGCTAACTCTAGCTTTAATAAATTTGTGAAAGATTATAAATATACCCTATTGTAGTCAGTATTTTGTGCTATTTATAAGCTAGTTAGTAATGATTTTCATACCTTTGTAGCTATTATTTTTTTAATATATGATACAATCGATGACAGGATTTGGTAAAGCAAGTTTGCAATTACCAACAAAGAAAATCACAGTAGAAGTAAAATCGCTTAATAGTAAAAGCTTAGATCTAAATGTCAGACTACCATCGACGTATAGAGAGAAAGAGTTACCACTTCGTAACCTTATAGCATCTGAATTAGAGCGTGGTAAAGTTGACTTCTCATTATACAGTGAGATTACAGCTGAGGAGACTTCTAATAAGATCAACGGGCCTATCGTGATGGCATATATTAATCAGATGAAAGATATCATCGCTGATGCTGATACGACAGAACTTATGAAGATGGCTGTGCGTATGCCAGATGCTTTAAAAGTAGAACGTGCTGAACTAGACGAGAACGAATGGAAAGAGATCGAAAAAGTTATCACTGAGGCGATCGCTAATATGAAAGAATTCCGTGCAAGTGAAGGAGCTTCGCTAGAGAAAGACTTTAGACTGCGTATAGGTAATATCCGCAAGTATATGGATGAGGTATCTGAGTTAGATAAAGAACGTATCGTAACTGTAAAAGAGAGATTACGCGCTAATCTAGTGGAACTTCAACTTAATATCGATGAGAATAGATATGAGCAAGAGGTTATCTACTACCTAGAGAAGATGGATATCACAGAGGAAAAAGTACGTCTAAGTAAACACCTTGATTACTTTATTGAAACAATAGAGGGAACTGAAGCGAATGGTCGTAAACTTGGGTTTATCGGTCAGGAGATGGGTCGTGAGATCAATACTATGGGATCTAAATCTAACCACGCTGAGATGCAGAAGATAGTGGTGAAGATGAAAGATGAATTAGAGAAAATTAAAGAGCAGGTACTTAACGTGCTTTAGTAGATATATACAACACGACAGAATATTATTATGCAAAGAGGTAAATTAATCGTCTTTTCTGCGCCATCAGGTTCAGGTAAGACTACGATAGTAAGACATTTATTAGAACAAGAAGATTTGAACTTAGCGTTTTCTATCTCTTGTACATCTCGTGAGCCTAGAGGTGAAGAGGTTAATGGTCAAGACTACTATTTTATTTCTCTTGACGAGTTTAAACAAAACATTAAAGGAGAGAAGTTCTTAGAGTGGGAAGAGGTATATAGAGATAACTTCTATGGTACACTTAGCAGCGAAGTAGAACGTCTATGGGCAGAAGGTAAGAATGTTATATTCGATATCGATGTAGCAGGAGGTCTTCGTATTAAGCGCAAGTTCCCTGAGGAGACTTTAGCTGTATTCGTAAAACCACCTAGTATAGATGAGCTGAAGATTCGTCTAAAGAAACGCTCAACTGAGAGTGAAGATAAGATCAATATGCGTATTGCTAAGGCTTCTGTAGAGTTAGCTACAGCTCCGCAGTTTGATTTGATTATTAAGAATTATGACTTAGATACGGCTAAGAATGAAGCTGTAGAACTAGTGAAGAATTTTATAAAATAAAAGAATAAAGTAATGAAGGTTGGATTGTATTTTGGGACGTTTAATCCGATACACATTGGACATTTAGTGATTGCGAACCATATGGTGCAGTATACTGATCTCGATGAGGTATGGATGGTGGTGACGCCTCATAGTCCACTTAAAAAGAAGAAGGGACTGTTAGAAGATTTCCATAGAATACATATGGTGAACTTAGCAACAGCTGATTATGATTATATCAAACCTTCTGATATAGAGTTTAACTTGCCACAACCGAATTATACTGTCAATACGATGGCGCTCTTGCACGAGCGTTATCCTAAGTATGAGTTTTCGTTATTAATGGGGCAAGATAACTTAGATAGTCTACCTAAATGGAAGAACTTTGATGTCTTATTAGAGCGTTATGCTATCTATGTTTATCCACGAGTATTCGAGGATAGACAGGAAGAGAATCCTCTGCTGAAGCATCCTAATATTCACCTAGTAGAGAATGCTCCTATTATGGAGATTTCAGCTACTTTTATTAGAGATTCGATTAAAGAAGGTAAGAATATTATGCCTTTATTAGATAAAGAGGTTTGGAAGTATATCGACCACAACCTGTTTTATAAGAAATAATTAATACACTAAAAGGAATGCGTTAGCATTCCTTTTTTTAATTTTAGGGTATCATTAAAAGAAAGATGTTATGTTGAATTTCGAATTATATAATCCAACTCGTTTATTATATGGGAAGGGACAAATAGCAGAGATAGCTAATCTTATAGATAAAAAGAGTAAGGTACTTATCGTATACGGAGGTGGTAGTATCAAGATTAATGGAGTGTATGATCAAGTTGTTAAGGCTCTAGAAGGTTTTGAAGTAGTAGAGTTCGCAGGTGTGGAGCCTAATCCTAGATATGAGACTTTAATAAAAGCAGTGGAACTAATCAAGCGTGAGCAGGTTGACTTTATCCTAGGTGTAGGTGGTGGTAGTGTGATTGATGGGGTGAAGTTTATCTCTGCTGCGGTACATTATCAAGGAGATGCAATAGATATTATAAAGAAAAAACTACATGTCAATTGGAAAGCGATGCCGTATGGAGCTATTCTTACTCTGCCTGCTACAGGTAGTGAGATGAACTGTGGAGCTGTGGTGACTATTGATGCTACTAAGGAGAAGTTATCATTCTCAGGAGAAGTACTGTATCCTGTCTTTTCAGTATGTGATCCAACTGTCATAGCCTCTCTTCCTGAGAAGCAAATAGCGAATGGATTAACTGATGCATTTATCCATGTATTAGAACAGTATATTACTTATCCTCAAAATGCTCCGGTACAAGATAGATTTGCTGAGGGGATACTTCAGACACTTATAGAGGTGGCTCCTACAGTCTTAAAAGATCCTACTGATTATGATGCTGCGATGAACTATATGTGGTGCTGTACTATGGCTCTAAATGGGTTAATATCTAAGGGAGTAGTAGAGGATTGGGTGACTCATGCGATAGGACATGAATTAACTGCTCTGTATGGTATAGATCACGGTAGAACATTAGCGATTATTGGGCCTAACTTATATAGAGTGATGTTCGATACGAAGAAAGCGAAGTTAGCGCAGTTCGGTAAGCGTGTATTTAATCTTAGTGGGAGTGAGGATGAGGTAGCGAAGCAGGCAATAGAAGAAATGGTGAAGTTCTTCCACTCACTAGGTATCCATACTAAATTAAGTGATTATACTGATGAGGGAGAGAAAGCAGAAGAATGGATTGTTAACCGTTTTGAAGAAAGAGGATGGATAGCGATGGGAGAACAGAAGAATATCACGCTTGATAGAGTGAGAGAGATAGTGAGAATGAGTTTATAGATAAATAGCACGCTGTCTTTCAGATTAGTGTGTTTTTTTTAAACCCGGAATACGCGATAGACCTATTAACGAGAATGAATTATACAAAACAGCTCTGAATTTATGAAAAAAGCATACTATAGTATGGTTTTAGAAGAAATGAAAGAGATGTAAAGTAGAATTTATTCGTAGTATAGGTCGAATGCGGATTCTGGGTTAAACTTTTTTTTGAAGGAAGTGAATTGGCAGTCTACGTTATATATTGTTAATTTCATCCAAAAGTGTTGATTAAGATTGGAATAAATTGAGTTGTTGTTAATTAGGCTAAAATGTAGATAAGTAAATAAAAGTGTTTTTTAATGACTGCTTTCTGATTGATAGTTAGATATATTTCTCTTTTTATTGAAGATATTACACAATATTTAATCATAAGCTATTATGTATGTAATTGTTTGCAATGTGTTTTTTACTTACTTTTGACCAACTAATAAACTTAGTGTATGAATGAATATCCGAAAATAGCAGTTATAGGTGGTGGGAGTTGGGCTACTGCCATAGTAAAAATGTTGAGTGAGAACCTATCTGAGATAGCATGGTACATGCGCAATGATTCTGCATTAGAAGAGATTAAAGTAAACTTTCACAATCCAAACTATCTTAGTTCTGTGGAGTTCGACGTGGATCAACTAAGACTTACTAATGATATTAATAAGGCTATATCGTATGCAGACTATGTAATCTTCGCTATTCCATCAGCATTTTTATGCCAAGAGATGAGTAGATTACACGTGAGCCTAGAAGGAAAAGTTATCATTTCTGCAATAAAGGGAATTATACCTGAGACAAGTCTTATCGTTGGTGAGCATTTTCATCAGACTTATAATGTACCTTATGAGAATATTGCAGTTTTAACGGGGCCTTGTCACGCTGAGGAAGTTGCATTAGAACGCCTTTCTTATTTGACGATAGCTTGCCAAACAGAAGAATATGCAAAGACAATAGCAAACTGTGTTACAAGTCATTATATCAGAGCGAAAACTACTGATGATATTATTGGAACTGAGTATGCTGCTGTGTTAAAGAATATCTATGCTGTAGCCTGTGGTATTGCACATGGATTAGGGTACGGAGATAACTTCCAAGCATTGCTTATGAGTAATGCTATACGTGAGATGAAGAAGTTCATCAAAAAAGTGCATCGTATGAAGCGTAATATTAATAACTCTGCTTATTTAGGAGATTTATTAGTGACAGGGTATTCTTTGTTCTCTCGTAACCGTATGTTCGGTAATATGATCGGTAAGGGGTATACTGTAAAGTCTGCACAGATGGAGATGAATATGATCGCAGAGGGGTATTATGCTAGTAAAAGTGCCTACGAGCTAAATAAACAATATGGTGCTAAAACACCTATAATCAACGCTGTATATGATATTTTATACAGTGGTAAAGACCCTAAGAAGGTGTTTAGAAAACTAACGGAAAAATTAGATTAAAAAAATAATTAATTCCCCGTGTTTTGTTTTTAAATAAAATATATCGAATAACCTGTTGTATATCAATAGGTTATTTTTTTATTAAGACTTTTGGCAACATAAAAGATAGTTTGTAATTTGTTGATTTAATGTTAGTTATGAGGGTTTCTCTTGGGGGAGAATATTACTTATAGTTTTGTCGAGTTAAAATAAAAAACATGGATCATTTAATTAATCACCCAGTTTTATTAGGGGTATTTGGAGTAGTAGTTATTATTATGCTACTTTTAGACTTAGGAGTATTTAATAGACACAGTCATACTGTGTCAACCAAAGAGGCTATTGTTTGGACAGTAGTATGGATCGGATTAGCAATGTGTTTTAGTGGAGTGATCTATTATTACATGGACTTCGAGAACTTTGCGCGCTTTCAGTCTGCGTATTGGATAGAAAAGGCGCTATCCGTAGATAATTTATTTGTCTTTATACTTGTCTTTACCTTTTTTAAGGTACCAAAAGAATTGCATCACCGTGTATTATTTTGGGGAATTATAGGAGCTTTAGTTTTTAGAGCGATCTTTATTTTTGCCGGAGTTGAGATCATTAATATGACTTATCTACCAGCAATGGATATCTTCGGAATGACTGTTGAAATCAATGCAGTATTAACTATTTTTGGTTTCTTTCTTTTATATTCAGGTGTTAAGTCTTGGTTTGCTAAAGAAGAACATGATGAGAACGAAGACTTGTCTAAAAACTTCGCTGTGCGTTTAGTACACAAGTTCTTTAAAGTAAGTGATGACTATGATGGAGAGAAGTTCTTCACAGTGAAGAATGGTGTACGTATGGTCACTCCTTTATTCGTTGCTCTTATGGTAATTGAGTTTACAGATGTGATCTTTGCGGTAGATAGTATACCTGCTATCTTTGCTATTGCGCCAGACGACCCATTTATCTTGTATACATCTAATATCTTCGCTATATTAGGATTGAGATCATTATACTTCTTGTTAGCTAACTTTATGGATAAGTTCTCTAAGCTTAAGTATGGTCTAGCTATTATCTTATCGTTTATTGGTACGAAGATGATTATATCTCCATTCTATCACGTTGATTCTATGGTATCATTATCTGTTATCGCAGGAGTATTAGTTCTTTCAGTAGTGGCGTCATTTATGTTTCCACCTAAGAAAGCAGAAGTTAGTAAGTAATTAAGGTTATATTTATATTAAAAGCCCCTCTACATGTCGTAGAGGGGCTTTTTGTATATACTGAGTTCCTGTTTTCTATTCTCTGATATAAAGATTGAGAAAGTATCATAGGTTAATATGTTGTCTGTCTATTCCTCCTCGTGAAAACTGTATATTCTAAACTTGGTGATGTCTATTCTTCCGTTCTCTACTATGATATTTAATGTATTATAGGGTTCAGTAGGAAAGATGAGATTCGTCATTGCTGTTTTTCCTTTGTTTATAAATAGTTCTGCAGAGCACTTGTCTATGTATAGTTTTAATTTGTATTTCTTCTCTATCTGTAGAGGAGCAGTTATTTTATGTTTACAAAACTTTTTAGAAAATGAGTGTTCTCCTGTTGTTGATCTATCAATGACAAGCTTGCCTTTGTTTAAGTTGAACGTATATTGTAAAGATTCTCCTACTGTATTTTGTAAGGAAACACGTATTTTAGATGTATTAAGATCTACGATATCGAAGTCAAGTATAAGCTCATATACGCCTTGATTATCATCTAGCAGATATTCTATATCGACAGCTTTATCTACAAGTTGTGTTGGGAACTCTTCTATTCGCTCTCTCTTTTTCTTTAATTCTCTGATTGGATAGCTTTTTACTATCATATGTTCTCCATTGTTTCCTATATCCAATGTACGTGGTAAGGTCATTGCATTTTTAAATGTTTTCGTGGGAAGGATATTAGCATATTGCCAATTGCTCATCCATGCAATATAGAGGGGCTTATCTTTAGGATTATTATGCCATGTCGTACCAGCGTAACAATCTTTACCATAATCTAGCCATAGTGGATAAGGCAATGTCTCTGCGGTAAAAGTTGTACCATCGAAGTTGCCAATGAAGTATTGTGTAGCGCTACCTTTATTAGGACCACCAGCATTAACACTTACTAGAAGTACCCATCTATGTGTTTTGCCATAAGGAAGTTTAAACAAGTCTGGGCATTCCCATACTCCTTTATGTGACCCTATGCCTGAGCCAAATTCGCTTATTAGCGTCCATTCTTTTAGATCAGTAGAGCTATAGAATGAAATGGTAGGGGATGTAGCTAATGACATAATCCATTTATTCGTTTCGGTATGCCAAAATACTTTAGGGTCTCTAAAGTCTGTCTTATCTTCGTTAATTAAGATAGGGTTATGCTCATAGTTAGTAAAAGTATAACCGTCATCTGTACTATAAGCTAGACACTGAGTCTGCGTATCTGCAGCAGCAGTGTATAAGGCGATAATCGCATTCTCTCCAAACCCTGCACAGTTCTGACTATCGATCACAATACTACCAGAATATATAGCCCCTAGTTCATTAGGCACTAAAGCTAAAGGCTGGGTAGTCCAATCTATTAGATTCTCTGAAGTAGCATGGCCCCAGCTCATATTACCCCACTTCATTCCATATGGATTGTGTTGATAGTATAGATGGTAGATGCCTTTATTATAAAATAAACCAACAGGATCATTGATCCAGCCTTCGGGAGAACTATAGTGGTATGTTGGCCTGTGTAATTCAATATCTGGGTGCTCATAAGACTCAGCTTGCTTTATGAATTCTGCAAATGGCAAAAGTGGTTTACTTGTACTAATCTCTATCTCAATTGAGGTATCTATTAGAGTATGTACATCTATTTTAATATAGTATTTAGGAGGCTTATCTGTTATACGAGCATTGAAAGTAAGGAATAGACTTCCTTGATTATCAAGTATCGTAATAGTGTTTTTGTCTTTCTTATCGTTAATCGGAAATAGTAGATATTTTTCAGTAACGTCTAGTTGGAAACTCTGTGTGTCTTTGGTTTTCTTCATTTTGGACTGATTAACTTTGGATTGTGTAATTTATAGCATATTTACAGTTAAATGTAAGAAAAATAAGCAATTGCTTGACAAATAAGACATAAAAAAAGAGCGTATTTCTATCAGAAATACGCTCCTCTTTAATTTATTTTTTTAGTGATTTAGTTGCACTGGTATTGCCTCTATGGCACATCGCACATGTTACTACATCTATTGATTCTGGCTTAGGGTGATTCTCCCAATTAAAATTCTCAGCATTTATCTTCTGAGTCATCGTGATCATATGCCTAGCGAACTCTTTTTCTTTTTTAGTATCCGCAGCGAAGTCTAGTTTGTCAGTTCCTTCGATTTGCGTATGACAATATCCACACTTCACTCCTAATGCATCATTGTAGCCTCTCATTAATCCTTTAAGGCTATCATTAGAGATATCTTGTGGTAATACTTTTAGATTCTTCCATACAGGATCTCCGGCTTTAGTGTCTGTGATTATAGACGAAGAGTTAAAGGAAAATAAGGTGATAAGTATGCCTAAACAACTTAAAATAGCTAACAGGTTCTTTATTTTCATAATAATCAAGTTTTAAGATTGGTAAAGCAATTTAAGTAAACTAACCTTTGGATTGATTATAAATAGAGATGTTGTTAACGATTGTATTTGAGATTGTTATATTACTTAGCTATGATCCCTTTCTTCGTTGTGAATGGCAATGTCGTTAAGTGTTTATCTCCTAAAGTGTCCGCTAAGAAGGTATAGTTCTTATCATAAAGTTTTCCTCCTTGGAAGAATGTTACCATAAACGTATTACTTAATTTGAATACTGATGGGTCTACTAACTCTACACGCACATTCCCTTTTGGAGGGATAGATTTAAACGCATGTCTAAACTGGCTCGTTCCTCTTATTTCTCCATCTATTTCTCCTATAGCTTGTGATACTACTAAGATAGCTTCCATTTCTTCTTCAGAATTATTAAATAAGTATGCATACCAAGAGTCTGCTAAAAACTCTTCGCTGTATTCTTTGATAATCACTAATTCTATATTCTTTACTACCGGTATCTCTATGTCTTTTTTCATTGTATCTATTTTGTTGCAAAGGTAATTTATTTTGATATAAATAACGAGGGAGGTTTTTAAGTGCTTTTTTGGCATTGTTTTTGGATGTATATAGTTGAAAGTTAACTTCATAGTTTTTTGGTTTTTTAGGTTTAGTAGAGCTGTTCTTATATTCAAGAATGGCTCTTTTTTTTGGATGATAAGCTTGTATTGCTAAGGGCAACTTTAATTTATATTGTTTAATACCTACTATATGAGAGAGTGTGCTGTATGTTATGAAATACCAAAAATTAAGATAGTTCTATGTGGTTGTTTTTTATTTAATTAAAAAAATTAAAAATAATTGTAATTAAGTTGTAACAAAAAGCAGAAATAGATACTAATATGTTAGTATTACAATTTTAGTTATGCATAAGTTATTTGTTTTTTTAGAGAAAAAGAGACTTGCACGTAATGGTGGTGAACAGATGAATACGCTATTAAAGGTGTTTAAGTGGTTGGCTATTGTTTACTTTGGTTTTATCTTTTTGATGCTAGGGATTAGTGGATTCTTTGCTATAGAGAAAGCTGCTTTAGGTATGGGTTCACCGATACAAGTCATTAGTCGTTATTGGATGTACTATATGGTCGCAGAGATGATTATGAGATTTGCATTGCAGAAGCTTCCGACAGCGAGTATTAAGCCATTACTTGTATTGCCTATTCCTAAACTGAAGATAGTTAAGTTCTATATCGGTAGCTCATTTGTCAGTGCTTTTAACTTCGTCCAATTATTATTTATAATACCCTTCGCGATTGTATGTTTTACGCAGGGATATTCTATATTAGGAGTGTTAGCTTGGTCTATAGCAGTGTATTTATGTATCTGTACGATGCACTTCATCAATATTTTGATAGAGTCTTATAAAGTCGTTTTTATAGGAGTGATAGGTGTATTCGGATCATTAGCAGCTATTCAATATTTCGACCTATTTGACAGTACTGCTTATACGCAGTATCTATTATATAGTGTATATGAGTATCCTGTATTAATACTAGCCTATGGAGGTGTTCTAGCGATGGCTATCTGGATGACTATTCACTACTATGTGAATAATATGTATATGGATGATCTGCTTAAGATTAAAGTAGAAGTAGGGACTACTCAAGAGATGAAGTGGTTAGATAGATTCGGTACATATGCTTCATTTTTAAAGAATGATGTGAGATTGATTATGCGTAATAAACGTGCTCGAACTACTGTGTTAATGAGTGTACTATTTATGTTCTATGGGTTCTTAGTACTTAGGCCTGGAGCTTCAGGAGAGTATTCAACTATAATGATGATAATAGTGGCGTTTATGGTATCGGGAGGATTCTTGATGATGTTTGGGCAGTATGTACCTAGTTGGGATTCTTCATATTACCCCCTAATGATGACTCAAAATATTACATATAAGAATTATTTAAAATCCAAATGGTTAATTATCGCTTTAGGTACAGCTATCTCTATGTTAGGGTCTTTGATCTATATTAGTACAAGTTTGGATCTAGTGTATTTAATCATTGCTACAGGGGTGTTCAATATTGGTGTTAATGGATATATCGTATTATTAGGTGGAGCATATCTTAAGAGTCCTGTGGATCTGACAGCGAATAAGAATGTATTCGGAGATAAAAATGCCTTTAATTTAAGAGTAATGTTAATCTCACTACCTAAGATGTTCTTACCTATTATAGTGTATTATATTGGGTATATGCTATATGGGTTTTGGGGAGGTTTTGGAATGTTGGTACTTACAGGTATAGTAGGTATGTTCTTTCAAGATGCTGCATTTAGATACATCGAGAAAATATATAAAAAGGAAAAATATAGCACAATAAATGCTTTTAAATCAAAGTAATATGGTAGTAGTAAATAATTTAGTGAAGTCATATGGCGAACAGACTGTATTAGACATCCCCTCTTTAGAGATTAAGAAAGGACAGAGTATAGGACTGGTAGGTAATAATGGTGCAGGTAAAACTACTTTTTTTAGCTTATTACTTGATTTGATTCAACCTACTAGCGGAAGTATTGCTATTAAAGGAGTGGTAGTAAATGAGAGCGAAGAATGGAAGAAGTGCACAGGTTCTTTCTTTGATGATTCATTTTTGATTGGGTATTTAACACCCGAAGAATACTTTTACTTTGTTGGTGAATTAAGAGGAATGACACGTGTAGAGATTGATGAGTACTTAAAAGTACATGGAAATTTCTTTAATGAAGAGGTTCTAAATCAGCGTAAATACTTACGTGACTTCTCTAAAGGAAATCAAAAGAAAGTGGGAATCATTGCTGCTTTTATGGGTAATCCTGAATTAGTAGTATTAGATGAGCCTTTTGCAAATCTTGACCCTACAACGCAACTTAGATTAAAAGAATTAGTAAAGCAGAAGATGCAGAGTAGAGAAATAGCAATCATTATCTCTAGTCATGACCTTCAGCATACATACGAGGTATCAGATCGTATTATCGCTTTAGAAAAAGGACAAGTAATGAAGGATGTATTGACAGAAGAAATAACATTTGAGGCATTGGAAGAGTTCTTCCAAGTCTAGAAAATATTGTTCATATCAAGACAAATCAATTTTGTCTTGATTGAATAGTGATTAGAATTGATTAGTTATAATGACTCTAGTAAGGCTTGTCTTTACTAGAGTTTTTTGTTTTGATTACTTTGTAGAGTATTGTTTTTTAGTTTTTTTGTTGATGTGATATTGTGTGCTATCATTATGTGGTTTTACCAGTTTTAATTGGCCATGGTGGTACAAAGAAGTTGTAATAGATGTTTTAGTAATGATTAAGATTGAATAGAATAAGATTTAAGAGATATGAAGGATGTGCAGTGATGATCAAAAAACTTTCGGAGCACTGTGAGGTTATTTTTAAAAAAGTAATGTATTTTTACATACTAAAAGTATAAAATAGTAGTTTTTAAGTAAAGCTCATTGTGTTGAATAATAGTATAAAATATATAATCTTTTTAGGGATACTACTGTTAGTAGGTGCTTGTTCTGTAAAGCAGGATAGGTTGATAAATAGGGGGTATCACGCTATGACGACGAGATATAATATCTTATATAATGGTGAATTAGCGTATGATGATGCACTAGTTTCATTAAAAAAGGACTACTTTGATGACTTCTGGGAGATACTGCCTGTGGAGCGTATAGACATAAAGATAGACTCAACGAAAGAGTTTGATAGAGGTAGACCTTTAGATGCTAAAAAAAGTTCTCTACTTGAGAATGTACAGATAGATGGAAATCAAGCTGCAGGGACTGCTGAGCAAGGAGAGGTAGGGTTTAGACGTGCTGAAGATAAAGCTGCTAAGGCTATCCAAAAGCACTCTATGTATATTAAGGGGCGTGAACGTAACTTCCAAATAGATGATGCATACCTTATGCTAGGACAAGCTAGATATTATGATGGTCGATTCGTGCCTGCGCTTGAGGCTTTTAATTATATTTTATATAAATATCCTGATGGAAGTCTTATTGATGATGCGGTTATATGGCGTGAGAAGACTAATGTGCGTCTTACGTATGATGATATAGCGATTAAGAACCTTAAGGTTTTATTACGTGATAAGAAAGCGAGATTAAGTAAACAACAGTTAGCAGATGCTAATGCTACGCTTACACAAGCTTATATCAATATTGAAGAATATCAAGAAGCAATTAATCCATTAAAAGTAGCAATAGAGAATACGCGTGATACAGAAGAACGCGCTAGGTATACCTTTATTTTAGGTCAGCTTTATGGAAGACTTGGTAATAAGGCTGAGGCAGCATCAGCATTCAGTACAGTTATCGAGATGAATAGAAAGAGTCCTCGCTCTTACGTCATTCAATCACATGCACAGGAATTTGGAATTAATCCTGTAAATGCTAAAGATTCATTGGCATTTCTAAAAAAATATAAAAGACTTATCAAGGACCGTGAGAATAGAGCATACTTAGATGTACTTCATCGTCAGGTAGGACTATTCTATGAAGGGAAAGGCAATACAAAAGAAGCGCTTAAGTCTCTTAAACGAGCTGTAAAGTTGAGTAAAGGAGACAAACAACTTAAGGCTCAAAACTATTTGAGTATAGCTGAAATTTATTTTAATGAAGCTGGGTATGCTCAAGCAGGACAATATTATGACAGTGTATTATCTATTATGCCCGCTAAAGCTAAAGATCGTTTTAGGATTACTAAACGACGTGATGCACTGCGTGATGTAGTAGCATTTGAGAAGGTCGCTCATACTAATGATAGTATACTCCGTTTAGTTGCGATGAGTGATGATCAGCGTATCTCATACTTCCAAAAATATGTAGATAATCTTCGAAAGGAAGATTTTAGGAAACTTCAAGCGAATCTAAAAGGTAAAAAAGCAGGTAATCAAGATTACTTTAATATGGCAAACTTCGGTACTGCTATAGAACAAGCTTTCGACATTAATGCTCCTATGGGAGGAGGAAGTTCTACATTCTATTTTTACTCACAACAGGCTTCTTCACAAGGAAAACAAGATTTTAGAAGACGTTGGGGGAATAGACCTTTAGTGGATAATTGGAGATGGGCAAGTGATGTTCAAGAGGCACAGAATAATGTAGTCTTAGAGGCAGCTGTTACAAATACTCAAGGTGGAGGTAATACGAATACACAAGAAACATTTAATGATGCTAGATATGATATAAATGCCTATATCAGTAAGATACCAACTGATGTTAATGAGATAGCGTCTCTGAAGAAAGATAGAGATTTCGCTTATTTCCAATTGGGATCAATGTATGCAGATCGCTTTAAGAAATATGATTTGGCAAATGGACGATTAGAAGCATTACTGACTTTTGATCCTGTAGAACGCTTGGTGTTACCAAGTATGTATAAGTTATATAAAATCTATTTAGAGATCAATATGGCTAAGGCTATGGCGATGAAAGATCGTATCATCAGCCAGTATCCTAATTCGAGATACGCTAAACTATTACAGAATATATCTATGGATAGGATAGATGATCTGTCTCCTGAACAAATCTATGCTCAGGCATATAAGGTATATGCAGCAGGTGGTGATTATAACAATGCTTTAAAAGCGATAGATAATGCGTTAGAACGCTTTGACGACGATGGATATGTAAGTAAGTTAGAGTTGTTAAAGGCACATGTTATTGGGAAGCTTAAGGGAATTGAAGCTTATAAAGAAGCTCTTAATTTCGTAGCGTTAACTTACAGTTCGTCACGTGAAGGAAAAGAGGCAGAACAGATACTTAAGACAACGATTCCTAAGTTAGAGAGTAGAAACTTTACGAATACGGAAAGTAAAAACTGGAAAGTAGTTTTATTAGTTAATAATAAGGAAGGTGTTGACAGTCAAAGTTTAAGTCGTACTTTTATACAGATTTCGACAAATAATAGCAGTAGAGGTATTAAGTATTCTGAAGATGCGTATGTGGATGGAGGTGAATTCTTAGTGTTACACGGATTTAAGTCGAAGGCTGAGGCGGATAGTGTGGCACAAAACATAGGAGGTGGTGCCGTATCTATAAGTGCGGATAATTATACAGTCGTTCAAATTAAGAAAAATTGGGTGGAGTATATAAAGCCAAAAGAATAGAATACAGAGAATACAGTCGAAAAAAAAGATAAAAAATTATGTTTCAAAAAAGTAAAGAAAACGGGTCAATAGATCAGTTAGGTAAGACAAATAGAATTATTGAGGCGACAATAATTAGAGGAGATATTGAGGCGCTATCTGACATACGTTTAGATGGTGAGTTACATGGGAACTTAAAAGTAAAAGGTAAAGTAGTTGTAGGCCCGCAAGCAAAAATCATAGGAAATGTAGAATGTGAGAATGCTGATGTAGAGGGATTTGTGGAAGGAGTACTAAACGTAAAGGACTTACTTCATGTTAAGGAGACTGCTACTATAAAAGGAGACTTGTTAATTGGACGTTTATCTGTAGTGCCTGGAGCGAAAATACAAGTTAAATGTGATATGGTGATTGGAGGAGATTCAACAAGTAGTTCAGATAAAAAGAGTAAATAGAATCAGGTGAGTAAAAATTCTAGACCCAATCGTTGGTTGAGCTTAATTAATATGCCTATACAGATGGGAGTTATTATTTATTTGTTTCACTTATTAGGGACTTGGTTAGATGATAAATACAATTTAGCGGATGGATTAGCAAATAAAATTTGTACGTTACTAGGAGTAGGATTAGCTTTGTACCAAGTTATTAAACAAGTGAATCAATTAAATAAAGATTAATGGATAAAGGAACATTAGGTCTAGGACTAAAGATATTAGGCGTATTAGCTATAGCATTTGCATTACATTTTGCACTTTTTACATTTACTGACTTTGGACAGTCATTTGTAGAATTAGGGTATTCATTAGTAGGTTTTTATGGTTTTGAGCTTCTGTTTACGATAGGTATATTGTTTGCAATGGAAGGAATCAAAACAAGTATGCCTAATAGTTTAGGTTATGTTTTTTTAGGGTTTATAACAGTTCGTTTATTAGCGAGTTATTTGTTTGTAAGAGCTGGATTAGATAGCGAGAAGGTTGACGAGTTATTTAAGTATAATTTTCTATTAGTCGTGATGATTTATTTAGGAGGAGATGCTTTTGTAGCTTATCATGTTTTAAACAAAAAGGAAAATTAAGAGGTGTTTTTAAAACACTTTTTTAGTGCTACTTAGTCTTTTTTTGTATTATCAATATTAACGTGTATGCTAAATAAAAAAGGTTATATCTGTATAAGATAGTCTTGATTAGTAAATAAATACACTATAATGGTTGTAATAATTCAAATTTAAAGGGAGTGTAAGTAAATATAATAAAAAAAAGTTTGATAAGAAACTATGATTGTCTAAGATTTATTGTAGTTTTGCACAAAATTTTAAGAACCATAAATATTCAAGAAGTTAAGGTATGGTGACTCTGAAGAAATCACTGAATTTATTAGCAGCTGTAATTTTTACAGCATCGTCGGTATTTTCGTACGCACAAAGTAATGCTCAAAATCTTGGAGATTCTATCCAGGAGACTGAGCAATCAATTGATGAAACTGTAAATGCCGCTGAAGAGGCAGTGCATGAAGCTGTAGCAGAACATGTAGAAGGTGAGAAATCACAAGCTGAAAAAGTGCAAGAGCATATCACGCACCACTTAGCAGATGATTATTCATTCATCTTTTTCTCTGATGAGGCTACTGGTAAACACTACGGATTTTCATTGCCAGTTATTTTAATAGACAATGGTCTTAAAGTATTTATGTCATCTGAGTTTAACTACGGAGAAAACGTAGTTGAAAAGGACGGACAAAACTACAAGTTATATCACGGTAAGATATACAAAACTGATGCTGCAGGTACTATTGAGTACGATGCAGAGCATCATCCAACAAATGAGAAACCACTAGATTTCTCTATTACTAAGAATGTAGCATCATTATTCTTTACTACATTTTTATTATTCATCATGTTCTTAGGATTAGCTAAGACATACAAAAAGGGACCAAATAACCTTCCAAAAGGTTTTGCTAGAGCTTTAGAGCCTATGGTTCTTTATGTACGTGATGAGATGGCAGTTCCGAATATCGGAAAAGACAAGTACAAAAAGTTTATGCCATACTTATTATCAGTATTCTTTTTGATTTTCTTATTGAATTTATTGGGATTGACTCCACTTGGATTTAACGTTACTGGAAGTATTTCGGTGACTGCTTGTTTAGCAATCTTCACATTTATAATCACACAGTTTTCTGCAAATAAAGATTATTGGAAGCACATGTTCTGGATGCCAGGTGTGCCAGTACCAATGAAAATTATGTTAGCACCTATCGAAGTGTTAGGAGCTATAATCAAACCATTCTCATTAATGGTTCGTTTATTCGCTAACATCATCGCTGGTCACTCAGTAGTATTTGGACTTATCGCTATCATCTTCGTAATGAAAGAAGCTTTAGGAACAGGTGGTGCAATCGGAGTAGGATTTTTATTATCTACGTTCTTAGTTATCTTGGAAATATTGGTAGCGTTCTTACAGGCGTTTATTTTCACAATGTTGTCTTCTCTGTTTATCGGAATGGCAGTTGCTGAGCACGAACATGATGAAGCACATCACTAGGAAATTAAGTATTAGAAAAAAGTAAAATTTGTTTAATTAATATATACAATCATTATGACAATCCCAACTATTATTGGTGCAGGTCTTATCGTAATCGGAGCTGGTTACGGTTTAGGTAAAATTGGTTCTTCTGCAATGGACGCTATTGCTCGTCAACCAGAAGCTGCTGGAAAAATCCAAACTGCAATGATTATTATTGGAGCTTTATTAGAAGGTTTAGCATTCGGTGCTTTAATCTTAGGTAAATAGTCCAAGACAAGTAAAAAGAGTTTATCTGCAACGGTTGGTTGCAGGTAAACTTCTTAATTAAACAACATAGGTATTAAAAAGTATAATTTTATATAATGGATAAATTAATTAACGATTTCAGTTTTGGATTATTTTTCTGGCAGTTTATCATTTTAGTGGTAATTGTATTTATATTAGGAAAATTCGCATGGAAACCAATTGTAAATGCTTTAGAGGCTCGTGAAGAGGGAATCGCTGATGCATTAGCAGCTGCTGAAAATGCTAAAAGAGAAATGGCTAATTTAAAAGCTGATAACGAGAAATTATTAGCAGAAGCTCGTACTGAGCGTGATGCTTTAATTAAAGAAGCTCGTGAGATTAAAGAGAAAATGTTAGCTGATGCTAAAGCTGAAGGTGAAGCTGTAGGTGAGAAAATGATTGCTCAAGCTAAAGCTGCTATCGCAAGTGAAAAAGCTGCTGCTATCGTTGAGTTAAAAACTCAAGTTTCTTCTATTTCTATCGAAATCGCTGAAAAATTATTAAAAGAACAATTAGCTAACACTGAAGCTCAAGCAAAATTGGTTGAGAAGATGTTAGACGAAGTTAAATTAAACTAATAAAAGGATCATTATGATAAGCACTAGAGCAGCTGCAAGATATGCAAAAGCAATGCTAGAAGTTTCTGTTGAAAAAGGAAATGCTGAAGCTATTAATAGCGATATGATCTTGATCTCTGAATCAGTTTCTCAAAGTGAAGACTTAAAAGTATTCTTAACTAATCCTACTATCACTGGTGAGATTAAATTAAGTGCTTTAGTAGAAGTATTCGCTAATGTTGATCAAAGTACAAAAGAGTTGTTTAAAGTGCTTAAAGCAAATAATAGATTCGAAATATTAGGATCTATAGCTTTAAAGTTCCAAGAACAATATGACACTTTGAAAGGTATAGAGAAAGTTGTAGTTACTACAGCTATCCCAATGGATGCCGCTTTAGAGAGCAAAGTTTTATCTAAAGTTCAAAGTTTAGCTCCTGGAAAACAGATTGTTATTTCAAACATAGTAGATGCTTCTATCTTAGGAGGATTTATCTTGAAAATGGGAGATAAACAGTACAATGCTTCAATAGCGAGTCAATTACAAGTTTTAAAAAGAGAATTAACTAATTAAAAAATCACCGCACGAATGTTCGTGTATAAACATAGATAAAAATGGCGGAAATTAAACCAGCTGAAATATCAGCGATTTTAAAGAAACAATTATCTGGATTTAACTCAGAGGCTTCTTTAGAAGAAGTAGGAACGGTACTTGAAGTAGGAGATGGTGTTGCTCGTGTTTACGGGTTGACAAATGCTGAATACGGAGAGCTAGTTGTATTCGAGAATGGACTAGAAGCAATGGTACAAAACCTTGTAGAGGATAACGTAGGTATTGTATTGTTAGGAGCTCCTACTGGTGTTAAAGAGGGGTCTATCGTAAAAAGAACAGGTCGTATCGCATCACTTAAAGTAGGTGAGAAAATGGTAGGACGTGTTGTTAATACATTAGGTCTTCCTATAGATGGTAAAGGTGCTATCGAAGGTGATTTATATGAGATGCCTTTAGAGCGTAAAGCTCCTGGGGTTATCTACCGTCAACCAGTAACTGAACCATTACAAACAGGTATTAAGTCTGTAGATGCAATGATTCCAGTTGGACGTGGACAACGTGAGTTAGTAATCGGTGACCGTCAGACAGGTAAAACAACTGTTTGTATCGATACTATCTTAAATCAAAAAGAATTTTACGATGCTGGGCAACCAGTATATTGTATATATGTAGCTATTGGACAAAAAGCTTCTACTGTAGCAGGTATTGCTAAAACTTTAGAAGATAAAGGTGCAATGGACTATACTATTATCGTTGCTGCTAATGCTTCTGACCCTGCTCCAATGCAAGTTTACTCTGCAATGGCTGGTGCTGCTATCGGAGAGTACTTCCGTGATACAGGACGTCCTGCATTAATTATCTATGATGATTTATCTAAACAAGCGGTAGCTTACCGTGAGATGTCATTAATCTTACGTCGTCCACCAGGTCGTGAAGCTTACCCTGGAGACGTTTTCTATCTTCACTCTAGATTATTAGAGCGTGCTGCTCGTATTATCGGTGATGATGAAATCGCTAAGAATATGAATGACTTACCAGAGTCTATCAGACCATTCGTTAAAGGTGGTGGTTCATTAACTGCTCTTCCTATTATCGAAACTCAAGCTGGTGACGTTTCTGCGTATATCCCAACTAACGTAATTTCGATTACTGATGGACAGATATTCTTAGAATCTGACTTATTTAACTCTGGTGTACGTCCAGCGATCAACGTTGGTATCTCTGTATCTCGTGTTGGTGGTTCTGCTCAGATTAAATCAATGAAGAAAGTAGCTGGTACATTAAAACTTGACCAAGCTCAATACCGTGAGTTAGAAGCTTTCGCTAAGTTTGGTTCTGATTTAGATGCTGCTACAATGAACGTTATCTCTAAAGGACAACGTAACGTAGAGATCTTAAAACAAGCTGTTAACGATCCTTACACTGTAGAAGATCAAGTTGCTATTATCTATGCTGGTTCTAAAAACCTTTTAAGAAATGTACCTGTTAACAAGGTGAAAGAATTCGAAAAAGATTATTTAGACGCTTTAAACTCTCGTCATAGAGATGTATTAAATGCTTTAAAAGCTGGAAAATTCAGTGATGAGCAGACTTCTGTTCTTGAAAAAGTAGCTAAAGAGATTTCTGCAAAATATTAAGAAATAATGTTTGTCTACAAGTACGGTCGCAAGACTACTACTTGTAGGCGAATTTATATATAAATTACAATGGCAAACCTTAAGGAAATACGTAATAGGATTTCATCAATCGGATCGACTATGCAGATTACATCTGCTATGAAGATGGTATCTGCAGCTAAGTTAAAAAAAGCTACTGATACTATTATGGCAATGCGTCCATATTCAGAAAAGTTGACTGAATTGATTCAAAATGTTAGCGCAACTTTAGAAGGTGATAATTCTGGAGTATATTCTCAAACTAGAGAGGTTAAGAATGTTCTTTTAGTTGTAGTCACTTCAAACAGAGGTTTGTGTGGTGGATTTAATGCTAATATCATTAAGCAAATAAATGCACTTAAAGCAACGCAATATAAAGACGTTAACGTTGATTTATTGACTATTGGTAAGAAAGGTCACGATATATTACGTAAGAGTTTTACTGTAATTGAGAATAGAAGTGATTTGTTTGATCATGTAGATTTTGCAAATTGTGCTGTTATTGCAGAGCAGATGATGAATGCTTTTGTTGAAGAGAAGTATGATTCAATTCAGATTGTATACAATCAATTTAAAAATGCTGCGACGCAAGATGTAGTGACTGAACAGTTTTTACCATTGTTACCTGTAGAGACTGGTGAAGTAGCTAGCTCTGATTATATTTATGAGCCATCTAAAGAAGAAATCATTAGTACTTTGATTCCTTTATCTTTAAAAACTCAATTATTAAAAGCTGTGGCTGATTCTGTTGCTTCTGAACATGGTGCTCGTATGACTGCTATGCACAAGGCTACTGATAACGCTCAGGAACTTAGAAACGACTTGACATTGACTTATAATAAAGCACGTCAAGCTGCGATTACAAATGAAATTTTAGAGATTGTTGGTGGTGCGGAAGCATTAAACAACTAGTCTAACAAGATATTTTATAAAGGCCACTCAATCGAGTGGCTTTTTTTTGTCATATATATATCTATTTGGTGACTTTAACCCATAATACGCAATAGACATATAAACGAAAAGTAATTATACATAATAGGTCTGAATTAGCGATTAAAGCATACTATAGTATGGTTTTAGAGCTAATGAAAGAGCTATAAAGTAGAATTGCTTTGTAGTATTTGACTAATGCGGAATGTGGGTTTAATTTTAGTTATGTTGTATTGATCTTATCTGTGGTGAGTGCAGCTTGTATTAAGCTAACGAGGTCATTCAGTAGCATGGTTTAATAAAGGGGTTGATACAGAATATAGAATGATTTGTGGTGTTTTATTAGACGAAACATATTGGTTGTATATTAAAGTTCGTTATGTGTTCTTTTTTTAATGTTTTTAGTGTGTTTTAAGAAATCTAGATGTTTAGTTGATGTTGTTTGTTGGTGGAAATAAAAAAAGCCGCTTAAATTGCTTTAAGCGGCTTCTCTATGAATTGTAATTATTTCATTTCTCTAATTAAGTAAATGTAAACAGGGAAGTGATCACTATAACCAGGTTCTCCATTGCTATTTCTTAGTGGATATCCTTTATATTGACCTGTTGGTTGTACCATAAAAGGTTTTTTATAGATACGTGCTTTCCAGAATCCCCACGCAGAGTAGTCTCCTCTCATGTATGGTTCAGTCACTACCATTTGATCAAATACATCCCAAGCATCACGGTAAGCTAAAGTACCTAAACCATCTTTAGACATTTTTTCCATTGGATTGAATAGTCCTTGAGGCTTTAGATCTTCTTTTTTACCTGCAGTTTGAAGTACTTTTTTCATACTGTTGTTGTAAGGTCCATCATTCATATCTCCCATTGTAATTACCTTAGCATTTGGGTTGATAGTATATAATGAATCGATAATCTTCTTGTTCAGAGCTGCAGCAGCTTCACGAAGTGGGCTACTTTTCTTTTCTCCACCAACTCTAGAAGGCCAGTGATTAACGATGAAATGTACTTCTTCACCATCTAAATTACCGCTAACTAATAATTGATCACGAGTATAGATACGAACACCTTTCTCACCTGTTGTTCTATCTACTTTATTCATATCATAGATATAAAGTGGATGAGCTGTAGAGTTCGTTACTTTGAAGTGTTTCTTTTGGTATAATAAAGCAACGTCAATACCACGTCTATCAGGAGAGTCAAAGTGCGCTATCCCATAATCTCCAGGAGCTAATAGTGGTTGACGTACTAGGTCTTCTAGTACCCCTCTGTTCTCGATTTCGGCAACACCTATAATGGCAGGCATTTTAGTGTTGTCGTCTGTGCCTATTTGTGACATTACCTTAGCTAAGTTGCTAAGTTTCTTATTGTATTTTTTTGATGTCCAAGCTTGCGCTCCTGTTGGAGTCCACTCTTCATCGTAGATCTTAGGATCTCTAATTGTGTCAAACAAGTTTTCACAGTTGTAAAATGCAATTGTCTGAATTTCATACTTTTTCTCTTGTGCTTGTGCCCCTAAACCAAGGAAAACCAAGAGTAAAAAGAGCTTTTGAAGTTTGATGTACATAACTAGGTTAAATTAAAGTAAAGAATTGTCTTATTTCTATGACAAAAATAGCTAATATTATTATAATAACATACCTTTGTGATAGAAATAACCTTAAGGTTTTTTTTAACATAGCACTTTAATCATTTTTAATTTATGAAGAAACTTTTATTTAGTTTGTTCTTTGTGTTGCAGGTAGTTATATCGTATGCACAAGGAGTTCAGGAAATTAAAGGGAAAGTCATAGATGGAAAGACACAAATGCCGATTAACGCGGTAGCTGTTAGAATTCAATCTACGAACATTTCCTCTTTAACAAACAATGAAGGGAACTTTTCTTTAGAGAATGTTAAGGCTGGTAACCATGACGTAGTTATCTCTTATGTGGGATACATTACTAAAAGATTACCAGTAGAGGTTAGTGGTTCAACCATTGATCTTGGTACAATCTCTATAGAAGAAGATTTCGCTTCTATTGAGCAATTAGGGCTTGTCTCACTTACGGAAAACGACCTTAGTGATGATAACTCTAGTAACGACACTTCATCAGGTTTGTTACAAGCTACAAAAGATCCATTCCAAGCTGCTGCAGCGTATAATTGGGGATCTGCATTCTTTAGAATTCGTGGGCTTGATAACGAATATGGTAAGACACTTGTTAATGGTGTAGTAATGAACAAAGTTCATGACGGACGCCCACAATGGGGGAACTGGGGAGGTCTTAATGACGCTACTCGTAACCAAGTCTTAGCTTCTGGTTCTACTGCTTCTGATTTTTCTTTCGGAGGTATTTTAGGAACACAAAACATTTCTACTAGAGCATCTCAAATCAGAAAAGGTGCTAAAGCAGGTTTCTCAGGTTCAAATACGAACTATACTTGGAGACCATATGCTATCTATTCGTCTGGACTTAATAAAGATGGATGGGCGTATGTAGTATCTGCTTCATATAGAGGTGCGAAACAAGGATATTGGGATGGTACTAACTATGATGCACTATCTTTATTCGCTGCAGTTGAGAAAAAATTCAATGACAATCACAGTTTGAACTTTACTGCTATCTATGCTCAAAATAAAAGAGGGAAAAACTCTCCTATTACTGATGAGCAAGCAAATCTTAAAGATTTTAAATATAATTCATATTGGGGATACCAAAATGGAGATAAAAGAAACTCTCGTTATAAAGATGTTTCTGAACCAATCTTCCAGTTAACTCACTACTGGAATATCAACGAAGCAAATACTTTAACGACTACTGCTTCATACCAATTTGGACATATTGCTAACAGTCGTCTAGGTTATATCGATGGTATTAACCCTGATCCGACTTATTATAAAAATATGCCAAGTTTCTTCGAGAATAAGATCGATCCAAAATATTGGTCGATGACTGCTGAAGAGTTTGATAATTTACCAAATAGTGAATTCAAGACAGATACAACAGCTTTATTGGCTCAAGCAAATAATGTAAGAACGGAGTTCCAAAATAATGGACAAATTGATTGGGATAATATCTATACAATCAATGGTGCAAATGGTGGTGCTAGTAAGATTATGATGTATGAGGATAGACAAGATGATAAAACATTGTCATTTAATACTAACTTCAAATCTGTACTTTCTGACCATGTTACTTTAGATGCGGGAATAAACTACAGAAGAGTACATTCTAATTACTATAAAAAAGCGACTGATTTATTAGGAGGATCTTATTATATGGATCTTGATACTTATCAGGATGCAGGTAAGCAAGATAGTGACTTAAATAATCCAAATCGTAAAATCACTAGTGGAGACAAATTTGGATATAACTATTCTATTGATTCAAATGTAATTGATGTATTTACACAATTTAATTTTGACTATGATAAGTTTGATTTTTATGTAGCTCAGAAAATAGGATATACTTCTTATGAAAGAGATGGTAAATATAAAAATGCAGTTTACGCTAATAACTCTTATGGTAAGAGTGGTTTAGTAGACTTTAATAACTTCGGATTTAAAGGGGGAGCTGTTTATCACCTTACAGGACGTCATGCGTTTAGTGTAAATGCTGCTTATTATAACCAAGCACCTACTATTAGAAATACTTTCGCTAACTCTAGAGTAAATAATTTAGTTACTAAAGATTTGACTAATGAAGATGTGTTTAGTGTTGATGGTAGTTATATCGTTAGAACTCCTAAATTAAAAGCAAGAGTTTCTGGATATTTATCAGAGATCAAAAACAGTACACAAGTAAACTTCTACTATGCTGATGGTATTGGTATCGTAGATGATAATGGTAACTTCTTATCTAGTACTGGTGGAGCATTCGTATCTGAAATCTTAACAGGTGTTAATAAACGTAACATCGGAATTGAAATAGGAGCGGAGTATCAATTAACTCAAACAGTAAAAGCTACTGCAGCTGCTACAATAGGGCAATCTATTTATACAAACAATCCTACTTTACGTCTGAATTCAGATAACGTAGCGAAGACATTTGATTATGGTACTGCTTATATTAAGGACTATAGAACAGCTAATGGACCTCAGACCGCTCTATCTTTAGGATTAGAGTATAGAGACCCTGCATACTGGTGGGTAGGAGCAAATATTAACTATATGGACAAAGCATATACTAATATATCAGCTCTTAGAAGAACTGAAAACTTCGTAACTGACCCAGCAACAGGACAACCTTTTGGAAACCTTACAGAAGACAAGTTGAGATCTGTGTTAAAGCAAGAACAATTGCCAGACTTTACTGTATTTAATATTACAGGAGGAAAGTCTTGGAGAATGCCAAATAGAAATATTCTTGGATTCTTTGCTAGTGTGAACAATGTGTTCAATAAACACTATAAAACAGGTGGATTCGAACAAGCTAGAAATGCGAACTATGATCGTGAAGTACTTAATACACAAAGTGGAACTAATACTTTCGCTAACAAGTATTGGTATGCATATGGACGTAATTTCTTTGTAAATGTTTATTACAACTTCTAAAACCTCTTTCAGATGAAAACAATTTTTAAATCATTATTATATTTTTCATTCGCCGGGCTTATCCTTACTGGATGTGCTAAGAATGACGACTTTTCAGTTCCTCCAATTAACTGTGACGAACCGAATATTACTGCAACTCAAACTATAGATGGGTTATATAGCTCTTTAACTGAAAACAGTAAAGAAGTGGTTCTTTTCCCTAAAGACGAGATTATCTCAGGTATCGTAGTTTCTAGTGACCAAGCAGGTAACTTCTATCAACAGTTATACATTGTTGATGAGAATACACAAACTCCAGTAACGTTAAAAGTAGATATTAAAGGTGGATTCGCTCTTTATCCAGTAGGATCTAAAGTGTTTATAAAACTTAAAGATACATACATTCACTATAGTTATGGAATGATTACTATCGGTGGAGGTATCTATACTTCAGGTGGAGGTAATAAGTATGCTGATGTTATCACAGGTTCTAAATTGAGAACTTCTTTATTCAGATCTTGTAATGTTATCACAGGTGATGCGTTTAATAAATACATCAATGTTGTTACATTAGACCAATTTGCTACAGATAAAAAATTAATCGGTAAATTAGTTCGTATTAAAGATGTTCAATTTGAGAGAGATATTGTTGGTAAGACATATTATGATCCAAAAGAGGTTGATGCAGGTGGTCAAACATTGAGAAAAATGGTTGACAAGAAAGGAAATAGCTTACAAGTAAGAACTGGTAAATATGCAAATGGTATAAAAGACCAAATCATTACTGATAAAAGCGGTATGGTTACTGGTATCATGAGTGATTTCCAAGGTACACTTCAATTCGCTCCAAGAACTATGGAGGATATGGCTCTTGATCAAGCTCCTTTTGAAGGAAGTACTGGAAATGAAGGAGAAGACCCTACTATCAAAGTAGAACCAGGTAAGTTCCTTGCTTTCCCAGGATCTGACTTTAATACTTGGGCTGATTTCTTAAAAGTTATTGTAAAGAATACTCCTGGAGATCCAATGGTGACTGAAGGTAAAGGTTTGGGTTGGAATAGCTCTAATGGATTACAAGTAAAAGGTGTTGCTGCTCTTAGTAGCGGAAAAGCTGCTAATGGTGCATTATTTACTGTAGAAAAAATTAAAGCTCCAAAAGATGCTACTAAAATCTCTTTCTTAATGAAGGGAACTGCTGGGAAAAGTATCTCAATTAATGTTTACAAAGCTAATGGTACAAACTATTATGCTTATAACTTAGACAACGTTGGTGCTGTAAGTAAAGTATTACAACCAAATATGAAGGAAACAGTATTTAACAATGTTCCTTCTGGTAATACAACAAATAGTTATACAGGGAAGATTGATACTAAAGGACAATGGGTTAAAGTTGTCTTAGACTTAAAAGATTTAAAAGGCGATTTTAGTACTGCTGGTACAGGAAATTTAATTGCTTTTAGATATGGACATACTGAAAGTTATGATTTAGTTATTGATGAGATCCGTTTTGAAGATGGTACTCCTGTTAAAGATGACGGAGGAACAACAGAACCTGAGGAAAAAGCTGAAGGAGAGGGTGTTGCTGGAGTGGATTTGGGTACGCCGAATGTGCTTGCTGATTTTAATAACTGGGCTAATTTCGTTAAGTCAACTAATACCTTCGGAGTTTTACCTTTGGCAAAAGAAGGTAAAGGACTAGGACAAAATGGTAGTGCTTTAGTTGTTAAGGGAACTCCTAAAGGGAATGATTTCTTGTTTAATATAGAAAATCAAAGCGTATCTACTACAGCAAAGAAGATTGTTTTCTACATAAAAGGTACAGCTAGCAAGTCTTTATCTATAAATGTTTATGATGGTACTACTACTACCAATGCTAAAGGTGAGGTAATTTATAATTCAAAGCCATATAATGTAGCGACTAAAGCTGCAAATGGTGAGAAGGAAGTTGTGTTTTCAAAAGCAGATGCATCAAATTCATATACTGGTACTATTGATACTAAAGGAGGATGGACTAAAATAGTAATAGAGAATCCTGTTATTAATGTTTCAAAAAGTGGAAATGTGTTTGGTATTAAGGTTGGAAAAGACGTTGGTTATGATTTATTAATTGATAAGATTTCTTTCGAATAACCTGATTATTCAATACTATAAAAACTTAAAAAGCTCGGCATTGCCGAGCTTTTTTTATGCTGTTAAGTTAGATTAAATTATAAAAAAAAAACTTTAGTATCTAGTTATTCGCTTGTTCAACATTGTCACAACACTTCTTCAATACTTTTTCAACAAAGAGATCTTTATATAGAGTGATCTTGTGGAACTGTTGAGTAGATGTTGAAGGATCTAAATCTTGGACTTATGTCCGCTAAAATTGGATTGTAGATATACTGCTAGTGGTCTTATTTACTTAAAACATCTTATCGATAATCTCTTGCCCATAGACTAAAGATACTTCTTCTACGAAAGACTGAAAGCTAAAGCTTGCTTCTTCGTTAGCGTTATCTGAGATTGTACGGATAACGATAAATGGAATATCAAATTCATAACACACCTGAGCTACTGCCGCACCTTCCATTTCTACGCATAGTACTTCTGGTAGCTGTGCTTGCAAGTTGTTTTTTTGTTCTGAAGTAGAGAAGAATTGATCTCCACTCGCTATGGTACCAAAGTGAACATTAGGAGTTGTAATATTAAATTTAGCCAATTCATTAGCACTGATTAATTGGTGTAAATTCTCTAACCCAAACATCAGCTCTATGTGGTTAAGTGTCTCTTTAGACCATTGCTCATCTGTATCAAAGTATGTTTTGCCTAATAATGGTATTTCGAATTTCGGTCTTAAAGGAGATGCATCCATATCATATTGTACTAGATTACTAGCGACTACTACATCACCTACTTTCACGTTAGGATGTATTCCTCCAGCTACCCCTATAAAAGCTATACTATCTACTTTAAACTCTAAAATAAGAGTTGCTACTGTTGCAGCTGCAGCTACTTTTCCAATACGCGAATAGACTACCACTACTTTTTGGTTGTTGATGTAACCTTCATAGTAAGTACGGTTACCTATCTTTTGTTCAGTTTTATCTTTAAGTTGTGAGATTATTCCATTTACCTCTTGTGGAATAGCACCTAATATTCCTATCGTTTTATATGATGTCATAATTGAATTGATATTTGATGTTTCAAAATTACGAAATAAAGATTAACCTGTGTTTATCCAATAATTTGGTTACACTATCTATGTTTACATAATTAGAGCAATAAACTTGAGCATTCCTTGCTAATAACAACTTTTCTAAGCAGTATATCTCATAGATAGGGCAATGAATCTGCATTTGATAAGAAGAGAAATGGTATTTCATTTTAGTTATTACGAAAAATAGTATTTAGTGAGAGGGAGGTGTGTTTAGTTCATTTCTTTTTATATCTTGTGAAATACAGTGTAAAATAGATTGAAAAACTCGGAGTAAATCTTGTCAAATTATGATGTAGTATGTGATGCTGGAATGCTGTGTAGTCTATTTTAAATAAGATATTTAGGAAAAATAGGTTGTGAAAATCTTGTGTAATAAAAAATTATTTAAGAGAGATGTAAAAATAGTATCTTTACAGCGAGTAAATAAATGCGATAATTCCCAAATGGGATTCAATATATAAAAATAAATAGATGGCTTGTACAAATTGTTCAACAGATAAAGATAGTAGTGGGCTTCCGAAGGGATGCCAGAATAAAGGGACGTGCGGTACAGATGGCTGTAATAAATTAGCAGTTTTCGATTGGTTGTCAAATATGGTTTATCCTACAGGCACTGAGATATATGATATAGTAGAGGTTCGTTTTAAGAACGGTAGAAAAGATTTTTATCGATACCCAAAAGAGATTAGTATCTCGATGGGAGATATCGTCGCTACGGAGTCTTCTCCAGGACATGATATCGGTATCGTATCATTAGTAGGGGAACTAGTAAAGGTACAGATGAAAAAGAAAAGAGCTGATCCTAATGGAGAAGTTTTAAAGATATACCGCAAAGCAACTCAAAAAGATATAGATATCTGGCAAGAAGCTCGTAATAGAGAAGAGAAAGTTAAAGTTAAAGCTCGTGAAATGGCTATTGCTTTAAAGCTAGAGATGAAGATTTCGGATGTAGAGTTTCAAGGAGATGCTTCTAAAGCTACATTTTACTACACAGCTAGTGAGCGTGTTGACTTTAGACAATTGATTAAAGATTTTGCTCGTGAGTTCAGTATTCGTATTGAGATGAAGCAGGTAGGTTTCCGTCAGGAGGCTGCTAGACTAGGAGGAATTGGATCATGTGGACGTGAATTATGTTGTTCTACATGGTTAACTGACTTTAGAAGTGTGAATACTTCTGCTGCTCGTTACCAACAGCTTTCATTAAATCCGCAAAAGTTAGCTGGACAATGTGGTAAGTTAAAGTGTTGTCTTAACTTTGAATTAGATACTTATTTAGAGGCATTAAAAGACATGCCTGATTCTGATACGAAGTTAATGACTGTAAAAGGATTAGCTATATGTCAGAAGATAGATATCTTCAAAGGACAGATGTGGTTTGCATATATTAATAATTCTGCAAATTGGTATGTACTATCTACAGAGATGGTGAAAGAGATACTAGCGCTAAATAAGAAAGATCAAAAAGGAGAAGACTTAGAGAGCTATATGTTAGAAGTAGAGTCTGATGATATTGATTTTAACAACGCATCTGAACAAGATAGTGTGACTCGATTTGATCAGCCTAAACGCAAGAAAAAGCCTACTCGTAATAAGAAGAAAGAAGGGGGAACGAAGGAGGGACAAGAGTCTCAAGCTCCGATAGCTAAGAGAGAACGACCTATAGGTAACGAAAATAGAAATAGACAAGGCAAACCTGGAGAACGTGATTCTCAGAACAAACAACAGGTGCGTAATCGAACTAAAAATAAACCTGAGGGAGCTAAAGATAATGAAGGTGATAATGTAGCAAGACAGGCGACTACAGGCGATTCTAAGAATGTTCGTAAAGAACATAATGGAGGAGTTAAAGGTGAGAATAAGACACCAAGAGAACCAAGAGAGAATAGGGGGCCTAGAGAACCTAGAGAGAATAAAGGTCCAAGAGAACCTAAAGGAGCTCAACAAGAAAAAACTAAACCTGTAGATGGTGCTACTGAGGGAGGAGATACACCTAAGGCTAAACACCATAAGAATCGCCCAAACAGGAATAAGAATATAAAGAAAGATAATAACAACAATAGTAATAATTCTAATGCAGAGAATAACTAGTTATTTACTTGTATTAAGTGTTTTGGTATTGTCAAGTACATCATGTCAACAAGATAGTAAGATGTTATTTGATCAGTATCAAGAGACTTCAGGTACATGGGATAAGGATGATGTAAAAACATTTGTATACGACGTACAGGATACCGTACAGCGTCATAATTTATTTATGAACTTAAGGGTGAATAAGAACTATCCTTATAGCAATGTATTCGTGATCTTTAAGATACATCAACCGAATTCGGATATTATGATAGATACACTTCAGTTCCAAATGGCTAAGCCAGATGGCACCTTACTAGGTAGTGGATTCTCTGATGTAAAGGAGAGTAAACTTGAGTTAAAAGAAGGCTACGTATTCCCTAAACCAGGTAGCTATAAGTTCTCAGTAGAGCAAGTAGTACGCGAGTTAGGAGAGGTAGATGGAGTTAACTCATTAAAAGGAGTATCAGAAGTGGGATTCCGAATTGAAAAACAGTAACAGAACAAAAGAATTATAAGTATTATTCATTTTATGAATTCAGACAACAAAAACAAAACAGGTAAGAAACAGCCTAAGACAATGAAGAACTATTTAAAAATGTTTTGGATAGGCTTTTTCGGATTTGTAGCGGCAGTTATTTTCTTTTTCTTATGTGCGTCTTGGGGAGTTTTCGGTCAGATGCCTACGTTTGACGAACTAGAGAATCCAGCTAGTAATGTAGCGACAGAGATTATCTCGTCAGATGGAAAGACCATAGGTAAGTTTTATTTAGAGAATCGCGTGCCTATTAAATACGAAGATTTGCCAGAGTATTTAGTTAACGCACTAATTTCTACAGAAGACGAACGCTTTAAGGAACACTCAGGAATTGATGCACGTGGAACATTGCGTGCGATTACATCAGTTGGTAGTAGCGGAGGAGCGAGTACAATCACGCAACAATTAGCAAAACTATTATTTCACGGAGAGGGATCTAGAAGTTTACCTAAGCGTATCACACAGAAAGCAAAAGAATGGGTTATCGCCATTAAATTAGAAAGACAGTACACGAAAGAGGAGATTCTAACGATGTATTTAAATAAAGCTGATTTCGTTAATAACGCAGTTGGTATTCGTTCTGCTACTCGTATTTATATGGGTAAAGAACCTAAAGACCTAACAATAGATGAAGCGGCAATGTTCGTTGGGATGTTACAAAACCCAGCTTATTTTAACCCTGTACGTCGTCCTGAGTTAGTTGAAAAGAGACGTAATGTAGTATTACACCAGATGGCTCGTAATGGATATATTACACAAGAGGAGAGTGAGAGGTTGCAAAAGAAACCTTTAACATTACACTTTACTCCTGAGAGTCACAGAGAGGGTATTGCAACATATTTCCGTGAATACTTACGTGACTATATGCGTCGTTGGGTGAAAGAGAATCCTAAGAAGGATGGATCTACTTATGACATCTATCGCGATGGATTAAAAATATATGTGTCTATAGACTCTCGTATGCAGAAGTATGGAGAAGAGGCTGTAGAAGCTCATATTGCTAACTTGCAGGAAGAGTTCTTTATCGATCAAAAGAATAATAAAATTGCACCGTTCTATAAGATTAATCAAGGAGAGGTTGATAATATTATGATGCGTGCGATGAAGACTTCTGAGAGATGGAGACAGATGAGTGAGCAAGGAAAGTCTGAGAAGGATATTATCAAGTCATTCGATGTGAAGACAGAGATGCGTATCTTTAGTTGGAAAGGTGATAGAGATACTATTATGACACCTAAGGATTCTATACGTTATTATAAGCACTTCTTACAAGCTGGTATGATGGCTATGGAGCCACAAACTGGACATATCAAAGCTTGGGTAGGAGGAATTAATTATAAACACTTCCAATATGATCACGTAGGACAAGGAGCAAGACAAGTAGGATCTACTTTTAAGCCTTTCGTTTACGCGACAGCTATTGAGCAACTACATTATTCGCCTTGTGATTCTATTATTGATTCACCATTTACTATGCCTAAAGGTAGATATGGGATTTCTAAGGACTGGAGCCCACAGAACTCTAATCGTTCTTACAGAGGTATTATGACACTTAAGCAAGCATTGGCAGGATCTGTTAATACGATTACGGCTAAGTTGATGGATAAGGTAGGACCAAAAGCAGTTGTTGATATGTGTAGAGATTTAGGAATATCAGCAGATGTACCACAGAGTCCAGCTATCGCATTAGGAGCTGTAGATATTACAGTAAGTGATATGGTAGCAGCATATAGTACATTCGCTAACCAAGGGGTCTATGTTAAACCGACGTTTATTACTAGAATTGCGGATAAGAATGGTGTTATCTTATATAATGCTGTTCCTGAGACGAAAGATGTTGTGAGTAAAGATGTCGCTTATGCTATCATTAAGTTATTAGAAGGAGTTACAGAGTCAGGATCTGGTGTTAGATTACGTACTACTTGGCAAGGGGCAGGATATAAGCGTGTGACAGGTCACCCTTATAAGTTCACTAACCCTATCGCAGGTAAGACAGGTACGAGTCAGAATAACAGTGATGGATGGTTTATCGGTATGGTACCTAACTTGGCTACAGGTATATGGGTAGGTAATGACGATAGAGCTGCTCACTTTAGAACAATGACTTATGGACAAGGAGCAACATTAGCGCTTCCTATCTGGGGTATCTTTATGAACAAGTGTTATGCTGATAAAGGATTGAATATTTCTAAAGCAGGATTCCCTGTGCCGGAGAATTTATCTATCAGAGTTGATTGTACAAGGATAGTACAGCCTGAGACAGATGATGTCACGGAAGGAGCACTAGATACAGAAGAATTTGATTTTTAAGAATGATATATTAAACGCCTTTTTTTAAAGGCGTTTTTTTTTGTATTTTTAGAAGCGTATTACTAAACCAATAATTATGATCAATAAAAAAGTAGCTGGTGTTAAAGAAGCATTGGCAGATATAAAAGATGGTATGACCATTATGCTAGGAGGGTTCGGCTTATGCGGTATCCCTGAGAATAGCATCGCTGAGTTAGTAGAGAAGAATGTGACTGGGCTTACGTGTATTTCTAATAACGCAGGAGTGGATAACTTCGGGTTAGGGCTATTATTACAAAAGCGTCAAATTAAAAAGATGATATCATCTTATGTAGGAGAGAATGCTGAGTTCGAACGTCAGATGTTATCAGGAGAGCTTGATGTAGAACTGACACCACAAGGTACATTAGCAGAGAAGTGTAGAGCTGCTCAAATGGGAATCCCTGGTTTTTATACACCAGCAGGATATGGTACTGAAGTAGCAGAAGGAAAAGAAGTAAGAGACTTTAAAGGCAAACCGCATATATTAGAATTGGCATTTGAGGCTGATTTCGCCATCGTTAAAGCTTGGAAAGGGGATGAGGCAGGAAACTTGATATTTAAGGGCACAGCGCGTAATTTTAATGCTTGTATGGCTGGTGCAGCTAAGATAACAGTAGCAGAGGTAGAAGAGTTAGTACCTGCAGGAGAGCTTGATCCTAATGAGATTCATGTACCAGGTATCTTTGTTAAGCGTATTTTTCAAGGGAAAAACTACGAAAAAAGAATTGAGCAACGTACTGTTCGCACTAAGAGTTAATTGTTTTTTATAGTTAGCTTATGTGTGGTAGTGAATTGAATATGTCTTAAGCAGGATGTCCTTTACAGGGGAGCTTGTTTATCAATGCAGACTGCGATAGGTTGTAACATGTTGTGAGATAATATGTTAATTAATGGGTGTTTGATATAGTATAGTACTGTTTCTAAGGATGTGATCGTTAATGTGCTTTTTTTAAATGCATATATTTCGTATTTTTAGAAGTATATTATTAAACCAATTGTTATGATCAATAAAAAAGTAGCTGGTGTCAAGGAAGCATTGATAGATTTAAAAGATAATATGACTATTATGCTTGGAGGGTTCGGCTTATGTGGTATCCCTGAGAATAGTATCGCAGAGTTAGTAGAAAAGAATGTGACTGGTCTTACATGTATTTCTAACGATGCAGGATTAGATGACTTTGGGTTAGGGTTGTTATTTCATAAGCATCAGATTAAAAAGATGGTATCATCTTATATAGGTGATAATAAAGCATTTGAACACCAGATGTTATCTGGAGAGCTTGATGTAGAACTGACACCACAAGGTACATTAGCAGAGAAGTGTAGAGCTGCCCAAATGGGAATCCCTGGTTTTTATACACCAGCAGGATATGGTACAGAAGCAGCAGTAGGAAAAGAAGTAAGAGACTTTAATGGTAAGCCACATCTGTTAGAACTAGCATATGAAGCTGATTTTGCCATTGTTAAAGCTTGGAAAGGTGATGAAGCAGGAAACTTGATATTTAGGGGTACAGCGCGTAACTTCAATGCCTGTATGGCTGGTGCGGCTAAGATAACAGTAGCTGAAGTAGAAGAGTTAGTGCCTGCAGGTGAACTTGATCCTAATGAGGTTCATGTGCCTGGTATCTTTGTTAAGCGTATTTTCCAAGGTAAAAATTATGAAAAAAGAATAGAACACCTCACTGTTCGCACTAAGAATTAATCACCTTTTAAAAGTAATTTATGTTAGATAAAGTAGGAATTGCAAAACGTATAGCAAAAGAAGTTAAAGAAGGCTTCTATGTGAACTTAGGTATAGGTATCCCAACATTGGTAGCGAACTATGTACCAGAGGGAATAAATGTAGAGTTTCAGAGTGAGAATGGTATTTTAGGTATGGGACCTTTTCCTTTCGAAGGTGAGGAGGATCCAGATTTAATTAATGCGGGAAAGCAAACGATAACAAGTTTACCAGGAGCATCATTCTTTGATTCAGCAACAAGTTTCGGTATGATACGTGGTAAACATGTCGATTTAACGATCTTAGGAGCTATGGAGGTATCAGAACAAGGTGATATTGCCAACTGGAAAATACCTGGTAAGATGGTAAAAGGTATGGGAGGGGCTATGGATTTAGTAGCTTCGGCAGAGAATATCATCGTAGCGATGATGCATGTAAATAAAGATGGAGAATCTAAGATACTTAAAGAGTGTAATTTACCATTGACAGGAGTAAAGTGTGTTAAAAAGATAGTAACGGAGTTAGCTGTAATGGAAGTTACAGATAAAGGAATTAAACTATTAGAACGAGCTCCAGGAGTCTCTGTAGAAGATATTATTAAAGCAACAGAAGTAACATTAATAATCGAGGGAGATATCCCCGAGATGAATATATAAACCCAGAATCAGCGTTAGACAATTACTACAAAGCAATTCTACTTCATAGCTTTTTCATTAGCTCTACAACTATACTATAGTATGCTTGAATCACTAATTCAGACCTATTTTGTATAATTACTTTTCGTTTATTTGTCTATCGCATATTTTGGGATAAAAAATGCAAAAAAGACTCTTCGGAGTCTTTTTTTATGGGTATCAGTGATGAAATACGTGTATTAGTTAGAATTTAAAGTAATAGTAAACTCAGTGCCCTTGTTTACTTCTGAGATAACAGTGATTGTTCCCTTGTGAAGGTCGATAACTTTCTTTGTTAAAGATAGTCCTATCCCGTTACCTTCTCTGTATTTGCCATTTTCACCTCTAAAGAAGGGTTTATAGATACTTTCTATATCTTCAGGACTCATGCCAAGACCTTGATCTGCTATCTTGATTATAATAGCTTTATTTAAGTTAGATACACTGACCTTTCCATGGTGGTTGTCAGAATATTTACATGCGTTTTCTAACAGATTAATAATCGCTACTTCTAGTAGGTAAGGATTAGCGTATGTTGTGACTAGTTCTTCACTATCTATCTCTTCGTCTATTATAAAGCTAAAAGTGTAACCAGCGTTACTGCGTTGTATCTTTTGGCAGGCATCTAATATAACTTCATCAACACGTGTAGGTTTAAATACTATCTCTGTAGGATCGTAACTCGCCTTTGCAAAGTCTAATAAACTATTAGATAGTCTGACTAACTTTTTGGCATCTGATAGTGCATTCTCAATAGTTTTGATATAACTAGCATTATCTTGTTCTTTGGCCAGCGAAAGTTCTAACTCTGCAATTACTGCTGCTAGGGGAGTTCTAAGTTCATGAGATATATTAGAAACAAACTGTTTCTGTGAATCAAATGATTGTTCTAGTCTATCTAACATTGTGTTGAAGGTATTGCCAAGGCGACTAAGTTCATCTTGATCTCCCTCTCTCGTTATGCGCAAGTCTAAATTAGTTGCAGTGATATTGTTAATCTCTTCGTTCATTAGCTTTAAAGGACGCAAAACACGTTCTGCAAAAAAGCCACCAACAAAATAGATAACGATTAGCGATATAATACTCAAGAATAGAATAGTCAAGAATAGATTATGTAGTTTAGTATAACCATATTGATCTAGTGCGATAGCTGTGATAATATAGTCTTTGTCTCCACTAGTGTAACGAATACCAATGACCTGCCATTCATCTTGAAACAAGTGAACTTTGCCTTTAGAGGCTATTTTATCTATCATTTCTTGTGTCTCCTTGACACTGTCTACTTCTTCAGCATCGTGATAAAGTAGATTGAAATCTAGGTCATAAACAGCGACTTGTACTTCGTTAATTACTTCATTATTATACTTGTAAATCTTGTGAAGAGTAGAAGACTTTATCTCTGTTTCTAGGTATAGTTTTGCTTTGGTGATGGCTTCCTTTTCTAGTTCTTCATAGAATTCTACTTCTCTATTTTTAGAAGAAGACCAATACACTACTACTGCAAATATCAATAAGATGGAAGCAACTAATAGTGTGAACCAAAGGGTAAGTCTTGTTTTAATTCTCATTGCTCTTTAGGATAAAACCCATACCAGATTTGGTGTGAATTACTTTATTAGCAGGGTCTGTCTCTATCTTTTTGCGCAGATAGTTAATGTACACATCTATAAAGTTGGTACCTGTGTCAAAGTGTGTATCCCAAACTTTCTCAGAGATTTCTGTTCTAGATAATACACGTTCAGGGTTCTCCATCATGTATTGGAGTAGGTTAAATTCTTTAGGAGTTAAGTGGATCTCTGTACCACTGCGTCTAAATACTTTCTCATTTAAGTCTAGTTCTAGATCAGCATACTTTAATACAGTGATGTCAGAAGACTTGATATGTTCAAAACGCTTAAGTAATGCACGTATGCGTACATATAGCTCTCTTAACTCAAAAGGTTTGACTAGATAGTCATCAGCTCCAGCATCGAAGCCTTCTACTTTATCATCTGTAGTCCCTAGAGCGGTAAGCATAATAATAGGGATATGAGGAAGTGTTTTTTTAATCTCTTGGCATAGATCTATTCCATTGATCTTAGGAAGTATAACATCAGTGATGATCAAGTCATACTGTTTCTGCAAGGCAAGTTTCTTCCCTAGATAACCATCATAAGCTAAATCTACTTCAAAATTCTGTTCTTCTAAACTGCGTTGGAGTAGCTCTGCAACTCTGACGTCATCTTCGATAACTAATATCTTATCCACTGTGTTAATGATTAAATTATCCTGAGCCAAGATAAGGCTTTTTTAAAAAAGATAGATAGAAGGATAAGGGTAACTCTAAAACAAATTAAACCTCATTAAAAATAGTGATAAAAAAAGTCGCTCAATAACGACAAAATTATTGAGCGACAACAGAAATAATAAAACTTTACTTACTGCCTAGAAAAACTAATTCTGAAACAGCAATTTCGGTAACATAGCGCTGATTACCATCTTTGTCTTCAAAATTACGGTTAACTAACTTACCTTCTACCGCAACCTCTTTCCCTTTATTAACAAACTTTTCAACAATGTCAGCAAGTTTGCCCCATACAGTGATATTATGCCAGTCACAGGACTCTACCTTCTCTCCCTTGTCATTATAATAAACCTCATTAATCGCTAATGAGAATGTGGCTCTTTTCTTGTTGGAGTCATACGTTTTTACTTCAGGATCTTGTCCTACTCTGCCAATTAATTGTACTTTGTTTTTTAACGAACTCATAATTCTAGTTTTTAATAGTTAATAAATTGTTACAGATTAATCTGTCTAGTAAATACAACATCAAAAACAACTCCAACTTTTAACATTTATTTGAATGTTTAACCAATAATTCGATTTAATTTGTTTTCTTTTATTCGTAAATTGCAAACAAAAGAATTATTATGGAAGCTACTATAAATAAAGTAGAATTAAGAAATTTATTAATAGACGATTATTTAGAGCTAAAGAAATCTATGCTCGAATCTTATCAAGAATTGGAAGACCAATATTGGAATAAGGAAGAAATCGAACAACTATTAGAGGTGTTTCCTGAAGGACAACTTGTGGTATTAGTGGATGATGTCGTAGTGGGATCTGCTTTGTCACTTATTATTGACGAAAAACAAGCGATGGGAGCTCATACATATGAACAAATCACAGGATACTCTACCTTTAGTACACATAATCCTGAAGGAAATGTATTATATGGAATAGATGTGTTTATTCACCCTAAATACAGAGGGCTTAGATTAGGAAGAAGGCTGTATGATGCTCGTAAGGAGATGTGTGAACAGCTTAATCTGAAATCAATAGTATTCGCAGGACGTATCCCTAAATATTCTAAATATGCGGATGAGTTAACTCCTAAGCAATATTTAGATAAGGTGAGAATGAAGGAAATTCACGATCCAGTGATGTCTTTTCAGATGGCAAATGATTTCCACATGGTGCGCCTGATGCGTCACTACTTAGAAGGGGATACTAGTTCTAAAGAATATGCAGTATTACTAGAATGGAATAATATCTACTATGAGAAGGATGTACAGTTAATTAATGCAAAGAAAAGTGTAATCAGATTAGGACTTATCCAGTGGCAGATGAGACCGTTAAATGATTTGCAAGAGTTCTTTGACCAGGCTGAGTTCTTTATCAATGCGGTATCGGATTATGAAAGTGACTTTGCAATGTTTCCAGAGTTGTTTATTGCTCCATTAATGGCGGATTACAATCACTTATCTGAGGCTGATGCAATACGTGAGTTAGCGCGATATACTGATTCTATACGTAAGAAGTTTCAAGAGTTTGCTATCTCATATAACATTAATATCATTACAGGAAGTATGCCACATTTAGTAGATGGTACACTTTATAACGTAGGATTCTTATGTAAACGAGATGGTACATATGAGATGTATTCTAAGATACATATTACTCCTAATGAAGTACACTATTGGGGGATGAAAGGAGGGTCTAAGATACAGACATTCGATACGGACTGTGGTAAGATAGGAATTATGATATGCTACGATGTGGAGTTCCCAGAACTATCTAGATTATTAGCAGATCAAGGAATGGATATATTGTTCGTTCCATTCTTAACAGATACTCAGAATGGATATACACGTGTGCGTAACTGTGCAGCTGCTAGAGCTATTGAGAATGAGTGTTATGTTGCTATAGCGGGATGTGTGGGTAACTTACCTAAGGTGAATAACATGGATATACAGTTCGCACAGGCAGCTGTGTTAACACCATCTGACTTCGCTTTCCCTACTAATGGAGTGAAAGCTGAAGCTACCCCTAATACAGAGATGACATTAATCGTAGATGTAGATGTGGACTTACTGAAAGAGTTACATGAACACGGTAGTGTACGTATCAAGAAAGATAGACGTACTGACTTATATCAAACTAGAGCATTAAATCAATAATGCAAAGTATAAAAGCTTATTACTAGTTGAAAATTACTTGGAAACAAGAAGTTAATGGTTCAATCCAATTATAACTGAAGAGAGCACTCCTATTAAAAGGGGTGCTCTTTTTTATTAAAACCCTAAATCAACTTTAAACTATTAAGTAGGTAAAAATATTGAAACAATATATTTACTTTTAACGAATTATTACAGATTGCAAATAATACCATATTCTAATGTTGTCAACTCATATAGTGTAAAATAACTAGGTAGTAAAATAACAATATAATAGATAGAGGTGTAGTATGGCAAGAATATTGTAATGACAATTAAAAAGACTTATATGAAACAATACATTAAAGCCTTATTATTAGTAACACCAGTATTAATGATCTCATGTATCAAAGATGAGGAGCTAGATACTAATGCTGATATACTTGAAGCTTACATTCCTAGTGAATACCTTAAGACAGACCCTATAGTGACGAATACTTCTGTTGAGTTTAGGGTTAAAGCCAATACAGATTTAGAAAAGCAAACACCTTTCTTTATTATATCTCCTAATGCAACTATGGATCCACCTAATGGAACTACTCGTGACTTTACGACTAGCCAACAAGTCACTGTTACAGCACAGGATAAGAGATGGAAGAAGACATATACAGTTAGTTTTACGAGTGACGAATTAAGTACCTTATATACTTTTAATAATGCAGAGTTAGTAGATCGTAATAGATACTATAGGTTTTATGAGGTAGGTTCTAATGGAGATAAGATATACGATTGGGATAGTGGTAATCAGGGGTATGCTACAGTAGCGGGTAGTACTCCTCCGGATGGATATCCTACTTCTATATCTCCTGGACGCAGAGGAGGATTAGCAGTAAAAATGCAGACTGTATATACGTCTAATTTAGGAGCGAATACTGGTAACCCTATAGCGGCAGGTAATATGTTCTTAGGTGTCTTTAAACTTAATATTTTTAATACTTTAAAGTCTACTAAGTTTGGATTGCCTTATACAGGTGATTTACCTACAAGTTTAAGGGGAATGTATAAATATGAAGCGGGAAAAGTAGTAACGGATAGCGATTTTAATGAAGTACCTGGTGCTAAAGATAGTTTTGATATCTATGCGATTCTATTTGAATCTCAAAAGAAGGATAATTTCCAATATGGTGACCATGCTTTTAAAGATCCTCGTAATGTAGCTATTGCTAGAATAGAAGAAAAAGATAGAAAGGAGACTAAACTGTGGACAGAGTTTAACGTGCCATTTAATCTTCTGCCTGGTAAAACGTATGATAAAACAAAGGATTATGTACTCGCTATCGTGATGACCTCTAGTGTAGATGGCGCTGATTTTAAAGGAGCAATTGGAAGTACACTTATCGTGGATGAAATAGAGTTAGTATATGAACAAGAAAATAAGAACTAAGATGAGCAAGTTACATAGATATATCACTTGTTTCGTTATACTGATAGGCGTAAGTGTAGTTGGTCAAGAGAGAGATTCTACAGGATTTAAAGCATTCTTTAAAGAGAATGTGGAATATCAGTTAAGAGGACAGTTTAGCATCGGTGGTGCTACTCCGTTAGGAATGCCAGCACAGATACGTGAGATTAATAGTTATAACCCAACGCTTCAGCTTGGATTAGAATTAAATGTGACGAAGTGGTTAACGAATGACCAAAAATGGGGGATACGAACAGGTCTTCGTATGGAAGGCAGAGGAATGAAAACAGATGCTAGGGTAAAGAATTACTATACCCAAATAGACGGTGGAGAAGGCAAACAGACAAAGGGATACTTCACTGGTAATGTAAAGACTGTAATGAAGAATTCTTATATCACCTTTCCTATCTTAGCGACATTTAATGCAACTGAGAATTGGAATGCTTATGGAGGGATGTATTTCTCAGGGTTGATAGATAAAGATTTTACAGGATATGTGTATGATGGTGTTCTGAGGGAAGGTAATCCTATCGGCACGCCAGTGGAGTTTGAAGGGGATGCTCGAGGAGATTATGATTTCTCTGAAGAGTTAAATAGATTTCAATACGGAATACAAGTAGGAGGGGAGTATAAGTTAAACACACACTTCCGTTTATTTACAGATTTGAATTGGGGATTAAATGGCGTGTTTAGAAAAGACTTCGATGCCATCACATTTAAGATGTATAATATTTATGCTAATATAGGTTTTGGATATACGTTTTAACTAAAAGGGGCAGTAGCAAAAGCTCTGTTTTACTTGTGTTAAAACCAGATTACAAAGTTAAAATAATACTAAACTCTAAAGGTCAATCGTATAGATTGGCCTTTTTTATTTGAACACCATTTGACAAATGCGTAAAGTGTACACAAATTTTAATACAAAACAGTAAAAGAACTAACTTTATAAAATAGAAATAGTAGATAAGCTTGTGGCAATTTGCCTTACTGTTATAATCTTAACGCTTCAGGAGGGAAACCTCTTTCTAGAGTAGAAGTTGTACCTTTGTAGATTACGAATATTTCTTAGTCATTAAGCTAATATTAAATTATGGTTAAATGACTTAAACAAAACATTAAAACATAATACCATAACCTATGAGAATAAAATACTTATTATTCACCCTTATAACCATTATAGGGATTACGTTTTCGTCTTGTATAAAAGATGAGGCTGAAACAATGGAATCAGATATTGCTTCTGCTACAATTCAAGATGCGGATAAATATCTACTAACAATTCCAACCATAACTAACAATAACGTTTTCTTCAGACTTCAACCAGATATCGACGAAAGAGACTTCGCTCCAATGTTCAAACTTTCAAATGGTGCAACAATTTCGCCTGAAAATGGATCAAAACAAAACTTCTCTAAAGGGCCAGTGCAGTACACTATTACATCACAAGATGGTAGATGGAAAAAAATATATAATGTTAGCTTTCTTACTAATACATTTATAACATATTATGATTTTGAAAATGTAAAAACAGTAGTTACTGAAAGTCCAGAAGGAAAATATCATGAATTTTTCGAAAGACTACCAGATGGTTTCGAAAAATACGATTGGACTAGTGGAAATGAAGGTTATAATATGCTAGCTGAAACTCTATTAGAAGAAGGACAAGAATTATCTCCTGCAGTATACCCAACAGCTTCTACAGAAGAAGGATATAAAGGAAAAGGAGTTAAAATGGTAACTAAGGGAACAGGGCCTTTAGGTAATATGATGGGCTCTCCTATAGCAGCAGGGAACTTATATCTTGGAACTTTTCAATTTACATTTCCAGCTATTAAATCAACAAGATTTGGTATTCCTTATAGTACAGGTATTAATATGCCAAAATCTTTAAAAGGACATTATAAATACAAAGCAGGAAAAGACTTTACTGTCACAAGCAAACAAGGTTCAGCTTTAACCAAGGATGCATGGGATGCATATGCTATTATCTTTGAAAAAGGAGATAACCCTAAAAAAGAATTCTTAGCGGGTGATCACAAATTCTTAGATCCTAGAATGGTTGCCATTGCAAGATTAGACAATAAAGACAGAGTTGAAACTGATAGATGGACAAAATTTGAAATCCCTTTTAAAATGGTAGATGGTAAAATATTTGATCCAAAAGCTCAATATATGATTGCTATTGTATTCTCTGCTAGTGTTGAAGGAGATGTCTTTAATGGGGCAGTCGGTAGTACTCTATACATAGATGAAGTTGAATTAGACTTCGATAAATAATAGTCCCAATAAATAAATCAGATACAATGAAAAAAACAATATATACATTGGCTTTATCTCTAGGGATATTGATTACAGCTTCTGCACAAAATCAGGAGGAACAAAAATCTGTAGAGAAAAATGCTTTTGAAACATTCTTTACAGAAAATATGGATTTCCAAGTTAGAGCTCACTTTAGTATTGGAGGTTCTTCTCCATTAGGATTGCCTAAGGAAATAAGAAAAATAGATAGTTATAATCCAGGACTTCAATTAGGTTTAGAAGCGAACGCTACTAAATGGTTTGCTGATGATAAGCACTGGGGAGTTCGCTTAGGTCTTCGTTTTGAAGGTAAGGGAATGACTACTAAAGCAAATGTAAAGGGGTACTTAACAGAGATTATTCAAGATAACGCTAAAGTAAGAGGTTATTTTACAGGGGATGTAAAGACTAAAGTAAGAAATACTTATTTAACTGTACCTGTCAATGTTATTTATAAAATAAACGAAGATTGGAATATCTATGGAGGTTTATATTTCTCTGCCTTGATTGACAAAACTTTTGATGGACATGTATCTAATGGATACTTAAGACAAAATGATCCAAATGGTTCTAAATTAACTTTTGAAGATGACAGTAGTGCTCCTTATGATTTCTCTAAAGAAGTTAGAAAATTCCAATGGGGAACTCAAGTAGGTGCTGAATGGAAGATGAATAAGAACTTCCTCTTGTTAGGTGAAGTATCTTATGGATTCAACGGAGTTCTTAATAAAGACTTCGATGCTATATCGTTCTCTATGCACAATATTTACTTAAACTTAGGGTTTGGGTACCAATTCTAATATAGGTGACTTAAACGCATATAAAAAAGGCTTGCAGAGTATTCTGCAAGCCTTTTTCAATATATAAATAATCTAGTACTTAGTTATTTCACTAACACCTGTTTCGCTACTTTATCTGTACCGTCTATTTCTTCCGTTACTTCTAGACCTAGTATCTTAGTAATAACAGGGTAAACGTGTACATTCTCGAAAGTCTCTATTGTTTTACCTGATTTGAATTGTGGACCTTTTGCTAAGAAGATAGCATGCATTTCTTTTACTGTATTAGGGTCAAAACCATGACTACCGGCTAACTTTCTATTCGTGAAGTAATATGGTGCTTCAGCTGTGATAACGATATCTCCAACTCTACCGAAACGGTCATTCTCTCCTCCGAAGTTAAACTCTTTAGGCAAGTCAGCGCTCTTATACACTTTCATGTGTTTAGGATTAACCGCCTTTTTAATCTTTTTATAGTAAGTGTCTATTTCTTTTTTGTCATTGATAAACGCACTCATATAAGTTCCATTACTCACTAGTTTCATTTCATCCCCTTTTAATTTTAAAGGAAAGCTTAGTAATGTTTCTTGATCTAACGTTAGCATACCATGATCAGATACGACTACATAGTTAACAGGTAAGTTTAGTTTATCTACTGCAGCTACTAGCTTTTCGATAGATTGGTCAGCGTAGTGAACTGCCTCTTCTGTTTCTTTTGCATCTGGACCAAAACTATGACCAGCGTGATCTACTTCAGGTAGATAGAATGTGATAAAGTGAGGTCTCTTAGCTTCAGGTAGAGATAACCAATCAACTACTTCATTAATACGTCCATCCATATCAAACTTCTCAGAGTATGCATAGTAATATGATGGTAATGTTCCTTTAATAGGAGCTTCAGAACCTGGCCAGTAGTAGCATGCACTTAGCATCCCTTGTTGTTCTGCTAATACCCATAGAGGAGTTCCTCCATACCATGCAGGGTCGTGTACTGCCTTAGCATTGCGAAGAGAATAACGCTCTTCTAACTTTGGATCGTAGATGTTATTACCTACTAGCCCATGGTGTGCAGGATATAATCCTGTCGCTATTGTATAGTGATTAGGGAAAGTTACAGATGGGTAAGAAGGTTGCATGGACTCTGCTCTTACTCCTTCTTTTCCTAATTTTTCTAAGAATTTAGCATTGTATTTCTCAATGTAATCGTATCTGAACCCATCAATAGAAATCAAGATAACGTAAGGCTTGTCTACTTGTTTACTGTCATTTACTCGATTTTCAATAACGAATTGCTTTTGTATTTCTTGGGCAGAAGTAGTATTTGACATTGTCAAACACATTCCAATGGCTAATAGGGGAAATAGTAATTTCTTCATGTTGTTTTGTTTTTCTAGACCAAATATCCGTAGATATATTTATCCTTACAAAGGAAATGCTTATTTTTATAAATAATTTAAACTCAGTGTTAACTCTAGTCCTTTAGTTATAAATAAGTTATGTCTGATGATTGAGTTTTCAGTCTAATAGCCTGTTTAGTATTAGATAAGGAGCTATAGTAACGCTAAGTAAAAATACACCACTAAAATATGAAACATATAAGCATACTCGGCAGTGGATGGTTAGGTACACCATTAGCTGAAAATTTAATCAATAAAGGCCATCAGGTAAAGGGATCAACAACTACTCTTGCTAAGATGAATATTTTAGAAGAACATAATATCAAGCCTTATCACATTAACCTATATGAAGATAACATTCAGTTTTTGGATTCTTTTATTGGTAATGCAGAGCTGCTGATTATCACTATTCCTCCTATACGTGGAGAAGCTACTCCTACGTATGCGGAGAACTTTAAGAAGCTTATTCCATATATTCATAAATACAATATCAAGAATGTAATTATGATGAGTTCTGTCTCAGTATATGCTCCTCAAACAGGAGTTATTACAGAAGAAAATGAACTGTTCTCAGATGAACCAACTGCTGTACAGATTAGAGAAGCAGAGGATGTCTTGCTAAATGAAGAGGGAATTAATACATGTATTTTACGTCTAGGTGGTCTATTCAGTGAAGATAGAAAACCTGTTGATTATATTGTGCGTAAGGAAGTATTAGACAATCCTGAACTTCCTATTAATATGATCCATCTAGAAGATATTATCGCGATGTCTAGCGCAATAATTGAAAAGGGATTTGTAGGGAATTCTATTTATAATATAGTTTCTCCTAAGTACGAGAATAGACTAGATTATTACAAGCAAGAAGCAATAAAACACAAACTTACTTTACCACCACTAGGAGAGAATAATAGTGATTTTTATAAAAAAATCAGTGGAAATAAGATAGCAACTACCACTAATTTATCATACCTATTTTAGGTAAAAAATGACAATAATATAAGTTTATGCCTTTGTTTATCCTACTTAGACAAAGTTAGTGTGAGATAAATTCTATTGACATAAAAATATATTTCCATCATTTTTTTTAGTACCTTGTATGCTAGATGAAAGCACTCCATTATGAAAAAGATACTATTCCCTACGGACTATTCAGAAACTGCGAATAACGCATTTAAGTATGCCTTACAGTTAGCTGACTATAGAGAAGCAGAACTATATGTTCTACACGTTTATGATCCCCCTATTATATCAGGAGGTATTAGCCCACAACTTGTCGAAAATGTACTTAAGAAAACATCTTTTGAGAAGTTAGAACAACTTCACGCTAATAGCCCAGTATTAATAGAAATGAGAAAAGAGGTAGGCCTAGAGCACGTTCCTGTATTCTTTAAGGTAAAAGAGGGACTATTAGTTCCTGAGATTGTGCATGCGATCGAGGAGAATAACATAGACTTCTTAGTAATGGGGACAGATGGTGCTAATTCTAGTTTCCATAAGAAAATCCTTGGTTCTAATACGATTAATACAATAGCAAAAGTTGATATTCCAATATTGAGTATTCCTAAGGAAGCACATTTTACGGGATTAAAGAATATCATCTTTACTTCGCGATTCGAATTAGAAGAAGAGTCAACATTAGATGATATCGTAAATGGGGCCGTTGTTAATGGTGCACATATAAAAGTAGTGCATGTTAAACAAAAAGGTTGCGTATCATGCGAAGAGATCTATAGTAAATGGTCAGAGAAGTATAAAGATGCCCCTCTAAGTTTCCATCTGTTTAATGCTGAGAATATAGAGAAGACGTTGTTAGACTTCATTACGCATGAGCCTGTAGATATGGTAGCAACAGTGAAACGCAATAAAACATTTATAGAGAACATTCTTTCTAAAAGTGTAACTCAACACTTAGCGAAACATTTAAAAGTTCCATTCTTTATTTACAAATCGAAGAAGTAAGAACTATTTCATAAAAACAAAGAGGCTATCTGTATCAGATAGCCTCTTTGTTTTTTATATAGAATAAATATAGTTGTCTAATTCTCTTCTTTAATTTCTTCTTCGACAACGATATTTTTAGGAAGGCTTTCTTCTCCTAATAAATATCCCCATGGTCTAAGGCTTTCTACTCGGTCACATATAATCTTAATAATGGCTAAGGTAGGTATCGCTAACAACATACCAGAGATACCCCAAGCCATCTCTCCAAGTATAAGACCGATGATGACTACTAATGAATTTACTTTTACTTTAGAACCTACTATCTTAGGCATAACGATATTACCATCTATAGCGTGTATTACTACGAAAGCAATTAAAACAAATAATACTTTAGTGCCTGAAGCTGTCGCAAATGTAATAAGCATAGTAGTGATTAACGCGATAAGTATCCCGACATAAGGTAGTACATTAAGTATCCCCGTAATAATCGCTAGCATCAGCGCATATTTGACATCTAAAATAGCGAATGCTATTAAGGCCAATGTGCTGACAATAATCATTTGTAAGATCAGCCCTACTAAATATTTCTTAACCATATGCTGAATAGCGTGTACAGTGTCTAAAACCTTGTCTTTATGTTTATCAGGGAACAACATCAATATAAATCTCACAATATGTCCACGGTAAATTAATAAGAATACAGAGTATAGAAAAGTGAATACAATGAACATTAATAAAGTAGAAATAGAACTCATAGCAGCACCTAATATATCTGTTCCTGCTTTTAAGGAATTAGAAGCAGCCGATTCGATATAGTTCATCTGATGTTCTCTAGCTATACCAAACTTGGTATATACCCATTCTTGAATAACTGTGGTACTATCCATTAATTGACTTTGAAAAGCAGGCCAATCATCTTGTAAATGAGATAACTGCATTCCGATTAGTAATAAGACCCCTATAAGTATTAGGAAAGCGAGTACAACTACTGTTATAGACGCAACTCCTCTATTAAACTTAAATTTCGCCTCTAAGAAATGACTAAAAGGAACTAAAAGAGAAGCAACTAGTAACCCTAAGAATAGGGGGACAAATATATTCTCTAAGAGAATAGCGATATAGCTGAATATAACTAGACTTAACAGAACACATGTTATTTTTAGATATAGTGGATAGTTAATAAACTTATTCATCTTCTTTTTTTAGATAAAAGTAATTCATTAAGAATTAATGTGAAAGGTGTTTTTAAATTAATGAATGTGAACGCTTAGGTTGCCTTCTGTATTATTGTTATTGATGATTATAAACTTATTCTCCTCTATACAGATTCTGTAACTCTTTTACTATGGACAAGATGTAATGTAATGATGCCCTTAAAGGAGAGTTAAAGATGAATAATAAGAGAATACAAGGGCAGAAATTTCTCAGCCCTTGTATTGTCCAAGTATTGTCCTATAAATGTCCTAGGATTCCAACAGAAGGCTTGTATTTACTAGGGTGAAAGGGTGTTTGTGGAAATAGGGTGTTTATGGGTAAATTGTTTAAATAATTAATTATGAGTATTTTATGTAAAAATGGACTTAAAAAAAATCTAGATAAAAATGAGTTAGCTATAGTTTATATGGTCTGTAGGAGGGGTTGAGAAAAAAACAGGGTGCTTTAGCAAACTGAAAAAGTAATTTTTTAGTTGTTTTTGTAGAGAGAAAGCAAAAAAAGATTATGAAATTTTAGAAGAATATTTTGTGTGATTCACGATCAGATCGGAATGTTTGAATAAGGTATGAGTCTTCAAAACAGTATTAAGTATAAAAATTGTTGGCTATTAGTATGTGGATATCATCTTAATCACTCTTATTCTTTAGATACTTCTCTTCTATCTAGAAAACATGTCAAAAAATGTGATGAAAAATCAAATTAGGAACGCTATGTGTGATGTTTCTAATAGGATTCTAATTTTTTTCTAAAAGCTTTCTAATACCCTTTAGGGTGGTATATACCTACTTTTGCCGAGTCAAAAAAATAATAAGAGATGGAGACAGAGTCCAGTTTAGTAAAACGAGAATGTTAAACCTTCTTTCTGAAAGTACATAATAACAATGTAGCTCAGGAAGAGCAAAAAATAGTTATTATGTTAATTTCAGTATTTATAGGAAGATTAGTGCTTGCCTTTATATTAGGTGCATTAATCGGGGCAGAAAGACAAGTAAGACAAAAAAGCGCAGGCTTAAGAACGAATACTTTAGTAAGTATCGGAGCAGCAGGATTTGTCTTAATGGCTTACACTATCGGCGATGAAGCTGTGGGTAGAGTAGCCTCTTATGTAGTGAGTGGAATCGGATTTTTAGGTGCAGGTGTAATTATGAAAGACGGATTTAGTATCCGTGGATTGAACACAGCAGCTACTATTTGGTGTTCTGCATCAGTAGGATCTATGTGTGCAGTAGGCCTATGGATGGAAGCTATTGCGATGACAGTACTAATTCTTCTAGCACATATATCACTTAGACCTATCGGATCGATTATTAATAAGCTTTCTTTTGAGAGCGAGACTGATTCTGCTGAGGCACATTATGAAATTATCGTAGGGTGTAAAGAGGAAGTGGAGAATCACATCAGAGTAATGGTGTTAGAGAATCTACGCAATCAAAAAGAATTGCAACTACGTTCTTTAAAAAGTACAGATAATGGTAATCCTGCCTTCTCTTATCTGAAATTCGAAATCCTGTGTATAGGAAAGAAAGACGATATCTTAGAAAAAATCACAAGTAAAGTTTCTTTAGAGTATGGTGTGTCAGAAGTGACATGGGAACTTACATCTTATTAATCATTTAAATGAACGTGGAGTATGAAAATGCACAATAGAGATAAAAATAATCTACAGAAGATGGCTAATGATTTAAATAGTATGGAGAAGATATCGATGATGATGCCTGTGATAAAAAAGATGCCTATTATTGATATTAGTGAGATACTAAGTGTAGTGGATAATGACGATTTAGTTCTAGTATTTAATGAATTTACTTATGAAGAGCAGGGGGAGATCTTTGCTGAGTTTCCATTAGTAAAGCAGTTGAGTTTCTTTCAGAGGGTGAGTAAGAAGTTATTCACGAGGATATTTGAAGAGATGCCGTCAGATGCGAGAGCGGATTTGTTTCAGCTTATGACGCAGCAGGAGCAAGTTGATTTATTGCCTTATCTAACTAAGCATGTTAAGGAAGATGTACTAGCATTAAGTTCTTATCCTTCTGATACAGCAGGAGGGATTATGATTACGGACTTTGCTACCGTGTCTAAAGATATGACTTGCTTCGAGGCGATCCAGCAAGTGCGTAAAGATTCACCTTCTAAGAAGACGATATACTATATCTATGTAGTGAATGAAGATAGAACATTGGTAGGTTTTATTACACTAAAAGATTTGATTATAGCAGAGCCTGATGTATTAGTAGAAGATGAGTTACATACAGAATTTGTGTTTGGATACCTTAGTGATACAAGTGAATCTGTCGCTAAGAAAATAGACAAATATCAATTAGTAGCCTTGCCTATTATTAATGATAAGAAGCAGCTCGTAGGGATAGTGACTCACGATGAGGCCCTTGATGTGATACAGGCTGAGCATACTGAAGATATGGAGCGCTTTATGGGAATACTGAGTAATAACGAGGAGTTAGATTATAACGACACGAGTATATTCGGTCACTTTAAAAAGAGAGTATTTTGGTTAGTGACTTTAGCCATAGTAGGTATTATTTCAGGATTGATTATTCACAGTTATGAAGGAGCTTTAGCACAGATGATGATACTAGCCTTATATATGCCGATGGTAGCAGATACAGGAGGTAATGCAGGGAGTCAATCTGCGACTGTAGTGATTAGAGCATTAGCCTTAGGACAGATATCTATCAAGAGTTGGGCTAGAGTATTATGGAAAGAAACTCGCATAGCATTAATGCTTTCAATCTGTTTAGGAGTTTTGGCATTTGCTAAAGTAGTGTTCCTAAGTTGGGAGACAGAGATACCAGCGGCATATCCTTTAGTAGCGACAGGTGGTGTGATAGCAGTAGCCTTATCCCTACAAGTAATATCATCTACTATTATCGGAGCGATATTACCAATACTTGTACGCAAATTCGGAGGTGACCCTGCAGTAGCAGCTAGCCCCGCGATTACAACTATCGTTGATATTTCTGGCTTGCTAATCTATTTCACTTTAGCAGCTAAATTCTTTAACCTACAGTAGTGAGGATTATTCTAGCATGGTTATTGTATTGCTAGAAGAGAGGTGTAAAGTAATTGCTTAATATAAATTATATAAATAAAGATGCGAAAACTTCGTTGGAGATGCGATTTATCAGCAGAGGGATAATGGTTGTTATATTAAATCATTATAAAAATGTATAAGATGCATAAAATTAGGTAACTTTAAAGAGATTTAAGTTAAACCTTATAGGTAAACAGTAAGAATTAGTAATAAAAATATATACATAATGGCTAAAACATTAAAACTAGCAGGTATTTTAGGAGTTAGCATATTATTAAGCTATTGTTCTGAGAAGAAAGAACAGTCTATAGATAGTGCACAGTTCACAGTGGAGAATCACGTAGTCTCGTTAACTGAAAACTCTAATCTTAAAGACAGAATAAAGACAAGTAAGGTATCTGAAGAAGACTTTACTTTTGATCTAGTTACTGCAGGGGTAGTGAAGGCTATTCCCAACCATTATGCAGAAATTGCATCTCCTTTCTCAGGAAGAATAGTAAAATCATTTATCAAGTTAGGGCAAAAAGTAAGTGAGAATACCCCATTATTTGAGGTGTCGTCACCAGATTACTTTGAAGCTCAAAAGGGATATTTTGATTCGAAACAAGAGTTTAAACAAGCAGCTCTTAACTTAAAACGTCAAGAAGATTTATTAGCAAATGGCGTAGGTGTTAGACAAGAGTTTGAAGAGTCTCAAACAGAGTATTCTATCGCTAAGGCAGCTTATGACAATGCGATCGCAGCGTTAAAAATATATAGTGTAGATGCTAGATCATTAGTATTAGGTCAAGCACTAACTGTGCGTTCTCCTATAGCAGGTGAGGTATTAGAAAATAACTTGGTTATCGGACAGTTTATCAGTGATGAGGCTGAACCAGTAATTAAGATTGCTTCTTTAGGTAAGATTTGGATAGTAGGAAAAGTGAAAGAAAAAGATATCCAACACTTAGAGAAATTAAATAAAGTACAAGTAGAGTTAGCTGCGTATCCAGATGCACCACTTACAGGGACTATCTATCATATCAATGAAATAGTAGATGAGGAGACTCGTAGTATAGATGTCTTAATAGAGGTAGATAATGAGAAGAGAGTACTTAAACCAGGGATGTATGTGAACGTTCGTTTTATAGATCAACCACAGCAGGTAATCTTAATACCATCACGCGCAGTACTTCAAGGTGAGGATAACTCATTCGTATTCGTTAAAGCGGGTGAGAATAAGTACAAAAAGAAAAGTGTAGTTATCGGTGGAGTCTCTGGAGAGAAGACTGTAATCCTATCAGGATTAGATAGAACTGATGAAGTAGTGAGTGAGGGAGGTATTTACTTACCACAAGCTCTTTAATCATTAACAACAATATAATGAAGAAAGGTATAATAGATACAGCTATCCATAAAAGATGGCTTGTAGCATCGTTGTTCGCTTTGCTATGTATATTTGGTTATTATTCTTGGAAACAATTATCTATAGAAGCTTATCCAGATATAGCAGACGTTACTTCACAGGTAGTAACACAAGTGCCAGGATTGGCAGCAGAAGAAATAGAATTACAGATTACCATACCTATAGAGCGTGCCTTAAATGGAATGCCGGGTATGCACGTAATGCGTAGCAACAGTACATTCGGACTGTCTATGATCACTATCGTGTTCGCTGATGGAGTAGATGACTACTTCGCTCGTCAACGAATCCAAGAGCGATTAAACGATGTTGAGTTACCGTACGATGCAGCACCAGAGTTAGATCCGCTGACTTCGCCTATCGGAGAGGTGTACAGATATATCATAGAGGGGGACGGATACAGTCTACGTGAACTAACAGACTTACAGAACTTCGTGATAATTCCTAAGCTTAATCAAGTGCCAGGGGTAGCTGAGGTGACTAACTTCGGTGGGATTACTACTCAGTTTCAAATCGAGTTAGATCCACATAAATTAGAACAATATGGACTGTCACTTAGTGATGTGACAGAGACTATAGAAGAGAATAACGTTAATGCTGGAGGGAGCGTTCTTACTAGAGGAGACTTAGGTTATGTAGTGAGAGGTATCGGGTTGATTAAAGACCTTGAAGATCTAGGTAAGATCGTTGTGAAAGCAGAGGATGGGATACCAGTATTTTTAAATGATTTAGGTCGATTAAAGTATGGTAACGTAGAGCGCAAAGGTGTTCTAGGGTTTACAGATAGAGAAAGAGATTATTCTGATAGTATAGAAGGAATTGTTTTGTTATTAAAACACGAGAATCCATCTGTAGTATTAGAGAAGATTCACAAGTATGTAGACGAATTAAACAATGGTATATTGCCAGAAGGAGTTAGGATACATACATTCTTAGACCGAACAGATTTAGTAGACACGACTTTACATACTGTATCGTGGACGTTAATAGAAGGGATTAGTTTAGTAATCATTGTATTAATTGTATTCTTAGGTAACTGGAGAGGTGCGTTGTTAGTTGCTATTACTATTCCTATCTCGTTATTGTTTGCATTTATTATGATGCATTTTACAGATATACCAGCTAACTTACTTTCATTAGGAGCAATAGATTTCGGTATTATCGTGGATGGAGCCATTGTGATGATGGAGTCCATACTAAAGAAGAGGGAGGATAATCCAGAGGAAGAATTAAAAGAAAAGTCTATCGCACAAAGAACGAAAGAGGTAGCAAAACCTATCTTCTTTGCGACCTTGATTATCATTACAGCTTACTTACCCTTATTTGCATTTGAACGTGTAGAGAAGAAGTTGTTTACACCGATGGCATTTACAGTAGGATATGCTTTGATAGGTGCATTATTAGTAGCCTTGATATTGATACCAGGTCTTGCGTATGCAGTGTATAGAAAACCTAGAAAGATATATCACAACAAGTGGTTAGAGAAACTAACGAGTCTGTATCACAACAGAATTATCAAAATAGTTAATAAACCAAAGCAAGTATTCATTCCACTTTTAGTGGTCTTAGCGATAACAGTAGGATTGTCAATGAAGGTAGGTAAAGACTTCTTACCCCCATTAGATGAAGGTTCTATCTGGCTTCAAGTGACGCTTCCTCCTGGTATATCACTAGAGAAATCAAAAGAGATGAGTGATACGCTACGTGCTAGAACAATGAAGTATGATGAGGTAACTTATATTATGGTTCAGTCAGGTCGTAATGACGATGGTACTGACCCATTCACTCCATCACATTTCGAATGTTCGGTAGGTATTAAGCCATATAAAGAATGGCCTAGAGGTAAGACTAAAGATGACTTAATCGAAGAGTTGGCTGCAGAATATGAATCTATACCAGGGTTTACAGTAGGATTTGCACAGCCGATGATTGATGGGGTTATGGATAAGATATCTGGTGCACATAGTGAGCTAGTAGTTAAAGTGTATGGTGAAGATTTTCACGAGACTAGACGTATAGCTAATGAAGTATTAGGTACACTGCGTACAGTAGATGGAGCAGTGGATTTAGCGATAGATCAAGAGCCACCATTACCACAGTTACAGATACACGCGAATAGAGATAAGATAGCCCAATATGGACTAAACGTATCTGACGTAGCAGAGCTTATCGAAGTAGCAATCGGAGGTAAGGCTATCTCACAGATATTCATAGGTAATAAAGTATATGATATCAGTGCTAGATATACAGAAGAGAGTAGAAATACCCCTGAGAAGATAGCTAACTTAATGTTGACTTCTAGTACAGGTGCTAAGATTCCATTATCTCAGGTAGCTGATGTGAAGACCAGTACAGGTGAGAGTACTATCACTCGTGAGATGAACAGACGTCACCTAACTGTGAAATTAAATGTGCGTAATAGAGACTTAGCGTCATTATTAAAAGAAGCACAACAAAAGATAGAGAGTAATATCACTTACGATCACGAGAAGTTTCACATCGAATGGGGTGGGCAGTTTGAGAATCAGAATAGAGCGTATAGTCGTCTAGCAGTTATTGTACCATTGACATTGTGTTTAATGTTTGTGTTATTATATGGTGCATTCGGACAGTTTAGACAAGCTGGATTATTGATGATCGTTGTTCCCTTAGCGTTATTCGGAGGTATGTTAGCCTTGAATATTAGAGGAATGTCATTAAACGTTTCTTCTGCAGTAGGGTTTATAGCCTTATTTGGAGTTGCGATACAGAATGGGGTGATTATGATATCCCATATCAATGATCTCCGCCGAAAGGGCACAGCGCTTAAAGATGCCGTGCTTACAGGAGCAGAACAGCGATTTAGACCCGTATTAATGACTGCAACAGTGGCTGTGTTAGGTTTATTCCCTGCGTCATTAGCGACTGGAATAGGTTCTGATGTTCAGAGACCATTAGCAACAGTTATTGTATATGGACTGTTATTTGCGACTGTACTAACACTATTTGTATTGCCTGCTTTATATTATATGGTAGAACGCAAGTGGGGTAGTGACAACGATTTTGTAAAGAGTGAAACGGACGAAGAAAATTAGTATTAGGTATGAATGTTATTAAAAAATATATACTAGTAGGATTATTAACTGTATTCTGTAATGGGGTGGTGTTCGCACAGCTCCATACAGAAGAAGTTGATGGTAAAACGGTGTTGACATATAAAGAATTTCTTCATAAGATGTCAATGAATAACTTAGGTTATGCTGCCGCAAAATACAATATAGATATAGCTGAGGCTGAGGTACAGGCTGCTAAAGTATTCCCTGATCCAGAGCTTAGTTTTGGTTGGTTTGATAATCAACAGAAGCGTATGCAGATGGGGTATGGTTTTGAGGCGGAGTTATCGTGGGATCTAGAATTAGGAGGAAAGCGTAAAGCTAGAAAGAACTTAGCAGCAGATCAAAAAGTGCTAGCTGAGTTAGAGCTTCAAGAGTTCTTCCAAACGCTACGTGCAGAGTCGACTATTTTGTTTTTAGAGTCAATGCAAAATAAGATGTTATATGAGATACACAAAGATTCTTATGAATCTATGAGACAAGTAGCGAAGTCTGATAGCATTCGATACAATCTAGGTCAGATTAGCAAAGTAGATGCTATACAGAGTAACTTAGAAGCGAAGTCTATGTATAATGAGCTTCAGGATGCGGATGATGAATGGGAAAACAGCTTGATAGAGATTAGAAATGTTATCAGTACACAACGCAATGATACTATCTATTTGCCAAAAGGAGAGTTTAATAAGTTTGATAGATTGTTTAATCTAGAAGAGTTAATCACTACAGCACAAAATAATAGAGCTGACTTCTTAGTGGCTAGGCAGAATAAAGTAGTGGCTAGTAAGCAAGTGACTTTAGCTAAGGCAGAGCGCGTTATCGACTTAGGACTTAATTTCGGAGTAGAGAACAATTCATTCGTAAAGAATGCCATCGCTCCAACACCTGGGAATACTGTGGTGAAAGCAGGATTCTCTGTGCCTCTTAAGTTTTCTAATAGAAAAGAAGCAGGACTTAAAACTGCTCTTTATGAAGAGCGCCAAGCTCACTTAGAGTATGACTTAATAGAGTTAGAGTTAGAGAAAGAGATTACCCAAGCATATAGAAACTATCTAACGAAACAGAAGCAAATTAATCGATTTGAGAAAGGGATGTTAGACGAAGCAAAACAAGTGTTTGAGGGAATTAAGTATAGTTACCAAAGAGGAGCTAGTAGTTTATTAGAAGTATTAGATGCTCAACGTACTTATAACGAAACACAACAGGCATATGCAGAGACTTTATTTGGTTATGCATCATCGTTAGTAGAGTTAGAGAATGCAGTGGGTATTTGGGATATTGATTTTTAAGAAATAGAAGTATGAGAAACTTAATATTAAGTGTTTGTTCTGTGATAGCAGTATGTGGTACTGCATTAGCACAAGATATCAATCACGATTTAAAAGGAAATACTACTTTTAGTGTAAAAGGAGGTTGGATACAGTCTACGCTTAAAGGTGATGACCTAGAGTATCTAGCGATAGATGGGAAAGTAAGTAAACGCAATAACTTCTTCGTAGGGGTGAGCGTAGATAATAGTTTAAGTAAACACTTCGGTTTAAAACACGAGTTGTTTTACCAGCAGTATGGAGGTCGTTTTGATAGAGAGTTAGAAGACGGTGTTACACTAGATGCTAAACTACAGATGAATAGTATTCGTCTTAATCCTATCAGTGCAGTGTTTAAGACTGGCGGACTACAAGTATATGTAGGTCCGTATGTGAATATGTTAGTGTATTCTTCACTTACAGCTGTAGATGAAGAGGGCAATAAGTATAAGGATCACGGTATCTTCGGTAGCATTGATGATGACCAAGAAGATGGACAGTACTTACAAAAGATGGACTATGGGATAGTAGCTGGTGCAGAGTATCAGTTTGACTGTGGGTTCTTAGTAGGAGCAAGTTATAGCAGAGGGTTTGCTAGTATTTTTGACAACTCTAATACATTTGGGTTAGAAGAGAATGCAGGCGGGAATGACTTAAAAATATATAACCAAAGCTTTAATGTCTTCGTGGGATATAGATTCTAAGTGAATAGATTATTTTATAAGTGTAAGAGAAAAGAGGCTGTCTGATAAGACAGCCTCTTTTCGTTATAATAGTATATTTCTTATTTCTGAAAGCTTAGTAATAGCAGTGAAGTTAGGATGTACAATCTCGTGATCTATATGCTCGTGCAGCCAAGTCGTGTGAAAAGGTACGTGTACTGCGTGCCCTCCTAATTCTAGTACAGGAAGCACATCAGATCTTAGTGAGTTACCTATCATGATAAACTCTTCAGGTTTGATATCAAGGCGCCCTAGAAGCTTCTGATAGTCTAGTTCTTCTTTATCAGTCATTACTTCGATGTGATGAAAGTAAGATCCTAAGCCAGATTTGTGAAGTTTTCTGTGTTGATCTTTAAGATCACCCTTAGTAGCAACTACAAGTTTATATTTTCCTTTAAGTTCTTTAAGAACATCTTCTACTTCATCTATTAGTTCAACAGGTTTGGTTAATAGATCTTTCCCAATAGAGATAATTCTAGAAATTACCTTGTGACTTACAGTGCCTTTAGATATGACTTCTGCAGCTTCTACCATAGACAAGGTAAAGCCTTTAATCCCATATCCATAAAGAGGTAGGTTATCTATTTGAGTTTTGAATAATATCTGTGAGATACTTTGGTGAGTTAGGTAATCCTCCATTAAGACGCAGAATTGTTTCTCTGCATCATTAAAGTAAGGTTCATTCACCCATAGGGTATCATCTGCATCAAAAGCAACTACTTTAAAAGGTTTCATATTCTTGTTGTGTATTGTTTATAAAGTAAAGATAAGGGATAAAGTTAGAAGGTGATAGAAGTTCTAATGCTAATTACAATCAGTTAAATTTTTTATGTTAATGCATTATTAAGGTTTGTTTAATAAAAGTAATTTTTTGTACAATTTAATTTTGATATTCTTGTTTTTGTTATTATTTAAAGTGTTTTTTTAGGTTAAAATAGTTGATAATTGTGGTGTGTTTGAGGTTTAAAAATGACTATTTGTGACTATTATTTGAATTTTATTATTCAATGTGTTTTTTCGTATTGTTTTTTGTCTATTTTTGGCAATGATAAAATAATCTTAAAAGGATGTTTATGAAATTAAAGCTTTACTTAACGTTTTCTATGCTTGTGTTAACAAGTGTAGTTTTTGCTCAGGCAAAAAAAACAATTACTGGAAGTGTTAAAGACACAGAAGGTTTACCTCTGATAGGAGCAACTATCGTTTTAGAAGGAACAGATTTTGGTACTAGTGCTGATGATAATGGTATTTTTACTATTAGTGCTGGAGAGGGAGATGTTCTTGTTGTTTCTTATGTGTTTTATGAGACACAAAAAATTAGAATTACGTCTAAGACACACTATGATGTAAGATTGAAAGAAGATGGCCAAGTATTAGATGATGTTGTAGTTGTTGCTTATGGTACTTCAAGTAAAGAAGCTATAACAGGAGCTGTAGTACAGGTTGGATCTGACGCAATTGCAAAACGACCATCAACAAATGCTTTAGGAGCTTTAGAAGGTGCAGCAGCAGGTATTAGTGTTAATAATTCTTCAGGACAACCTGGTTCTGAGCCAGATATCCGTATTCGTGGATTTACTTCTTTGAGATCACAAGATGCAAATAGACCTTTAATTGTATTAGATGGTGCGCCGTATAACGGTAATATTTCAGATATTAATCCTAGTGATATTGAAAATATGTCAGTCTTAAAAGATGCATCATCTTCTACACTATATGGAAGTAGAGCTTCGAATGGAGTTATTTTAATTACAACTAAAAAAGGAAAAGGAAAAGGACAATTTAATGTAAGTGTTAAAAATGGTCTTTATAATAGAGCTACTAAGGAGTATGATACAATGGGTATTACTGATTTTATGAATACTTCTTGGACTGGATATAGAAACAGTTTGATGGACTCTAAAACAACTATGGAACAAGCAAGTGCTATAGCTAATGAAAAGTTGATACCTAATTACTTAGGGTTAAATATTTTTAATAGACCTGATAATCAATTGTTTGTTAATGGTAAATTAGACCCTAATGCTGAAATATTACAAGGTTATTTAGGAGATTTAGATTGGTATAAACCTGTTGAGAGAACTGGATACTACAGTGATGTTAATATGAATGGACGTGTGTCTAATGAAAAAGGAGGAGCATATTTTTCTGCTGGATTATTAAATAATGATAGTTATTTTAAAAGTTCAGATTTCAAACGTTTTACAGGAAGAGTTAATGCGGATTATCAAGTTAAAGAATGGTTAAAGGTAGGAGGTAATATTTCTGCAACGCAATCGGAATCGCGTGGTGTAAATGCTGATCCAGATGCTGATGCTTCTTATACAAACCCATTTATGTTTGCTCGAAATATTGCTCCAATTTATCCTGTGCATTTACATGATAGAAAAACGGGTGAATATGTTTACGATGAATTGGGTAATATGATTTATGACAATGGAGATACAACACGTAAACAATATATAGGACGTCATGTAATTTGGGAGAATGAATTAAATAGCCAAAAAACAATAAATACTACAGTTAATGGATCTTTTTTTGCAGACATTAAGTTCTTAGATGATTTTACATTCACATTAAGAGGTGATATGAATTTAAGAAATGAAGAGTCAAGAAAATATGATAATGCAATTGTTGGAGATGGAAAAGGTAACCAAGGTAGATCAAGAAGAGATACTTATAGATGGAAAACTTATACAGCCCAACAATTATTGAATTGGAATAAATCTTTTGGAGACCATGCATTAGAAGTATTATTAGGTCATGAAAATTATAGTACTGAGAGAAATTATTTATATGGAATGAAGACAACTCAGACTTTCGCAGGAATGGATCATCTAATTAACTTTAATAATACAAGTAATTTATATGATTATGAGACAATGTATCGTACAGAGGGATATTTATCTAGAGCAAAGTATAACTATGCTAATAAGTATTTTATAGAAGGGTCATTTAGAAGAGATGGTTCATCTAAATTTCAAAAAGATAATAGATGGGGTAATTTCTGGTCAGTAGGTGGAAGTTGGGTTCTTACTAATGAAGAGTTCTTTAAAATAAAAGAGATAGATTATGCTAAACTTAGAGTTTCTTATGGAGAAGTAGGTAATGATAGAGGAGCGTCAACATATGCTTATCAAGACCTTTATAGTATTAGTAAAAATGGAGGAGAAACTGCTATATATAAATCACAAGCAGGTAATCCTGATTTACAATGGGAAACTTCATCTTCATTTAATATAGGTTTAGATGCAAATGTATTCAAAAGAGCTAATTTTACTATTGAGTATTTTGATAAGAGTTCTCAAAATCTATTGTTTGATTTAAATATGCCTTTGTCATATGGTGCAACTACTACTAGTAAAGCAGAAAGTGTTATTACAAGTAATGTAGGTTCAATCTCAAATAGAGGTATTGAATTGAGTGTGTCAGTAGATGTTATCAAAAATCAAGATTGGAAATGGAATGTTTCTGCTAATGCTACTTGGTTAAAGAACAAGATAACTGAATTGCCAGCAGAAAATAGAGAGAAAGGTATTATTTCAGGTACTATGAAACGTATGGAAGGACGTAGTATTTACGACTTTTATATGTATCAATTTGTGGGTGTAGATCAGATGACAGGGAATGCCCTATATGAGATAGATTATGATAAGTATTATACAAGTGCTAGTAATGCTCAAACGGGAAAAACATTATTACCAACAGATTACTTAGTGAATATTAATGGTCAAGAATATACTACATATACTACATATGGTAGAAAAGATTGGTCTGGATCAGCTATTCCTAAAATGGAAGGAAGTTTCTCTACAAATGTATCATATAAGAACTTTAGTTTAGGAGCTTTGTTCACGTATAGAATAGGAGGTAAAGTATTAGATTACTCTTATGTTGGGTTAATGTCACCTTCAGCTACTTCTCCTAAAACACTACACACAGATTTGTTAAATGCTTGGAATGGTGTACCAGAAGGTATGACAGCTAATTCTCCAAATCGTATTGATCCAAATGGAATTCCAGTTATAGATTTTGCTAGAAGTACATATACAACTTCGACAAGTAATAGATTTTTAAAAGATGGGTCTTATTTAACAGTTAAGAGTATTAATTTGAATTACGATTTCCCTTCTGATTTGACTAGAAAATTAGATGTTAGTTCAATTAGTATGAATTTAGGTATTGAGAATTTATATACTTTTACAAAATTAAGAGGAATGAATCCTCAACAAAGTTTTACTGGTATTATGTATAATGCATATGTGCCGCCTAGAACAATTATTTTTGGTATTAATGTTGGGTTTTAATTAAAAGTTTATAAAAATGAAATATAGATATATAAAATATTTAGCCTTAGCTTCAGTATTAGCTTTAGGTTCTTGTAGTAGTGATTATTTGAATACCAATCCTACAGATTCTACTTCACCAGAAACTTTGTACAAGACAACTGAAAATATTAAAATGGCTGTTAATGGTCTCGCTAAGACTATGACAATGCAACATTTGGGAGAGCAAGGATTTAACGGAGAAGGAACTATTAAAATGTATTATGGTGAGTATTCTGGTCAAAATTTTAGAGTTAATTTGCCAGGATGGGCAAATTTAATTAACGGATCGTTTTATGATAGTGTTGACTCTATTTATGACTATTATCCTTGGTATTATTATTATAAATTAATTGGTAATGCGAATGATATTTTAGCTTATATCGATAATGCTGAAGGACCTTTGTCTGAAAAAAAATATCTAAGAGCTCAAGCTCTTTCATATCGTGCATATGGTTATTTGATGTTAAATCAACTTTATGGTAATCGTTGGGTTGACTCAAATGGAGGTACTACAAAATCAGTTGTTTTGAGGTTAAGTATTAAAGATCCTAAAGATCTTTCAACCTCTACACTAAAAGAAGTTTATGATCAAGTATATAAAGATTTAGACGAGGCAATTACATTATTTAAGGAAGCTAGTTATACGCGTCCTGCAGGTAAGTTTTACTACATGGATGAATCTGTAGCACACGCTATTTATGCTCGTACAGCCGTTACTCGTCAAGATTATTCTGTAGCGGAAAAGGAAGCTGAGTTGGCAAGAAAAAATTATGCATTAATGTCAGTATCTGATTATAAAAATGGTTTTGCTAATCCTAATAATGAGTGGATTTGGGGTAGTTTTGGAGCTTCAGATGAGCAATTACATTATTACTCTTATTACTCTTATTTAGCATATAATTCAAATGCGGGATCGGTTCGTAACTATCCTAAGCGCATGGCAAAAGAATTATACGAAACTATACCTGTATCAGATATTAGACGGGACTTATTCTTAAACCCAAGTGGATACGATGTTAAGACATATAATAATGAAACTGGCGTAGCTGTAGCTAAATCACCTTTAGATGTTGATGCTAGAGTTAAATTCCCAGCTTTACAAAAAGATGCTCTTGTTGCTGCATATATGCAATTTAAGTTTAAAGCGAATGACCTTCCTGGAGTTGGTAATATGAATCACTTTAGAGCTTCTGAGATGTATTTTATAGAAGCAGAAGCAAAACATTTCTTAGGTAAAGATGGAGAAGCTGCTCAATTATTAGAGGAAGTTATTGCTAAATCAGGAAGAGATTCAAAATATACTTGTACTAAAACAGGAAATGCATTGTTTGAAGAAATTGTTAAGTATCGTGGTATTGAATTTTGGGGAGAAGGTCTTGATTGGTTCGATATGAAACGTTGGAATCGCTCTATCGTTCGTAAATTAGCTTCCGAAGGAGGTAATTATCCAAAGGAACTAGCAAAAACACTAAAACCGGATGAAACAGCAGCAAAGTGGACTTGGAAAATTCCTAATAAAGAAAATGATTTTAAATAAACTATTTATTATTAAAACAGAAGATTAGTTAGCAATAAGACCGTTCAATTTGAACGGTCTTTTGCATTTTTAGAAACACTAGTTATTAATAACACTCAGTTAATCTACACATTAACTTGTTATACTATTTTTGACTAGGAATACTTTAACCTAGAACTAGTAATAAACAGATAAACGAAAAGTAATTATACAAGATAGGTCTGAATTAGTGACACAAGCATACTAGAGTATGTTTTTAGAGGTAATGAAAGAACTATGAAGTAGAATTGCTTTGTAGTCTTTGGTTAGCACTAGTTTTGGGTTAGAATGTTAATATTGAAGTTTTTTGACGATTTTATGTTCATAAAGTCTTTGAGTTTAATAGTTTTGTAAACGAAGACCTTATAAGAACATATACTAACCTTAATTAAAGAGATGAGAATCAAAACAACCTTATTTGCAGCAGTAGGCTGTATGTTATCAGTGTCAGCAATGGCAAGTGGAACATTACCGAAACCAAAACTAGTAGTAGGAGTAGTAGTTGACCAGATGAGATGGGATTACTTATATAAATACTATGATCGTTATTCAGATAATGGATTTAAACGTTTATTAAACGAAGGATTTTCTAGTGAGAATACATATATTGACTATGTTCCAACATATACAGCTATAGGGCATAGTACTATCTATACAGGTAGTGTGCCAGCGATACACGGTATTGCAGGGAATGACTTTATTATGCAAGCTACAGGAGAGAGCATGTACTGTACGCAAGATGACAGCGTAGTAGGAGTAGGCGGAGGAGCAGGTAAGATAGGAATGCAATCTCCTAAGAATCTATTGGTATCTACAGTAACTGATCAATTGAGATTAGCGACTAACTTCCAATCGAAAGTTGTAGGTATTGCTATTAAAGACAGAGGAGGGATACTTCCAGCAGGACACTTTGCTAATGCAGCTTATTGGTTAGATGGTACTACTGGAGATTGGATTACAAGTACATATTATATGAAGGATTTGCCTAAATGGGTAAAGTCTTTTAATAAAGAGAAACTTGCTGATAAATACTTTAAGAAAGGATGGAGCACACTATATCCTATCAAATCATATGTATTGAGTATAGCAGATGATAATGTATATGAAGAGCCATTTAAAGGAGAAGATAAGCCTGTGTTTCCACGTGACTTAATGAAGTTAAAGAAAGACAATGGTTATGATTTGATAAAAGCAACACCATTTGGTAACTCATTGACACTTGATTTCGCTAAGGCAGCTATAGACAGTGAAGACTTAGGAGCTAACCCTGCAGGAGTAACAGACTTCTTAGCAGTTAGTTTATCTTCTACTGATTATGTAGGACACCAATTTGCAATTAATTCTATTGAAGTAGAAGATACTTACTTAAGATTAGATGCTGATTTAGGAGAGTTTTTAAGCTATTTAGATAAGAAAGTAGGAAAAGGAAACTATACTTTATTCTTGACAGCTGACCATGGAGCGGCACATAACCCTAAATATTTCCAAGATATTAAAGGTAACGCAGGATACTTTAATACTGCAGAAGCAAAGACAGTGTTGAATGATAAGTTAGAGAAGAAGTTTGGTCAAAAAGAAATCATTAAGAGTCTTACTAATTACCAAGTTCATTTAAATAATACTTTAATTGAAGAGAAAGATTTAGAAGAAGATGATATCAGAGAGTACATCGTAAGAGAGATGAAAAAACTTGAAGGTATTGCGTTCGTTACAGATATGGATAATGCTGCTACAGCTGCTATCCCTGCTAAAATCCGTGAGCGTATTGTCAACGGATATAATATCAAGAGAAGTGGAGTTATTCAGTATATCTTAGAACCACAATGGTATAGTGGTAAGAAAGATAGCAAAGGAACTACTCATGGTACTTGGGGATCATATGACGCACATATTCCAGCAGTATTTATGGGATGGGGTGTTAAACCAGGAAAAACTACACGTGAGACACATATGACAGATATAGCACCAACTATCGCTGAAATATTGAAAATAGAAGTTCCTAATGGAAACATTGGTACTCCTATACACGAGGCAGTAGAAGTAAAATAGTTATTATTCAATAAAATATCAAAAGTCGCTTACATGATGTAGGCGACTTTTTTTGTTTCTTATCAAATAAGTATACTGCTACATAATTTAGATTGAATTTTAATAAAGGAGTATGAAATATATTTTATAGATTTGGAACATAGACACAAAAACACCTATCGATGAAAAAAAGATACCTACTTTTTGGTTTTGTATTTGCTGTAAGTGCTTCAATGCATGCGCAGTATAAAACAGTAACTAAAAAAGATGCTAATGGGTTCTCATACGAGTATGTAGAGAATGACCCAGCTAAAGCTAGAGTGTATACTTTAGGGAATGGCCTAAAAGTGTATTTAGCACAGAATCATGACGAACCACGTATACAAACGTATATACCAGTTCGTACAGGATCTAATAATGACCCTGAAGACAGTACTGGATTAGCTCACTATCTTGAGCACATGGTGTTTAAAGGGACTTCTAAATTAGGTACTATAAACTGGGCTAAAGAGCAAGAACTTATTAAACAAATCTCTGACTTATATGAGCAACATAAAGCAGAGAAAGACGTAGAGAAAAAGAAAGCTATCTATAAGAAGATAGATGAAATCTCTAAGACTGCATCACAGTACGCAGTAGCAAATGAGTATGACAAGTCTGTAGCTTCTATCGGAGCAACGGGTACAAATGCACATACTTGGTTTGACGAGACTGTTTATCAGAATACTATCCCATCTAATGAATTAGAAAAATTCTTATTAATCGAGAGCGAGCGTTTCTCTGAATTGGTACTGCGTTTATTTCACACTGAATTAGAGGCTGTATATGAAGAGTTCAACAGGGGACAAGATAATGATTCATGGGCTTCTCACGAGGCAATGATGAAGTTGTTATTCCCTGCTTCTCACTATGGAACTCAAACTACGATAGGTACTTCAGATCACCTTAAGAACCCTTCAATGGTAGCTATTAACAACTACTTTAACCAGTATTATGTGCCTAATAATATGGCTGTAGTATTAGTAGGAGATCTTGAGTTTGAACCTACTATTAAACTTGTTAATGCTTATTTCGGAGCAATGAAGAAAGCAAATCAACCTGCTGAGTATATTGCTAAAGAAGCACCGTTAACGAAGATACAAGTTAAAGATATTTATAGCCCACAAGCAGAGCGTGTAGAGATAGGTTTCCGTTTAGGTGGTATCCAGACTAAGGATGCTGTTTACTTAAACTTGATCGATATGTTATTAAGTAATGGTCAAGCTGGTATTATAGACTTAGATGTTAATCAAAAACAAAAAGCACTATATGCAGCGAGTTCTCCTATGGTAATGAAGGATTACTCAGTACACCAACTTACAGGTATGCCTAATGAAGGACAAACTGTAGAAGAAGTGAAAGACCTATTACTAGCTCAGATAGAGAAGCTTAAAAAAGGTGAGTTTGATGAGTGGTTATTAGAAGCTGTAGTGAATGAGTTCCGCAAGAGTTCAATGGAAGCTTTAGAAAGCAATGAGGCAATGGCTACAGAGATGTACCAAGCATTTATCCATGGACGTACTTGGGAACAATCAGTTTCTGACCTAGAGCGTATGTCTAAAGTGAGCAAACAAGAGCTAATAGACTTTGTTAACGCTAATTATAAAGATAACTATGTAATTATCTATAAGCGTCAAGGAGAGAATAAAGACCTAGTACGTGTAGAAAACCCAGGTATTACACCTATTGATTTAAATAGAGATAGCGAATCAGAATTCTACAAACGCCTTAAAGGTATTACTGTAAAAGAAATCGCTCCTGTATTTGTAGACTTTAATACAGCTATTCAAAAAGAGAAAATAGGTAAGGGGAATAGCCAATTATATTCTATCAAAAATACAACTAATGATTTAGCTACTGTGACGTATATCACTGAAGTTGGATCTGATAATGATAATAAGTTATCACTTGCGATTAGTTATTTAGATTACCTAGGGACTAGTAAATATTCTGCTGCTGATATCAAGAAAGAGTTCTTTAAATTAGGAGTATCTTATAGTATTAGTACAGGTACAGATAAGACATATATCACTGTAAAAGGATTAAAAGAGAATATCCCTGCAGGTGTGAAGTTATTAGAGCATTTAGTTGCTGATGCTAAGGCTGACACAGAAGCATATGAGAATATGGTTGATCAAATCTTGAAAGGTCGTCTAGATGCTAAATCAAGTAAAGGTGGAATCCAAAGAGCACTTAATAGCTACATCGTTTCTAATGGAGAATTAAGTCGCTTTAAAGATATTCTAAGTGAGAAAGAATTAAAATCTATTAAACCAACTGAGTTAGTAGGTTTAGTTCACAACTTCTTTGATTACAATAATGATGTTTTCTATTATGGTAATGATAAGGAGAAAGCGAAGAAAGCTATTGTAGAGAATCACAATTTAGGAAAAGGTAAGAAAGTACCAACAGCTAAGGTTTATCCAGAACCAGCTACAGATGGTACACTATACTTTGCTCCTTATGATATGGTTCAGGCAGAGATCACTTATAGAGCAAGAGAAGGTAAGTTTGATAAAAACTTATTAGCAACTAGTTCTGTGTTTAATAACTATTTCGGTGGAGGTATGGCTTCTGTTGTATTCCAAGAAATTCGCGAGTCTAAATCATTAGCGTATTCAGCTTATGCTTATTATTTAAATGCTCCTAAGGCAGATAGATATAACTATGTATTGGCATACGTGGGTACTCAGGCAAATAAGTTACCTCAAGCTGTAGAAGCCATGATGGGACTTATGAATGATATGCCACAAGGAGAAAGCCAATTCCAGAATGCTAAGAATACTGTTCTTAAGAATATTGCTACACAACGTTATACTAAAGCACAAATCTTTACATACTGGTTAAGCTTAAAAGAAAAAGGTATTGATTATGATATGAATAAAGATATCTACAGCCAAGTAGAGAAAATGCAGATGACTGACTTAGTGAATTACTTTAATCAATATGTAAAAGGTAAAACTTTCAACGTAGGATTATTAGGTAAGAAAGAAAACTTAGACTGGGAAGCGGTTAAGAAAATGGGTAAAGTGAAAGAACTTAGCCTAGAAGACTTATTCGGGTACTAGAATTAGGTATATAATAAAAGATAAAAAGGCTTTACACATCGTGTAAAGCCTTTTGTCTTTTATGTAATACTAAGAATCAAGTAATTCGATTAACTCTAGTCCTTGTTTTATTGATTTTACATTCTTGAATGTAAGGAGTAGTCGTAAGCCGTTCTTAGTTTGCTTTTCTTTCATCTCACATAGATTAGATCTCTGTTGTATGAATAGAAGTGCTTTTCTAAATTTAGCTGATTGATAGTAGTCTGACTGTTGGTCTCCTAAGAAGTAACAAATCATTTTACCTTGTTTCATCACTACTTTTTCTATTCCCATATTAGCAGCGTGCCATTTGATACGCAAGCTATTTAATAATGCTACAGCCTGACGGGGTAATGCTCCGAATCGGTCTATTAAGCGTTGTTGATATTCTTGTAATACATCTTCATCATCTATTGTACTTAACTCATTATACAGGTTAAGACGCTCTGTAATGTTGTTGATATACTCATCAGGGAATAATATCTCGAAGTCTGTGTCGATCTGTGTATCTTTGACGAACACCTTATTTTCTTCCTTGTTTTCTTCTTCATACAGATCTTTAAACTCGTTCGCTTTTAGTTCTTCAATAGCCTCTTGCATAATCTTCTGATAGGTCTCAAAACCTATTTCATTGATAAAACCACTTTGTTCACCTCCTAAAATATCACCAGCTCCTCTAATCTCAAGATCTTTCATAGCGATATTAAGTCCACTACCTAAGTCACTAAACTGTTCTAATGCTTGTATCCTCTTACGTGCCTCTTCTGTCATCACAGAGTAAGGAGGGCAGATAAAGTAACAGAATGCTTTCTTATTACTTCGTCCCACACGACCTCTCATTTGGTGTAAATCAGATAGCCCGAAGTTGTTCGCATTGTTTATCAAGATAGTATTTGCATTAGGTACATCTAATCCACTTTCGATAATGGTAGTCGCTACTAATACATCGAACTCTCCATTCATAAAAGCAAGCATTAACTCTTCCAACTTTTTACCTTCTAGTTGGCCGTGTCCGATACCTATTTTAGCATCGGGAACTAGGCGTTGTATCATACCTGCTACTTCTCTGATATTCTCTATACGATTATTTATAAAGTAGACTTGCCCACCGCGTTCTATCTCATAAGACACAGCATCTCTAATCACCTCTTCATTAAATCCGACTACATTTGTCTCTATCGGATATCTATTCGGGGGTGGAGTATTTATCACAGATAAGTCTCGTGCTGCCATTAGTGAGAACTGTAACGTACGTGGAATAGGTGTAGCTGTCAGCGTTAATGTATCTACATTTTCTGAGATAGTCTTTAGCTTATCTTTTACTGCTACTCCGAACTTTTGTTCTTCATCTATTATTAATAAACCTAAATCTTTAAAGACAATTCCTTTATTTACTAACTGATGTGTACCAATAAGGATATCTATTTTACCTACCTCTAAGTCTTGTAATATCTCTGTTTTTTGCTTAGCAGTTCTAAATCTATTGATATAAGATACACGCACAGGCATATCCTTAAGACGCTCACTAAAAGTTTGGTAATGTTGGAACGCTAAGATAGTCGTAGGAACTAATATCGCTACCTGTTTGCCATTATCAACCATTTTAAAGGCTGCTCTAATCGCTACCTCTGTCTTCCCAAAACCTACATCACCACAAACTAGACGATCCATCGGTCTCTCAAGTTCCATATCTGCTTTGACCTCTTGAGTCGCTTTTAGCTGATCAGGAGTGTCCTCATAGATAAAAGAACTTTCTAGTTCATGTTGTAAATAACTGTCTGGTGCACATTGAAATCCTTTTTGTAATCTGCGTTTAGCATATAGCTGTATCAGGTTAAAGGCAATGTGTTTTACACGAGCCTTAGTCTTATTCTTTAAGGTCTTCCAAGCTGCAGAACCCAATTTGTGAATCTTAGGTACAGCGCCATCTTTACCTGTGTATTTTGATATTTTATGTAGAGAGTGTATACTCACATAGACGATGTCATTATCAGCATATACTAACTTGATTGCCTCTTGTGTCTTTCCTTCTACTTGTATTTTTTGCAACCCTCCGAACTTTCCTATACCGTGGTCTATATGTGTGACATAATCCCCTACAGATAGTGAGTTAAGCTCTTTTAGTGTTATTGTTTGTTTTTTAGTATAACCATTCTTAATACTAAACTTGTGGTAACGTTCGAATATTTGATGATCTGTATAACAAACTAGTTGCTTCTCCTCATCGATAAACCCCTCGAATATGGGCATTACCACTGTTTTAAACGCTTGAACGACTTTGTGGTTGTCATCTTCTTTTAATGATTCGAAGATGTCTCTAAAGCGCTTAGCTTGATTCTCATTAGAACAGAATAAGTAATTATAGAACCCATTATCTGTGTTTTCATTTAAGTTGCGCGCTAGTAAATCGAACTGCTTGTTAAATGAAGGTTGAGGTTTTATGTGAAACTCTACTGTTTTGTTGATCTCTAGTAGTTTCGTGTCGTTTAATTCTAACAGAGTGAACAACTCTAATTTATGCAAAAAAGACTGCCCATCTAAGAACATATCTTTAGGTTCTTTGTGCTTTAAATCTTTATTGAGTTTCTCAAAAGTCGTAGTAGCTCTCTCAAAATGTCTATCTAGTTGGTCTATGATCAGAGCTGTATTCTGAGTTAGAACTACAGTCTTCTCAGAGATATAGTCTAAGAAACTTTCTCTATTCTCTGCTGAGAATTTATTCTCAACATTGGGGATAATTGTTATCTTCTTTTGTTTTTCTACAGATAGCTGTGTCTCTACATCGAAAGTACGGATACTATCTATCTCATCACCAAAAAACTCTAGGCGATAAGGATGGTCATTAGAGAATGAGAATACATCGATAATACCACCGCGTACAGAGAACTCTCCTGGCTCAGCCACGAAATCTACTCGTTTAAAGTTGTATTCGAATAGTACCTCATTGACATAATCTATTGATAGCTTATCTCCTTGATGTACTTTTAGCGTGTTCTTTTCTAATACTTTCTTAGTGACTACTTTCTCAAATATAGCCTCAGTATAAGATACAATAATAGCAGGCTTCTTACGAGAGCTGATTCTATTTAGTACCTCTGCACGTAGCAAGACATTGGCGTTGTCTGTTTCTTCTATTTGATAAGGTCTTTTATAAGAACCTGGATAGAAGAGTACATCGGTCTTATTTACTAATGTCTCTAAGTCGTTTAAGTAATAGGCTGCTTCTTCCTTATCATTAAAGATTAGTAAGAATGGAGCATCTAATTGACTAAACAGGCTTTCTATTTGAAACGAAATAGCAGAGCCTATTAATCCCTTTAGATATATCTTATTTCCTCGAGACTGTAAGTCTTGAATAAGCTGTTTGGTTTTAGAAGAGTCTTGAAAGCGTTGTTTAATGTCCATTATTCCGTCTGGTTTTCTGTTGTAGGGTTAGCTAATCTCTCAGCACTTATCGCTTCTATTAATTCAGCTTCTCCTTCTTCTTTAGGAACGCTCGCTTTTCTAATAGTCTCTTCCATTTGAGCAGTTAACAATCTAAAAGCTCTGTTGGTGTATTTTATATTGTAATCAAGTTTCTTTATATCGATAGGCTCAACTTCTAAGAACATATTTAGGTTGTTTAAAGAAGTCTGAAGTAGTGCTACTCTGGCTTTAATATCTGGTAGATCTAACTCTTTTGGATATTGTTGATAGCTAAGAGAAGATAATAATTCTGATAATCTAGCTGATCTCTTTTGGAATTCACCTATTGCCGATACCGGTTTTAATCTAACCTCTTGGGCAAGTTCTTGCCAAGGTTTCCACTCTTTAAGGATAGAATCTAGTTCAGGTGTAAGAGAAGGGAAACGCAAGTTCCAGTTCTTAGTCAAGAAGTCATACACACTATCATTGTGTTGAGCTATTTTAAGTTCTTGTTCTTTAGCGAACTTCTCTTCATCTTTACAAGAGAAGCTCATGATAGAGACTAAGAATAATACAGGTATGATTATATATGAGTTGCTTTTCATCTTTCAAAAGTTTTATGCGCCAAATTTACAAAGTTATATGCTATTTTATATCACTTGCATTGTCAGATTGTTATAAAACCTATAAAGTTGTAGTAATGTTGGTCAGTAAAATTGATTTGTTATGGTAGTTAAACTATATTTGTGTACTTTTTAAATACACAAACGATGGGAACCAAAATCCTTATAATTGGAGCTTGCGGACAGATAGGTTCAGAGCTAACGCTTAAATTAAGAGAAGTTTATGGAAGTGATAATGTGATCGCTTCAGATATTAGAGAAGGGAATGAAGCTCTTATGAGTTCAGGTCCTTTTGAAACAGTAAACGCTATGGAATTCGATGCTGTTGCGGCAGTAATCGAGAAACACCAAGTAGAAGAGGTTTATTTAATGGCTGCGTTATTATCCGCAACTGCTGAGAAAAACCCTGCATTCGCTTGGGATCTTAATATGAATTCGTTGTTCCACGTATTGAACCTTGCTAAAGAAGGAAAGATTAAAAAAGTATTCTGGCCATCATCTATTGCAGTTTTTGGACCAACGACACCTAGAAATAATACACCTCAATATACTGTTATGGAACCTAGTACTGTGTACGGTATCTCTAAACAAACAGGAGAACGCTGGTGTGAATATTACCATAACAAATTTGGAGTGGACGTAAGAAGTATTCGTTACCCTGGTCTAATCTCTTGGACTACACCTCCAGGTGGTGGTACTACAGATTATGCAGTAGATATATTCTATAAGGCAATCGAAGATAAGCACTATGACTGTTTCTTATCTGAAGAAACTGGTCTTCCGATGATGTATATGGAAGATGCTTTAAATGCTACTGTAGGTATTATGCAAGCGAAGAAAGAGGATGTTAAGATTCGTTCTTCTTATAATTTAGGTGGTATTTCTTTTACACCAAAAGAGATTGCCGCTGAGATCACTAAACACATTCCTGATTTTACTATTGAATATAACCCTGACTTTAGACAAGCTATCGCTGATAGCTGGCCAGCTAGTATCGATGATACTTCTGCACAGCAAGACTGGGGTTGGAAGCACAAGTATGACTTAACTTCTATGACAGAAGTAATGTTAGAAAACCTAACTAGAGAATTAAAGAAATAATAGTTCTATTATAGAAAGAAGCCAGCGTATAGCTGGCTTTTTTTATATCTTGCAGTCGGTTAAAACAGTGGTTTTTTATCTTATTATTACTTTTATAATTATGGTATTAAGTGGTCTCCTTGCCTTTTGGCAATTTTTTCTTTTGTTCTTGATAGGACTTATGCTTTATAGTCTATATCATTTAGGAAAGTCAAGTTTAGATATCGGACAGAAACTTGTTTGGTGTCTCGTTATTATATTTATTCCTTTTGGCTTTGTTGCTTATCTACTAACAAAGCCTTATAAAAGCCAAAAAGGTCAGCAATAAGCTGACTTTTTTGATAGAAGTGTAAAATGGTGCGCAAAAATAAGGGTACCGTCTTGTTTACCAAATTTGGTGTAAAGATTATGCTTATTTAAAAGAAATAGGGAAATGAAGACTTGAAGACTTGAATTCAAGAGTAAAGCATAGCTTACTTATAAAACTAGCGGTATTATTAAGGTTGTGCGGCCTTTATACAGCCCCTTCAACACTTCTTCAACATTACCACAACATTGTTCCACAATAAGTCCTTTTTACTGAGGAATTCTTGACTCACTCTTGAAGAGCTCTTGTCTCAAATAACTTGCTTAGTTCTCAATTTTTGACACAGATCCACTTTTTTTTATTTGCGAAGTCTTTTAAAGACTAGTTTGTATAAAGGCACTACCACTATGATTAGCGATATGGCTGCTAATGCGATTACTGCACTACTAGGTACAGAATCTACACTGCGTAATATAATGGTGATTATAAATAGGAATGCTCCTAAAAGCAATAACTTTACATTTTTATCCATGCTTGTTGTTTTGCTACAAAAGTAAGGCTTTAGTTTAATTTATTGAACAAATAGATAACTAATGGGCTTACTATCATTACAAAAGAAACTAATATAATAAAATAGGCAAATTGTGCGCCGATTATATTTAGATAGAAGAGTGTAAATGACAAGGCAAATAGAGCGATGCCAAGCAAAAAGAGTAGTTGATTTCTTTTCATGGTCATTTCGTTTTAATGTGATACTAATTTAGTTATTTTACTTGAGTTATCAAATTTTATCAACTAGAACAGTAAGGATAATCAAAACAATTATTAATTTTAGAGAAAAGTAAATATTCAGTATATGAACACAATGGTAAAAGAGACTTTAGACAAAGCAAATGAAGTATATCTAAAATGGAAGAAGGTCAGTGTCGCAGATAGAGTAGCATATCTCGAGAAGGTTAAAGCTAAGTTATTAGCTAATGTAGAGGAATATGGAAAGAGTATGACACTAGATATGCATAAGCCCATTAAGCAGGCTGTAGCTGAGGCTGAGAAGAGTGCTCGCTTGATTGATTATTATATTGAGAATGGAGCTGAATTATTAAAAGGACGTACGATCAAGACAGATTGGACGGAAACATATACTGTGAATGATCCTCTAGGTGTGATTTTAGGGGTGATGCCTTGGAACTTCCCTTTTTGGCAAGTATTTAGATTTGCAATACCGGCATTGTTAGCAGGGAATACTGTAGTGGTGAAGCATGCTAGTAATGTACCATTAAGTGCTAAAGCATTAGAAGAGTGCTTTAATGTAGAGGGATTTGAACAAGTGTATTTTGGTATTACTGTATCAGGTAGTGAAGTGGATGCTATTATTGAATCACCAATTATTAAGGGTGTATCGTTGACAGGAAGTGAGGCTGCGGGTAGTTCTGTTGGAAAAAAAGCAGGAGAATTAATTAAGCCTATTGTATTAGAGCTTGGTGGGAGTAATGCCTTTATCGTGAGAGAAGACGTAGATATAGATAGTATTATTCCTATCGCTATAAATGCAAGGTTTCAAAATACAGGACAGAGTTGTATTGCTGGGAAGAGATTTCTAATACAGAATAGTATTAAGGAAGAGTTTACAGAGAAGTTCGTAGAAGCCGTTAAAGCGATTGAGTTTGGTGATTTAATGGATTATAACACTGGGATAGGTTTAATGGCAAGAGAGGATCTTGCTATAGAGCTTGAGACTACTATGTTGGAATCTGTAAAGATGGGGGCGAAGATATTAACTGGTGGTAAGCGAGATGGCGCTAAATTTGAGCCGACAGTAATTACTAATGTTACAGATGAAATGCCTGCATTTAAGTTAGAAACTTTCGGTCCATTAGCTGTTATTTCAGGTTTTGAGACTTTTGAGGACGCTATAGCGATGAGTAATGATTCAAGATTCGGATTAGGAGTTGCTATATTTAGTAAAGATGTAGAATTCCTTAAATCTAAAGTTCATGAGTTTGATGAAGGAGCTATCTTTATTAACGAGATGGTGATCTCTGATCCGAGAGTACCTTTCGGAGGAAATAAATTCTCTGGTATTGGCAGAGAGATGGCTTTAGAGGGATTACTCTCTTTTGTCAATAAAAAATCAGTTGTTATTAAATAGTGTTGGTCTTTTTTTTCGTTTAGTCCTATGTTAGACAAATTTATAGAGTTTTGGACTGCAATACATTTTGTAGATATTATAGAGTTTTTTGGTACATGTGCCTTCGCTATATCAGGTATTCGTATGGCTTCAGCCAAGAGTTTAGATTGGTTTGGAGCATTAGTAGTTGGATTTGTTACTGCCACAGGAGGAGGTACATTACGTGACCTGTTATTAGGCGTAACCCCCTTTTGGATGCTAAACAGTGTGTATGTATGGTGTACCATTGTTGCTCTGTTTTTTGTAATTCTTTTTAGGAAACAGTTAGTCCATCTAAATAATACCTTTTTGTGGTTTGATAGTATCGGATTAGGACTATTCGTTGTGGTAGGTACAGAGAAGACGATGACATTAGGATATCCTTTTTGGGTAGTAGTTATTATGGCTACGATAACTGGAGTAGTAGGAGGGATTATTAGAGATATTATGATTAATGAGATTCCGGCGATATTTAAGCAAGAATGGTATGCGCTAACATGTATATTCGGGGTAATGATCTACTACATATTCGATTTCTTTAACGTAGGAGTTATTTTTACTCAAATTTTTTGTGCCTTATCTGTTTTTGTAATTCGCTTAATAGCAAACCATTATAAGCTTGGTCTCCCAACACTCAAAAGTGAGGAGTGAAAAAGTTTACTTTTTTTCATTCAAATGTTTGCAGATACTAAAAAACACACTATATTTGCACCGCAATAAAGGTAATTTATTATCTTCCTTCTTAGCTCAGTTGGTTAGAGCATCTGACTGTTAATCAGAGGGTCCTTGGTTCGAGCCCAAGAGAGGGAGCATCAGAGAAGCCAGTCGTAAGACTGGCTTTTTTATTTGGTATAATTAGAACATTGCTATCCCATCTCATCTATTTTTCAGAACAATGTATCTTGCTTTTGTATTCTGAATATATGTAATGTCCGTTACTTAGTTTTCTACCCTTTCAAATAATGTTAGTTCTATTTAGGTAGATTGAAGTAGTTTTGTTTATAACCAAGTGTCCTTATCTAGGAGAAATTTGTTTGAGATAGTCTTATTTAGATGAAGTAAGTCAAAAAAAGCAAAATATTTTTTAGTTACTTCTGTCTGATTATGAGGAAGTTTAAAATCCGATAGTCACTAATTAGCAAAAAGCTCAGTAAAAACAAGGGAAAAGTGTTTGAAATCATTCAAAAAGCCCTATATTTGCAATGCAATAAAGGTAATTTATTATCTTCCTTCTTAGCTCAGTTGGTTAGAGCATCTGACTGTTAATCAGAGGGTCCTTGGTTCGAGCCCAAGAGAGGGAGCGCAAGAGAAGCCAGTCGTAAGACTGGCTTTTTTATTTGGTATAACTTGATCCTATATATTTCATTTCTTAAATATTATTTTGGATGCTTTCTAGAGTTAGGCAATAAGGTAAAAAGAATGGATCAATCTCAAAAGTTGTGTTTATGCATAAAGTTTAGTCAATCTGTATAAGAAGAAGTCAATATCTCTTACTCCTCTAAATTGAGCCCTGAATGCTTTAATTTTGGCATTAAATG
>NZ_NSGJ01000060.1 GCF_002286775.1 Myroides sp. N17-2
GATATAGATGCTTTATTTGAGGCGTTTGAAGATGATTATCAAGGACATTATGATAGTGAAGAAGACTTCGCTTATCAGATAATTAAAGACTGTTATGATCTATCAGATTTTGTCAAATCATACTTTGATTATGAAAGCTTTGCTAGAGATTTTTTTATGAGTGATTATACTTATGAAAGTGGTTATGTATTTAGAAATAGTTAATCATCTTCTTCTTAGTGTATTTATAACAAAGAAGTTATCTGAATCAGATAACTTCTTTGTAACTATATATTTTTAAGCATCGTACACAATTAAATCTAGTAATACTACTAATTATAAAATAACCGCTTTACATTACACTTATTCTAGTGTCTTACTAAGTTCATGAATGAACTTTAGGGCTTCTATTTCAATTTGCTTCATTAAATTCTGTCCATTACTAAAGTCAGGTGTTTTGGTGATAATATGATTAATAATCTCTAAACTATCATCGATTGACTCAACTATGTGATATCTATTCCAATCACTATATTTAAACATCTGCCAATACTTCTTTCTAATATCTTTGTTTTGTCCCGACAAACAAATAGAGAAAATCGTTTGCTTATGATTTAAAATAATGACGAACTTTAATTTTAGCTTTTCTAATTCTTCTGTTGTTAAAGAAAAATAAGAATAGGCTGGATTACCCTGATAAACATTACCTAGTTTAAACTGAGTATCGTACTCTTTATGAAAAAATAGCCTTAAACTTTTCATATAGCTGATTAACTGATTGTAATCAAGATCTTGTTTGTCGTAACTACTAAAATCTATATTTTTAGTTACTTCAAACTGAATGTTTTCTGTTCTTTCAAGGGGAATGCCTATCTCAATAATTGCTTTTTGTTCAGGATGATTTTGGGGATCATTATGATACATCTCAAAATAATCTCCGTCTCTGAATTCATAGTTGTTTTCAATAACCCAAACACACATAGCATTCCAAGCATTTGAAATCTCTTCTGTTTTAATTTCAAAGTGCCCTATAGCATAAATTCCTTTTTTCAAATTACGCTGTCTAATTTCTCCCTCCGTATTGATATTATCAGAAATCGTAACGCAAGTACTGAATCTCACCTTTGAACTTTGGGTAACATTAGGGTTGTCGTGATAGATTGTAAGTGCTTTAAAATTGGAAGTATCTAGTATCTCTTTCTGAGCTCCCCACTGCATTAACTTTTGAAACATACCTCCTATATTTTCAAAGTTTCCTATATCAGATAAACTAGCAAGTTTCATTTCTGGTAGTTCCTTAATTGTTATTTGTGCATTCATCTTTATCCATTGTTTTATATTATCAATGCAACAAATGTATTTTTCTAAAGAGAAAGACTCTATACCAATCTTGCTAATTATCTCTTTCCCCTGAGATTTAAATTCTGTAGGACTTACGCCATAGTATTTTTTAAAAGCACGTGAAAAGGCTGTATCACTATTAAAACCATATGTATAAGCTAGGTTACTCAAACTAACATGAGACTTGACTAGTAATATTGAGGCAATTCGCTCAATTCGTTTCCTAATAATAAACTCGTTAACTCTTTCATTTACTACTGTTAAAAACACTCTGTGAAAATGATAAGGCGAGTAGTTTGCCTCTTTAGAAAGATATTCTAATGATAAATCAGCATCAAGATTCTCTTCAATTAAATCTAATATGAAATTTATTCTTCTAAGGTATTCTCTTCTTGTATTGTTCACTTTGCTTTGATTTTATAGCACTGTTCAATTAAAGATGGTCTTGAATAGGCTTAAACAGTAATTAACAGCTAAGATATAAATCTTCATTTAAATTCGATGTTTCCAAAATCAATAACTTTGATTAGCACATAATACCAAAAAGAAGCTATCTGAATCAGATAACTTCTTTACTTTGTTTACATGTAACTACTTATTTTTAAACTCAAAACCTGTTGTATAATCTTTTTTTAAGACGATAAAGGCATCAAAACTCTTACCTGCTTTACTTACTAACCCTTTAAGGAGTTTAGTCTTTCTATGCTCTAATAAATCAGTAATATCATCAACTGAGAGTTTAATTCCACAGACTTCCCTAAACAATATCCAATCGCACTCAGGTTCTAAACATTTGATAACCTTTTCTCTTAATTGAAGCGAATGTTGTTTACACTTAGGACAGGATAAATGATTTGTTTCACTGCTTTGTTTGATTGATAGAAGCTCTGCTGTAATCTCTGTGGTATAATCTTCTATCTGTCTATGGAAGTCTTCTATATTGGTTTTATTTTCTTCAATAGCTTTAAAGGCAGATTCCCATTTAGCCGTTAAAAGTACATCTGAGATAAGTTTGTCTTTGACTATTTCATATACTTTAAGACCTTTCTCTGTTGGAACAAGTGACTTCGCTTTTCTTGTGATGTAGTCCCTTTTTAAAAGCGTTTCAATAATAGAAGCCCTTGTTGCTGCTGTACCAATACCTATATCTTTTATAACACTTTGAAGCGATTTATCCTCTACCTCTTTAGAGGCATTTTCCATAGCTGACAGAAGTATACTTTCTGTATACAGTGGTTTAGGTCTAGTTGATTTTTCAAGAGCTATAGCGTCTTTTATTTTTAGAATATCGCCTTGTTTTAAATCAGGTAATTCTATAATCACTTCATCATCATTGGATAATTCTTTTCTTATCTCTCTCCATCCAAGCTCTACAATTGAAGTGGATTTAAAACTAAATTCAAAATCAAATACAGTTAAACTAACTTCTGTTTGTTGTTTGTAACAAGGTTCAGACACTGACTCCCATACTCTTTGAGCAATCAAATGATAGATACTCTCTTCCTTGTTGCTAATAGCTGAAGGAAGTCTGTCTGTGGTTAATAGCCCATGATGATCTGTTACCTTTACATCATTAACAATCTTTTTATTAAGCCTTATCATCTTTAGTTTTAAAAGGTTATTACTGTACCTTTTATCATCAGAAAGTACTTGTAAGAGTTTTGGTATTTGCTCCCATAAATCCTCAGGAATATATTTACTTGAGGTTCTTGGATAAGTTATAAACTTCTTTTCATACAAGCTCTGAGCAATACTGAGAGTCTCCTCTGCTGAGAATCCAAAGAGCTCATTGGCTCTTTTTTGAAGCGCAGTTAAATCAAAAAGCAGTGGAGACTCTTCTTTAATTGTCCTGGTTTCTACTTTTGTAATTATAGCTTCACTTTGTTTTTCAATAAGTTTGAGTGCTTGTTCTGCCTTTTGTTTGTCTTCCCACTTTTCATTTGAGTATGATTTAAATATGATCCCTTCTTTTTGATGTTGAAGTTCTATTTGATAGAACAGTTTCTTTTTAAAAGAAGTATTCTCTAAATACCGCTTACAAATGAGACTAAGCGTTGGAGTTTGTACTCTACCAAGTGAATACACTGAATCATTCATTGATACTGTAAGCGCCTGAGAGGCGTTAATCCCAACAAGCCAATCAGCTCTACTTCTACTGTGTCCTGCTCTAAAAAGCCCATCAAACTCACTTCCTGCTTTAAGGTTTTGTAATCCAACTCTTATAGCTGTTTCAGTAAGAGAGCTTATCCAAAGCCTTGTAAAAGGTTTATCACAGTTTAAATATTGGTAGATGTAGCGAAAGATGAGCTCTCCTTCCCTACCTGCGTCAGTAGCTACAATAATTTTCTTACACGCTTTAAATAGTGTATCAATTACTTTAAGCTGTTTTAAAGCTCCTGGATCTGAAGTATATTTATTCCCTTTTTTAATTTTTCGAGGTAGTAACAAATAAGACCTTGGCAAGATGGGCAGGGCTTCTCTTTTAAAGCCCTGAAATCCATAATCCTCAGGCATAGCCAGAGAAACTAAATGACCAATAGCCCAAGTAACACAGTAGCCATTGCCTTCTATATAACCTTCCTTTTTTGTTTTAGCTCCAACAAGCAGAGCTATCTCCCTAGCTACGCTTGGTTTTTCTGCAAGAATTACAATCATAACATTCCTTTTTACATTTTACGTCCTTTTGATTTCTTAGGCTCATCTGCTTGCTTTTCTGTTTGTGACTGTGATTGAGCTTTTGCTTGTTCTTCTTTGTTTGGGTTTTTAAAAGAAAAATCAGCCTGCTTGGTTTCTTTGTTATAAGTCACATAGCCTTGATAAGGATTACCTCTTTTGTCTATAAGGTCTTTGATGTAAACAGGTTTTCCTTCTTGTAAGTCTTTTTGTTGTTTTTCAGTAAGCTCTTTACCTCTAAAAGTTTTTAAATCATCTGATAACTGGGATTGAGTTTGATTCTGCGCCATACTTTGTTTATTGGTATTATCAAACAAAAACTCAATATGTCCTTTAGCAGCGTTATACTGTATCTCTGCGTTAAACAAATTCCCCTTAACCGAAGTCATTCCTTCAACTAAAAGTGGCTTGCCATCTTTTAAGGTCTGAAGCTGATCTTCACTAAGCACAATACCTTTTATTTCTTGTGGCAGTTGCATCTTTTCCACTCTAGTTACAATAAGGTTGTTGGTTAGTCTATCCACGCTCACAACTGATGGAATCTTCTCTTTAGTAGTTGGATGGACAAGATCCACTACCCTCCCCATATTACCAGTTTTTAAAAGATTGTGTTTATCTTCTTTAGAAAAGTCGTGACCATACAGTGGTACATTAAGATTTGGGTATTTCTTTACTCCTTCAAGAGCCATAACCACTTTTCCATCTTCCATTTTTTCAAGTGATAATCTCGCATCTAAAGAAAACACCGCAGCTCCTAAATCTAAATTTACAGCCACTAAGTCTTTTGTTTTATAGCCTTGTAAAAGTGGTTCTAACAAATCCATCTCTTGTAGTTTCTCCTTCGATAGTCCAAGTCTTGACAGTGAGTCCCAATCAATGTCTTTTATGTCAAACTTATTAGCCTTGTACTGTTCCTGTTCTTTTGCGGGTTCAGCAACTTTGTTTTCTTTTGAAGGTTCTACGTGTTCACTTACCTTGTTCTCTGTCTTTACAGGGGTTCCAATTTCCTGAATGGAATACTTTAAAAACAATTCGTGATTAGGTCCTGATTGATTGAGTTCTTTTTGCATTTGATTAGCCATCTTAATGGTCAATAGCTCCGGAACTCTAAAAAAAGTAAACTGCGTTGGGTTTTTAAGTTGGCTGAAAAAGTTAGAGAAGAAATTAGAAAAGAAATCTGCTTGTTTATCAACTTTTAAAAACTGGTTTTGATTCTTTTTAGTAGCTGGTACTGTTTCTAAGTTACCGTCTTTGTCAAGACCTTTCACAGCTTGAATCTTATTTTTTGTTTTGTCGTTAACAAGAAGCACATCATGCTCTACTTGTCTTTCTGTGTTTTCTGTACTCATAATACATAATTTTAAATGATTAAAAACTTAAAACTAAAGCCAAGAATCCTTGATCAGTAGATAGCGAGCTTTAAAGGTTACTCTTGGCCTTTAGCTGCTATTTACTTCTTCTTACTGGGTTTTTAAAGCATTCCCTGATAAACTGATTTACATCGGAGCGTTTATAGTAGAGTTTACCACTAATAGTATAGTATGGGAGTTTACCGTCTGAACGGTAACGTTGTAACGAGCGTGGACTTATTTTAAAAAGACTCATTACATCTTGGCTGTCTAAAAGCTCTTCTCCATCTATGGTTTGAGATTTTATAGGAAGGTCTTTTATATGTTCTGACAGATGGTCAAAGCGCGTCATAATACGCTCCATCCATAAAAGGAATTCTGTGCGATTTACATTCATAATGTTATAATTTAATAGGTTAATTAAATTTGTTAGCTAACATTACAAATGTGCAGAGCTTGGTAGAATAAATCTGCCAAGCTCTGCCAATGGGTACTATTTTTCGCTAAAAAAATTAGCAAACAAAAACTAAATAATTAGGTATAATTAACTAAATTAGAAAGTATTAACTTTTTTAAAAAATTAAAACATTATGGGATTAAAACCAGGACCTAAAAGAATTGCAAAATCAACTGGAGAGCCAGATAAACGTCAAAGAGACAATAAAGACACTCCAGGCAATACACCTTCTCTTAAACCACCTAAACGTAGTAAATAAGATGGTTATGATTAATTAAAAAGCACCGTTTTGGAAAATGGTGCTTTTTAATTAATATTTCTATACACGTCAATTTAATAGAGTAATCGATTAAATAATTTTGTATAAATTAGTAATTAACTCATTATCAAATAATCTACATAAATATCATTCACATGGCTAATTTTATACTAATAGTAGGTATTCTATCTCTAATTCTTGGGATAGGGCTCATATATTGGATAAATAGAAGAAAATTCTATCGTCGAAATGTAGCTGGTTTGGAAGGCTTTTCTAGTTTTGAAGCTTCTGTATTTATTCGTTTCTTAGAACGTTTAGGCAAATGGTTAGCTTATGCCCTTATTCTTTTTAGCTTTCTATCATTTTTTCTTTACAACAGTGAGCAGAAGAGGATTGAAAGGAAACAACAAAAATTAGAAATTAAAAATAGTGCTCCTTTAACAGAATAATTAAAAAAGTACTGTGCCGTGACAGTACTTTTTTAATTATTTCTTTATGAAATATATAACTACAATTAGCAGTTATTTATATTAAGTTACTCTATAATACCTAATATTTCATTTAATGGAAATTCGTTATTAGAATAAACTTCTAACTGTTTAAAAAAGCTAGATAAGCTAATATTCTCATAATGTAATATAACATATAGTACTGATAGGGGAATATTATATCCCTCTTCTCTTACAAGTTTTTGTAATGTTGAATGAGAAATACCGCATTTAGCTTGATATTTTCTTAGTGACACCTTGTTATTTTCTTCATCTGTACTAAACTTATAAATATATTTCTGAGTAATAAAATTGCATACAAGCTTATTTGCAAATTCAAATAGATCTTTATTATCAACTTTATTTTTAATATTTTGTTGCTCTTTATTCATATTAATATATTTTCTCAAAAGAGCACTTTTTTTCAAATATTATTGGAGTCGAACGACTCCAATTGAAAAAAAAGCTTATATTTGTTTATTATTGTTCGCCTTTAAAGGCGATATTTGCAATATCCTTTTAAAAAAAATAGAAGCTATTGCTTAGAATCTCGCTCTGAAAACTGGTAATTTACAAGCAACGAGAGGATAAGTTAATAAGCTCACGACCTAGGCGTGAGCTCACTTATCTGTTGCATGGTATACCAGTACCTCAGAGCAGTGATAGTGAGTACTCACGCTTTTTTTTGCGTAAAACTCACCTACAGTAATCTTTAAAATACTACATACCTCTTTTCATACCGTCTCCCAATAGGTATATAGAGGTTTAAAACAAAGGTGGATTTGTTTAGTGTTCGTTGTATTAATGAATGCTTACAATACCTTATCTATCCTTAATGGACTTATCGAATGTTCTATTCGAGATTTTTTCAATTATTACATTTTATTAAACAACAAACAAGTAGTAACTAAACTCACATTTAGCCTATGATTAAACTTTAGTTTAACTAAATCTTATCGATGTAGATTAATTTGACATTAACTCTTTAATGTTAGATGGCTACCCTATTACCTATTTAGTTAGAGTTATAACACATTTTGCGCTAGGTCTAAAAACAGTTTTTAGATGCGTACAGGATAATTATTGCCTTTATCATACATCAATATAGCTCGTTCATCCATTCGGCTAAAAGGCAATAAAGATTAGTTAGTAAGGAAAAAAGCTATGAAATAAGTCTCTCCTACTGTGCTATTTATTAATCACCCTTTAAAACTATTAATTATGGAGAAAAACCGCTTGCTATAGGGCTATAGCCTAGGTTGGTTAATGTAGGCTTAGTCCTTAGTAGGCATTTTAAACAAACAAAAACAGTATGGCTTAAAGGAATTTTAGGTCGTGCTAAAAGTCCATGACTATCTCCTTGCTCTAGTTTGCATTTTGGGAGACGTGCTTTAGAGCTTGGAGATAGTTTTTTAAAAAATATGTATGAATTAATTATTACCCATTAACTAACCTTTTGATATAGGCTTATTTAAGTACTACGGCAATAAGAATCTTAATGATTTAAAAGCATTTATATCAAAATCAATTATAAATATTATGAAAACTCAAATTTTAATCTTTTCTAATTGTAGGACAGCTATGTCACTAATATTTTTAGTTGGCTTGTTAAGCTGCCCAATTTATGCCGTATCAAATGATAAACATTTGTTTTTTAATGTATCTGACTTGTTACAAGATACAAAACAAAAACCAACTATAAAACTCTCAGGAACGGTAAAAGATTCCTTTGGTGCTCTTGGGGGTGTTATAGTAACAGTTGGGACTAAAGTAGTTACAACTGATTTAGAAGGAAAATACACCACCTATATTACCTCTGGTGATAAGATAACCTTTTCAATGATGGGGTATAAAGATCAGTCTATTGTCTACACTGGTGGTAGTTCACTTAATATTACCCTTAGTGAAGATAATAATACACTTGACGAAATTGTGGTCAATGCAGGATATTATACCGTTAAAGATCGTGAGCGTACAGGTAGTATAGCAAGAGTAACAGCCAAAGATATCGAATTTCAGCCAGTAACTAATCCATTGCAAGCCATACAAGGAAGAATGGCAGGAGTTAGTATTACGCAAAACTCAGGCGTTCCTGGTGGAGGTTTTGATATACAAATACGTGGTAGAAATAGTTTAAGAAAACATGCTAATTCTCCATTATACATTATTGATGGTATTGTAATTAACAATGACAGTGAATCTGAAAATACAATGTCAAATAGTATATTACCAGGAAATAATATTAGTCCTATCAACTTTATTAATCCAAATAATATAGAGAGTATAGAGATTTTAAAAGATGCAGATGCTACTGCAATATATGGTTCACGTGGCGCTAATGGTGTAGTATTAATTACAACTAAAAAAGGAAAATCTGATAATCTTAGTTTCACGTTATCATCTTCTACCGCTTTTAGTAAAGTAGCTAATAAAATGAAATTACTAAATACAGAACAATTCAATAGAATAAGAGATCAAGCCTTTATAAATGATGAGATAAAAACATTTCCTTCTTATGAATATGATATGAATGGTACTTGGGATAGATATAGATATACTGATTGGCAAAAAGAACTAATTGGGGGAACTGCTATAAGTAAAAATATCTCTTTTAATGTAGCAGGCGGAAATGAAAACACTCATTTCTTAGTAGGTGTCAATTATAGTGAAGAAACCACGGTATTTCCAACTTCAAATGGGTATAAACGAACTTCATTTAATTCCTCTTTATCACACAATAGTAAAGACCATAAGTTTAATATCACTATAGGTACAAATTACACTAAACAATATAATAACCTATTATATCAGGATCTAACCTCTCAAGCTTTAACTCTTGCCCCAAATGCACCTGCTTTGTATAACTCAGATGGAACTCTAAATTGGCAAAATGGGACATTTGAAAATCCATTAGCTTTAAGCCAAAAAACATATGATTATAAAAGCGATAATCTTTTATTAAATGTAGCCATAGGTTATCAAATTTTCCCCAATGTATCACTTAAGCTTAACACAGGAACTAATCTCACGTACTTTACAGAAAATCAATTAACCCCACATACAATTCATAATCCTTCTAAAAACTATACAAGCGAAATTTCTTCAGCAAGAAAAGGAACTTCAAATAAACAATTCTATATTATTGAGCCTCAAGTAAATTGGAACTATGAAGCTGATCAAAGTAATTTTAATATTCTTATAGGAACAACGTTTCAACAAAATAAGTCAAACAATTTATATATCCGCGGAACGAATTTCCCTACAAATGCCTTAATGACTAATATTGGTAGCGCTAAAAACCAATACATAGATAGCAATAATCAAAAAGATTATAGATATACAGCTCTCTTTTTTAGATTGAATTACATATATGACAGTAAATACATTGTAAACCTAACGGGAAGGCGTGATGGGTCATCTCGCTTCGGAAAAAATAATCAATTTGGAAATTTTGGTGCTATAGCAGGTGCATGGTTATTTTCAGAAGAAAATTTATTCAATTCCCTTTCTTGGTTAAGTTTTGGTAAATTACGTGCTAGTTATGGTACTACTGGTAGTGATAACATTGGTGATTATCAATATTTAGACACTTATAGTATTACAAAAAACATCTATGATAAAATCATAGGTTTAACTCCTACTAACTTATATAACCCAAACTTCGGTTGGGAAAAAACAACAAAGCTAGAATCTTCTATTGATATAAGTTTATTTAACAATCGAATAAACACATCAATTTCTTGGTATAGAAATAGAACATCTAATCAACTTGTAGGGATTCCTCTGGCTGGAACTACAGGTTTCTCATCTGTTCAATCAAATTTAAATGCTACAGTACAAAATACTGGATGGGAATACACCCTACAAACCAATAATATTCAAAAGAAAGATTGGACATGGTCAACTTCTTTCAATATATCGTTTCCTAAAAACAAATTAATTTCCTTTCCAGGTTTAGAAGGTTCTACTTATGCAAATCAATATGTTATAGGTGAATCAACAAGTATAAGAAAAGTATACCAATATGAAGGTTTAGATCCAACAACTGGAATTTATAAATTTAAAGATTTTAACCAAGATAGTAAATACACAGCATTAGATGATAAACAAACAATCAAAGATATTGCTGTTAAATACTATGGAGGGCTACAAAACTCAATTGCATACAAAAACTTCCATTTAGATTTTCTGTTTCATTTTGTTAAGCAAACAAACCTAAACTACAACTATAAGCTAATATTACCTGGGGCATTAGCAAATCAACCTATTGAAGTACTTGATAGTTGGTCTATTAAAAATCAAAATGCTTCATATGCACCATATAGTACCGGAGAGAATAGTGCTTTATATCAAAATACTTTATTAGTAAATGACAGTGATTACGCTATTTCTGATGCCTCATTCATTAGGCTTAAAAACATATCACTAAGCTATAATCTTGCTATACCAAACTCAGGTATAAAATCAATTAATATCTATTTCCAAGGTCAAAATCTCTTAACCATAACAAAATACTTTGGGCTTGATCCTGAATTTACATCATTTGGGTATTTACCTCCTTTAAAAACTTATGCTTTCGGTTTTCAATTAACACTATAAAACTATACATCATGAAAAAACTATATAATTACAATTTTATAAAGCTATTCTACATATGCTTAACTACAATAGTATTACAAGCATGTGATAGCTTCATAGATACAGATTTACCTAATGACAAAATTAATACACAAGATGTATTTAAAGATATTTATACTACTAAAGCTGCTCTTAATGACATCTATGCTCAAATAAGACAAAACTCTGTACTTTCAGGTGATCAAAAAGGGTTAGGTTTCTTAATTAGCTTATATACTGATGATTTAAATAGCATGGCTAGACCTAATAGTAATAATGGATTCTATGAAATGAATAACAACCTTATTACAGCCAATAATGAAGCTATTAACTCGATTTGGAACACGAATTATAAAATAATCTATAATCTAAATTCTTTCATAGATGGCTTAGGTTCATCAACATACATACCTGAAGATCAAAAAAAGACACTTCTAGCGGAAGCTTACTTTCTAAGAGCTTTAATCTATTACTATTTAGTGCAACTTTTTGGTGATATTCCATATACAAAGACAACCGATTATAACTATAATAATAAGATTAATAAAACGAATTATAATCTAGTTCTCAACAATATAGAAAATGATTTAATTTTTGCTTTACAAGGATTATCAAATACTTACAGAAGTAATGAAAGAATTTATCCTAATAAAGCTACAGCAAATTTACTTCTATCTAAATTATATCTTTTACAAAAGAATTTTTCTAAAGCAGAAGAGATTACTACTGAATTAATTTTAGATAAAACATATGAATTAGAAACTGATATAAGTAGAACATTCAAGAAAAATGCAAAAAGTACCTTATGGCAATTTTCTCCTCAAGAATCTTCTCTTGCCACTCAAGAAGCATATACGTATATCATCAATACACTTCCAGTTACAACACATCATCTATCATCTAATATAATTTCTTTATTTGAGCCCACAGATACTAGATTTAAAAACTGGGTTAACTCTATTGATAAAGAACAAGAAAAATGGTTCTATAATTTTAAATATAAAAACAAAACAAATAATACTGATGAATATTCAATCATAATGCGTTTGGAAGAAGCTTATTATGTATTAATAGAATCATTGATATACCAGAATAAAACAAGAGAAGCTATTCATTATATGAATGTACTAAGACAGTATAGAAACTTGCCATCTATTCAAATGGAGCAATCAGCGAGCAGCTTATTGAAAATTATGCTTGAAGATTCTCGATTAGAGTTTTTCTGTGAACATGGACACCGCTTTTTTGATTTGAAAAGAAACAATAAACTTGAAATAATACAAGTAACAAAACCTAATTGGAAATCAATACACACACTATTTCCAATTCCTGAAAAAGAAATTCTACTTAACCCTAATTTATTACCTCAAAACAATGGTTATTAAGTATCTTTTATCAATAATAGTAATACTCTTTTTGAGTATTACTATTTCTGCAAAAACGTCAGAAACAAAACATATAGAAAACAATCTATCGACACAAGACTCTTTAAATGAAATCAGTCGCATTTGGATAAAGGATCTTTCACCTAATGGAAAAACAGCCCTAATTAATAGTTCTAATTCCTCTTTAAATGAAACTCATTTAATAACAACATCAACTAATAAAACTATACATACCTTTCAAGGAAACAATCAAACTTATTTAAACGAAAAAACTATAGTATCTTTAAATAATTCTACTCTCTCTTTTTTTGATATTAAGACTAATAAAACAAATAAAATTGAGCATATTAGAGATTATGATGTTATTAAATCTAATAACATTATTATAACCAATAGTACAGACTCATATAAGAGTATTTACAACTCAAAAGCAATAAAACTTTGGGAAGATAGTATGATTTCATTTTTTAGTATTAATCAAAATAATTCAAAGGCACTCTATCTGAAACAAGATAATACTGTTTATCAACTGTATTTATTAGATTTAACCTCTTATAAAACCTTTTTACTTCAAACCATTAATTACCCAATAATACAAGCAAATTGGGATAAGTACAACAATAGAGTTGCTTTGGTTGTAAAAGATAAAAACACAACTAACGAGCAGTTGATGCTTTTAAATCTTAATGATAACACCTATCAAAATGTCACGTTACAAGATCTAAAACATACAGAAAAACTGTTACAAATTAGAACTACTTTTTTCAAGCAATCAAGTGATTTTTACATTACTTACTTTGTTCAAGCTAATTCAGAAAAAGATAATATTGACATTTGGTCTACAAAGGATAAAAAACTACACTTAAAAAACCCTTCAACATCAACAAAAACAACTGAAAAAAAATACAATAAACTATGGAATAATAAACATCATAAATTACTCAATCTTGATTCTTTAGCTTCAGGGCAAGAGATATTATGTATTAACTCTGCTAACACTTTTATTGTCCAAGATATTGAGAAATTTCAGGACTACACAAAAGCTAGACCTGATATAGAACTATCAATTATTACACTTGATTCTCTTTACAAAACAAAACTAGAAAACAAAATAAACACTGGGCTGTCAAGTTTAACCTACTCTACATTTGGAGGTTATATATCCTATCTAAAAGATGAAGGATTGTTTATCTATGATACTAAAACTAAAGAAAAAAGGAAGATAGATTCTTTAATTAAAATGGATGTTAGTAATACTTGTTACTGGGATAAACAAGAGAAATTCTTATTTTATATTAAGCAAGGAAACCTCTATAAGTATGATTTAAAGAATCATTATATCATTAAACTTACCAATTACATAGATAATAAGTATAAGCTATCCATTGAAAACTCTACTTTACTAGAAGTAAACAGATATAGTATGTATAATCGTCAACCTAATTTAGTTGATGGCGAATTACTCATACAATTAACAGATAAAGAAAGCTTAAGTACAAAATATATTAGTATCTCAGGTACAAAGCTAAAAGATATTATATCTGAGTCCAATAATTTCATTAAACACCCATTTTACACTTCTAACCTAAAAACATTTATTTATAGTGAAGAAAATCATAACACTCCTCCTCAAATTAAAATAAACAGAAAAGAAAACAATGTTCTTTATAAAAACTCACTTCAAAATGTAAAACTAGATTTCTCAAATCAAATCACTATAAACTATACAAATGCATATAATCAAAAATTAAAAGGTACACTCTACTATCCTAAAAAATATGATAATAAAAAAAAATATCCCTTAATTGTTCATATATATGAAATACAATCCGAAAATAGAAATCGTTTTTTATTTACTACAGATAAGATGAGTCTTGGGTTTAACCCTTTATTTTATACCAAAGATGATTATTTTGTTTTCTTACCTGATATTGTTTTTAATAATGAAGGAACAGGATTATCAGCTCTTGATTGTTTAAACAATGCCATGGATACATTATTACAACAAGAACTTAATATAGACAAAACTAAAATGGGAATTATTGGACATTCACATGGTGGATACTTAACTAATTTTATTATTACACAATCACATATATTCTCTGCCGCTGTATCAGGAGCAGGAAATGCCGATTTAGTAAAATCTTATTTTTCATATAATTATAATTTTAGCAGACCTTTTTATTTTCAGTTTGAATCAGGTCAATATAGAATGGAACAACCTTTTTATAAAAACAAGCAACTCTATTTTGCTAATTCACCAATACTTTATGCCGATAGAATCAAGACTCCTTTACTAACTTGGACTGGTAATAAGGATGAAAATATTAATTGGCAACAAACACAAGAGATGTTTATCTCTTTACTAAGAACCAATAAAGTACCACATATCGCTCTTTTCTATAAAGATGAAAAACATACTATTGATAAAAAAGAAAATCAACTAGACTTACAATTACGAATTAAAGCTTGGTTTGACTACTTTTTAAAAGGCAAAAAAGATATTAATTGGATTACAGAAAATATCTAAAAAAAGGGGAGACAATAATGCCTCCCCATCTTTATTAAGAACCAATTCTGGCTAATTCACGTACACAAGCAGTTCCTTCCAAACTATACAATGTATGAGCTTTAGTAGGGCTTTCTTGCCAAGTACATTTTTCATTTCCAAATGTCTGACACTTCATTTTAAAATCACAATTTGTTTCAACTCCATCTATTTGAATGTAACCATCCTCTATAAGTGGATCAACATTTTTCATTGCATTTGTAGCAAATGCACTACCGATAGCAAGCGCGAATACTCCGATTGGCAAACCTGCTGATTTTAAAAATTTTTTCATAATACTAAAAATTAAAAGTGATTAATAGCTTATTTTTAAGGTTGAGCTAAACCTTACTGAAACTTGCTTGTTAGCGATCTGGCCAATTTGTAACGAACAAGATTCTTGTCAAATAGACCATAGAGATAATGATCTGTAACAATTAAATCAGATAACTTATCTTCCCCTAGGTGGTTGATGTAAAAGCTTCCAACATAACTGCTACTTGTAAAGTCATAGACATCTACAATACTGGCTTGTTTCCACATCTTTTGAGACTCGTTTTGCCCCATTGAGTTTGATACTATAAACAAGAGATTGCGATGAACTATAACCTTTGAATTAATAGCCTTTACAGGAGTAGTCATTTTATTTTCTCCTGTTGATAATTTCGCTGAAGTAATACTTTGGGTTTTAGTTGTATCTATAGTGTTTTGTCTGCTAAGTAATGTAAGACGGTTATCAGTTTGAATGAACTGATTCTTATAATAATAAGTGTAAATTACTTGTTGTTTTTCTTTGCTATAAGTGATTATTCCATCTGTATCAAACACTCCATCGGAATCACTTTGTAGTAAATCAGAGTTGAGTTTGACTTTCGTACTACTTTTTTGATCAATTACTCCAAGAACATTTTGGTAGTTCTTGCTACTTTGTCCTTTAAAGGTAATAGTAGTGGAATCTATTGGGGTAAAATCTGAAAAGTAAGCCTGTTTATAGCTTAGTATTTCTGTGGGTTGTTGCTTACTTTGATTATCTAATCTTCCTTTAAATACTATGGAAATAGTCCCATCAGCTAAATAGAAATCAGGGTATTTTGTTTTAAATTTTAGCTGAGTATAAGGCAAATGCAAAGAATCAATCTGTATCTGAAAGTCTTGCCTTCTTAGTTTTTCATCTATGGAGATATAGCGAAGTGGCGCGGTATAATTACCAAGGTATAGGGTATCATGATGGTAACCTGAAAAGTAAAAAGAGTTTACCTGCAGATCAAGTGTTTGATCCTCTACCACTCCATGAGGTAGATACCTTCTTATAAAGGGATTTTCTTTTTTGATGATGTGTTCTGAAGAGATAAAAAGTAGAATAACAATACCTGTACTTAATACAGTTAGTAATACAGTAGATAGGATAAATCGCTTTTTATTTTCTTTATTATTCTCTTTATCATTTTCTTGAAAGTAGATAGCTAATAATCCTAAAATACATACGATGATATTAAACCAAAGATGCTCATTCCATCCCATCTTTTCAAGTATGCCTCCACAAGAACAAGGAATAAAATCACTGTAGTTTAATATCAAATAGATATAAATAGTAAAAGCTACCATTAATCCGTAACTAAGATACAATCCTAAAGTCTTAGTCTGTTTTAATGTTAAGAACAAAGCGATAACAAGTTCAACAATAATAACCAAATAGGCTATTGTAGTAGCGTAAGCGCTTAATAGTGGGGACTGAGTCAGTTGAACTTGAAACGCTTCAAAAGTGATGAGTTTGCTTATAGCTGCATAAACAAAAAGTAATACAAAGAAATATTGTATAATAAGAGTGTATTTGGCTTTCATAGTATTGGCATTTTGGGATATCCAAAACTACAAATCACTTATTTTCAAAACAATACGTAATTTTACGTAATTTTAGTAGTTTAGCTTCTAAAAAAGATCATCCTCTGTTATATAGTGTCTAATAATAGCATAAGCAACAGCTCCTATGAAGTTATTTGCTCCAGTCTTTTGCATAATAATCTCTTTGTGCTTTTCTACAGTTCTAACACTTAAATGAAGTTTTTCTGCTATCTCTCTTCCACTGTACTGCTTAACAAATAGTTTAATAATCTCTATCTCCTTCTGAGTTAAACCAGCATCCTTTTTATAATCCGCATCTTGTAGATGTTTTACTATATTTCTAATCTGGCTATCATAATACACTCCATCTTCAAACACATTGAAAATAGCTTTTTTTATTTGAGACTGTCCTGCATTCTTGGTTAGATATCCTGCTATCTTATATTTTAGCATTCTCTCAATGGTATAAGAATCATTAAAACTACTAAGAATAAGTATTTTTAAGTCTGGATATCTGTCATTGAGTTTGGGAGTAATCTCAAAACCATCCATAACAGGCATTTGAATATCTAAAAATAGAATATCTACCATCTTAGTTTTTAATACCTCAAATAGCTCTATACCATTAGAGCACTGAAACACTACTTCTACTCCGTCTAACTGAGATAAAAGCAAACCAAAACTTGTTCTAAAAAGTTTATGGTCATCTACTATTCCTACTTTAATTTTCATATTTATTATTTATTTTTAATGTGGTAATATTAACCTCTTGTTGTCTTTGATGAGTAAAATCTGCATTAATTTGCTGTATTCTTGTCTTAATATTACTCAGCCCTAAACCAACATCTTGTCCTTTTAAATCAGCATTAAAATCATACCTTATTCCATCATCAGTTATAGATAATACAAGTTGATCCTCTGTCCATTTAAGCTCTAACTCTGTATAGGTCGCCTTACTGTGTTTGATAATATTTTGAATTAGCTCTTGAATTATCCTATAGAGTTCTAATCTTACTAATTCACTTAGTATAAAAGTTTGTTTATCAGATTTAAAAGACATTTTAATACTTGTCGCTCTTGATATTCTGGTTAAGTAATTACTTAATATGATACTAATTGGATTATCCTTAATCAAAGGAGGTGATAAGTTATAACTCACTCTGACCGCCTCATCATAGCACAATAAAATACTCTGTTGTATATCTGAAATCGTAGATTTTATTAAATCCTTATCTTGACTAAGCTCTATAACACCTACATAATTTTTTAAAGCTGCTAAATCCCCACAAAGGCCATCGTGTAACTCCTTGGCTATCCTTGCTCTTTCTTTATGTTCTACAATTAAACTGTTTCTAAGTTGTTGCTTTAACTGCTCATTGTGATACTTGCTTAAATTCTTCTGATAAACAATCACAAGGATAATCACGATAATGACAAGGGAAATCATAATAAAAGTCCCAAGCCAAAAAAATAACTTTATTTCATTTTCCATACGCCAATAGATAAGATGATTCTAAGAATCAAACTTGCTATAATATTCACTAACCAATAATCATTAAAATAGATGTCGTTACTATAGATATAACTTGATAACATAAAAAGTGAAATCGTCGTACTATAATAGAAAAATAGCCCCATAACTACATAAAAACTACTCTCTTTATACAGGCTTAAAATCATCTTTTGATCAAAGACCTGTTTTACCCATAAAAAACTACACCACATAATAAACAAGGTCAAAAAAGACTTGTTGATGCTCTTTGCTAAGAAAGCTGAATCTTCTTCCAAACAGAAAAAAGAGTAAACATAGATCAATATAAAAAGACCTAAAAAGATTAAAAAGAACCATTTAGGTCTTTGTACAATTAATTTTATAAAAAGATAGTATAACGTTAAAAACTCTAATAATGAATGTATTTGATACCAAGGAATAACACTTATTTTCAATACACCACTAACTACATACTCATATATAGAAGAACCAGCAATTAATAGAATAAGAGGCAAAACATAGTTGTTATGCTTATTTAAATGATTTCCTTTTCCAATAAACATAACTATAGGAAAAAGACCTGTTAATAGTGTTACATATAAGAGTACATAATAAATCATCTACTTACTTTTTATAAGCTTGGTTGGCTTTTTAGGACACATAGGAGGACATGTGATAAGCTCATCAAGCATAATTCCATTAGTTAAATCTTCTCCTTCTTGGTCTACTGCAACTAAAACCATATTGTTTTGATTGCTTTGAGGATCTAAACCTAGATAGATTCGCAATCCTATAGAGCCATTTTGTTGTAATAGTTCATTTAACTTATCAAGACCCACAAAGTAACTATTGGGTTTTTCGGGGTTACTCTCTTGATAAGAATGTGTCAGTTCAATTGCCTTTTCAAGGCTAATCACTGTTCCTGAATTTTGGTTAATTTCCATAAAACTAAGCATTTAAAAGTTAATTATGTAAATATTTATAATTTTCAAATAATAAACAATACGTGTTTTCCGCATATTTACCGTGTTTTTACGTATTGATTTTAAAAGTAGCATTGCTTTATTTTAATAGGGCAATAAAATCAGAAAAAAAGCAGGATTAAACGTGTCAATAATTAACCAACCAAAACTCAATAATTATGACACAAAATGCTCTTTACACAAGTGTATTCAAGACAATTGAATCAAAGGAAATTGAACTCAACTTACTTGACTCAACTTCTATTTCAAAGGCTTATGAAATGATTCAATTTTTAAGGCTCTTACTTATAAACCTAAAGCAAGAAATACTTCAAGTGGGGTTCAAAAATCAAATAGATGAGATTGAATTTTTTAAAATAATTAAGCCTCAAGTCTTAGGCAAACTAATCTTTTACAACAAACTCTATTCTATAGAAACAAGTTGCCCAATAGATATTGTTGTTAAGAATAAATACTATCATAAGCATCTGGAAGAATTAAACCTTGAGTATAAGAAGTATTTTGCTTACAATGAATTTTATAAATACTATAATGCCAAACGCATAGATAAAGACATCGAGTACTTTACCCTTGGTAAAACAGATTTACTCATTGGTATAAACAGTTTTATCTTTGAAATAGATGCTCTGTTCTCAACTTATTATGATTATAAGATAGCTCGTATTATCGCTCATGATTTACTTCAAAACTACTTGCATGAAAAAATACAGGAATATGATATTGGTAACAATCATATATCCTCACCCAATTTAGTATGGTCAGAATCTCAAAATGCGCTCATAGAACTTATCTACGCTCTTTACCTATCAGGATCTATTAATAATGGTAAGGGAGAAATACGGAAAATAGCGGTGTTGTTTCAGCAGATATTTGGTATTAAGCTCTTAGATATACATCATGCCTTTCATAGAATGAAAACAAGAGCTAAATCCAAAACATGTTATTTGGATAAACTAAAGGAAGTATTAGAGGAGTATATGGATAAAGAGAGTTGAAATTAATATCTTTAATACTTTCCTTTGTAACTTATAATACTTAGTAAATCACATGAATAATCTCCTTAGGATATCAATAGAGCAAGTAATCTCCCTAACAGACAAGGAGTTTGATTTTATCTTGTCTTATTTTACTTTTAAAAAATATAAAAAACATCAATTTTTAATTCAAGAAGGAGAACCTGTACCCTATCTGTTCTTTATTGATACAGGTCTTTTAAAACTTGTTTATACTGACAATAATACTAAAGAGCATATTGTAGACTTTGCAATGGAAGGTTGGTGGGAAACGGATCTAAAAGCATTCTACAGCCAATCTCTAGCAAGCATGAGTTTAGAATGTATTGAAGATACGCTTGTCTATGCTTTAGATTTAGATGGATATAATAAACTAAGAAAAGAACTTCCTGTAATAAATGAATTCTTTTTAGATAAAGCGCACAAGGGATTTATTGCAGGGCAGCAGCGTATTTTATCCATGATGAAAAACAATACTACAGAGCGGTTCTTTGAACTTCAAGATCGTTTTCCTGCTATTATGCAACGTGTTCCAAAATCTCTATTAGCTACCTATCTTGGAGTTTCTAGAGAAACACTAAGCCGATTAGATTTAAAGTGATCTACCTCACTTTTTATTTGTGATATAGCTCAACTGCTGATTTAAGCGTTTAATAGCAAATTTGCTCTATAACTTAAAATAAGAAAGCAAAATGATAAAAACAGCTATTAATCCTTGGCAATGGCAATTCGAGCGTAACTACGCTCAAGCAATAGAAGTCAAAAATGTTCAAAGTACACTATACTGCTCTGGTCAAGTAGCCATTGACACTAATGGTGTTTCAAGTAATGCTGATATGAAAACTCAGCTTCTACTCTCTATTAAAAACTTAGAAGAGGTAATTAAAACAGCCGATTATCCCCTTGAAGGTATTGTTAGATTAAATATTTATACTACTTCTACCTCTGAGTTGATGCAACACTTTTCTATTTTACAAGAGTGGCTTGTTAAGCATAAAATCAAACAAGCAACAACAGTACTTGAGGTAAAAGGATTATTTGAAAATCTAACTGTAGAACTTGAAGCTACAGTTGTAAAATAATGCATAAAAGCAACAACTAAATACCTAACAATATGAGATTTTGTATCCTATTGTTAGGTATTTAATTACAACAGTTTGGTAAATTACAGGATAAAATCTATTTGATAATATTTTGGATGTACAGCAAGATTAAGAATAGTGAAAAAGGTGCTTAGCTTTGGGTTTAAGCACCTTTTAATTTACATTTAGGTAACCTTTGAATATTGAATTATCATTAGCTTTACACTTGTTTAGATAACGCAATAACTTTGAACATATCTATTGCAGTAAAAACTAAAATTAGAAAGCAATATGTCAGAAAAAGTAAGCTTAAAAGAAATAGCCAAAGTCTTTACAAAACTGGGAATTATTGGTTTTGGAGGTCCTGCAGCGCATATTGCGATGATGAGAGAGGAAGTAGTTGTACAAAGAAAATGGATGGATGAACAACATTTCTTAGATCTACTGGGAGCCACCAATTTAATCCCTGGTCCTAACAGTACAGAAATGGCTATTCATATTGGCTATGACAAAGGGGGATGGAAAGGCCTTATAATTGCAGGGCTGTGTTTTATTCTTCCTGCTATTTTGCTAACAGGTGCGCTCGCCTACTTTTATAAATTATATGGACAATTACCCCATGTACAACCTTTTATATACGGAATTAAACCAGCAATTATAGTCATTATGCTTGGAGCCGTTTTTCCACTAGCTAAAAAATCGATTACCTCCTCCTTTTTAGCCTTTTTAGGACTAATCGTCTTGGTAGCTTCTTTACTGGGGGTTAGCGAAATCTTTTTATTGTTTGGGGCTGGATTTTTAGCCTATGCCCTGTTTTATATCAATACGAGAAAGCAAAATACCTTACAAAGCTTGATTGCATTGCCACTCTTACTTAGCATACAAAGTACGTTTTTCACTACAACCAATCGACAGTTATTTTGGATTTTTCTAAAAATAGGTGCTATACTTTATGGTAGTGGTTATGTGCTATTTGCCTTTTTAGATACAGAACTAGTACAAACAGGATTACTAACAAGGGAACAACTAATGGATGCAATTGCTGTAGGGCAATTCACACCAGGACCTGTTTTCTCTTCCGTTACTTTTATTGGTTTTCAAATTAATGGTTTATCTGGAGCAATTCTTTCAACTGTTGCAATTTTTTTACCATCCTTTATTCTAGTAGCCTTACTAAACCCATTGATGAAAAAACTTCGCAACTCAAAAGGATTATCTGTCTTTTTAGATGCGGTGAATGTTGCCTCTGTCGCCTTGATTGTCGCTGTTTGTATAACGATGACACGAGATGTGTTGCTCAACTGGCAAACCCTTGTTATTACCCTACTTAGTGGTATACTCGTTTTTAAATTTAAAAAAGTAAATAGTGCTTTTATTGTTTTAGTAGGAGCTTTGTTGGGGTATATACTCTACTAATCAAAATAATAAATAACTTTATTAAAAATCTTATAATCATAAACTTACATAATTAAATAGCTTAATGTATATCTATTTCATCAAATACTGTTGATTAAAGTAGTTTCTCTTAAGCTATTGATGATGATTTCTACTAAAAAAAATTATTCAGTTACTTGTTTGTAAAATATTTGTTTAAATCCATTAGACACTGCCGCGATGCTATGCAGAAATATCTTGAGAATTTTCATACTATCAAATAAACCACTATGGACTGAAAGTCCATAGTTTGTTAAAGCAGACTAAAGTCTGCCTGGGTGGAGTTACTTACTCAAGTATAAAGTTACTCCCATTATCATTAGGTTTACGGTGATGC
>NZ_NSGJ01000061.1 GCF_002286775.1 Myroides sp. N17-2
CAATGTTATATTTGACATCAAGAGAGTCTTTTTTAGGTGTGCAACTCAAAGATAATTTGAGATCCTTAATTTACTCTCTTTTTTTGTGCCTTTTTTTAAACGTTTAGGACGCTATTGATTACAAATCAATACTTCTACTAGTTATTCTCAACAAAGTAATAACTTACCTACATTTGATTTAACCAATATGTCCCTTATTCTAGCTCCTAATGCTCCCGCATTGTACAATACTGACGGAACACTGAACTGGGAGAATGGGACTTTTTCAAATCCTCTTGCAGCTTTAGAGGAAACTTATGAAAATAAGACACAAACGCTAATTCTAAACACGAATCTATCTTATCTTTTAACTGATAATCTATTTTTCAAATTAAATGCTGGATTAACCACTAATCTCTTTGAAGAAAGAAAAATAACACCACATACAATAAATAACCCTGCATTTGGTTTAACAAGCGAAAGATCTTCTTCTAGTAAATCTGATCAAAATACCAACGCATATATTGTTGAACCTCAATTACAGTATAAGAAGACACTGAATAACCATCGTTTTGATGCATTAATTGGGTCTACCTATCAAACAACAGAAAATAATAGTGGTTCTATGAGAGGTGTTGGTTTCTCTTCCAATGCTTTAATCAGAAACATTGGCGCAGCTAATCAAAAATATATCGGTGAAACCAGAACATCTCAATATAAATACTTGGCATTTTTTACTCGTCTAAATTACAGTTTTGACAATAAATATTTCCTTAATATTACAGCTAGAAGAGACGGTTCATCCCGTTTTGCTGAGAATAATCGCTTTGGGAATTTTGGTGCTATTGGAGGAGCTTGGATATTCTCTGATGAATCATTTATACAAAATTTATCATGGCTTTCTTTTGGTAAATTACGTTCTAGCTACGGAGTAACTGGAAGTGATAACATTGGTGATTATGCCTATTTAGATACATATTCAGTATCTCCGGCTTTATACAACTCTGAAACAGGACTATACCCAGTTCAATTACACAATGCTAATTATAAATGGGAAAAAACAACAAAATTTGAAGCTGCTCTAGAACTTGGTTTTTTTAAAGATAGAGTAAATACATCTATTGCCTATTATAACAATAGATCAACCGATCAACTAGTAGGTATGACTTTACCAAGTACTACAGGTTTTTCAACTCTTTTAATTAACTCTCCTGCTGTGGTTGAAAATACTGGTTGGGAATTTACATTAAACACCAATAATATTACTAGTGCAAATTGGACATGGAAGACCAATTTCAATATAACATTTCCAAAAAATAAATTGGTTGCGTATCCTGGGCTTGAAGAAGGAACTCAAAGTAGTTTTTATGTAATTGGACAACCTCTCAATATCATTAAAACCTATGAATATAAAGGGCTTAATCCAGACACGGGTATGTTTGAATTTACTGACTTTAATTCGGATGGTAAATTTAATGCTTTAGATAAAAAACTAGTAAAAAACTTAAACCCTAGTTTTTATGGAGGAATACAAAATTCTATTTCTTATAAGAATTTCACACTTGATTTTCTATTCTATTTTAAAAAACAAGATAACTACAATATAAATAAACTATATGTAACTCCTGGAGCTCCAATCTATAATCAACCAGTACAAATGACTGATCGTTGGTCACCAACTAATCCAAATGCGCCTTATATGAGAGGAGTCTATAACAATGCAAAGGTTGATAACCTCGCTACGTTATTTAGAGACAGTGACAATTCAATAAGTGATGCCTCTTATATAAGATTAAAAAATGCATCGATTTCTTATACTCTTAAAATCCCAAAAGTGAATATAGAATCGCTACGAATCTATTTACAAGGTCAAAACCTTTGGACTATTACCTCATTTAAAGGAATGGATCCTGAGTTTTCAAGTTTTGGATATCTTCCTCCCCTTCGCACTTATTCATTTGGAATGCAATTAATCTTTTAAACTACTAATTATGAGAAAAATATTGTTTTTAAAACTATTTGCCTTACTAGCAATACTAACTTTATCATGTGAAAACATGATTGAAGTTGATTTACCTAATAGTCAAGTCAATCGAGAGGATGTCTTTAAAGACCTCTCAACCACAAAAGCCGCTTTATCGAGCATCTATACCAATGCTCGTGAAAGTCAGTTTTTATCTAAAAGAGCCAATGGAATTCATTACACCTTAAGTTTATATACAGATGAACTCACGTACTTAGGATCAGCTACAAATAACTTCTACAACAACTCTTTACAAGGAGATAGTAAAGAAGTATCATTATGGTGGAATGATGTTTACAGACATATTTATGTTATTAACGCATTTATAGAAGGATTAAGTCAATCAAACTACATAGATAAAACCATTAAACAACAACTATTAGGTGAAGCGATTACACTAAGAGCCTTACATTATCACTATTTAGTTCAACTCTATGGAGATACTCCCTTTACGCGTTCTACAGACTATAATTCAAATAAAACTATCTCAAGAAAACCTTATGCTGAAGTACTATTTGAAATTGAACAAGATTTAACCCAAGCTATCAGCTTATTAAGTGACCAATATAGAGACTCAAAACGTTTCTACATCAATAAAGCAGTAGCTGAATTACTATTAGCTGAGAACTATCTTCTACAAGGTAAATTTGACCTTGCTCAGTTATATAGTCAAAAAATTGTAGATAATAATCTCTATCAAATAGAGAAAGACTTAAGCAAAACCTTTAAAAAAACGTCTAAGGGTACAATCTGGCAAATAAGCCCTGAACTAGAAACAAATATTACTTATGAAGCTGAACTATATATTTTTAATGATTTAGCTGACAACACTTCTGTAGTTAGTGATCAACTTTTAAGTTCTTTCACAGACACTGATTTGCGTAAAAAACATTGGTTAAGACAAATTAACTCTAAAGGCAAATCACTATATACTGTGTACAAGTATAAAAATAAAACAAATAATACAGATGAACATTCCATCTTTTTTAGAATAGAACAGGCCTACTTTATTTTAGCAGAGAGTTTACTTAAACAAAACAAGATACCCCAAGCAGCACAAGTACTTAATGAAATAAAAACATCTCGAGGAATTACTCCAGTAAGCCCTAATGTAAGTAGCGCTGATATGACTAGTGAATTAATCCAAGAATCATCTAAAGAGTTTTTTACAGAATTGGGACAGCGTTTCTTTCTATTGAAGCGATTTAATAAACTTGACCAACTACGCGTAAATAAACCGAATTGGGAAACTTACCATAACCTATTTCCTATTCCAGAGAGACAATTACAAATTAATAAAAACTTAAATCCTCAAAATGATGGCTATTAATCAAACTATATCAAAATCAAAATTTCTAGTAACAGCTCTATTACTTCTGTTATCGTTTGTAGCTCTACATAGTTGTAGCTCTATACAAGAGAAAAATGTATTAACCAATAACAATCATATTAAACCTAACAATAGTTTGATAACTATTCAGGGCAGAGTAACAGTCCAAGGGACTGACTCTGTCCCTTTAGGGTTAACATCAGTAAATATCGCAAACAAATGGGTATGGAAGGATGAAGAATTAAAAGCATACGGAGAAAATAAGCGAGTGTTTGTTAATAAAAAAGGATACTACTCTATCCAAATTCAAAAAGGAGATACGCTTATTTTTATACCAAATCATGTTATTTATGGAAGGGGAAGCGCCCAATATACCTTTACAAACATAAGTGAATCACAAACTCTTAACGTAGAAATAAAGTATAATAAAGAGGCTTATCTAAAACAGATTAAAGATAATCCAGTGCTTGAAATGAACCTCAACAGACATATTAAACAAGTAAATCCTGAAAAGCTGATATCGGTATCAGGTACTATTTACAGTAAAAAAAGTAATAAACCATTAAAAAATGTTGATGTAGGTTCTGCTTTTAATAATAGTACTCATGGTACTGGTACATTTCATCTAACAAATAACAAAGGTGAGTTTCATCTAAACGTTCCACAAGGTAATATGTGTAGTATCATTGCCTTGTCTCCTAATGCTATTAATTTTTATCCACAGAATGATACTATTATTAATTTATATTTATAATGAACTATGTGTAAAATAACTTATAGAATCGCTTTAATTATCTTCTGTCTTTTATATAGTACACTTGTTATACAAGCTCAAAATGATAGTCTTAAAGCTGATTCACACTTATATACCTTAAGCAATTCTAAAGTGAGCCCTGATGGTAAATGGGTTCTTATCGGTAAAACTTATGTTGACCAAAGAGACAAACCTCAACTACTATATATAAATACACAAACTAAAAAGAAAATCAATCTTACTTATTTAAAAGGCATACATCAAAACCTATTGTTTAATGATTTAGTTGCTGGTAGAGATAATGAAGTTTTAAAAGTTGTAGACCTAAAATCAGAACCATCAATTCTTACTTTTGAAAACATTCGTAAATATGATACTAAAGCCTCCAATAACAGAAATTTACTAATCACTTTACAAGAAAACAGCACTTTGTCTATTAAAGAGATCAAATCAAATGTCCAATCTATTAAAACTACCTTATCTATAGATCAGGTGCATAATTATTTTTTAAATCCAGCTAAGACAAGGTTAGTATATCAATTAGCTGATGAAAATAATACCATAGGGGTAATAAATCTAAATGATTATAAAAACTCATCACTTACTACTCTAAATGGATTTATAGAAAAAATTTATTTATATTCTTATTTCTATTAGAAATAAAACAAGGGAGCTCTTAAAAAGAACTCCCTTATTGAAAAAAACATACAAAAAACTACTTTTCAATTGTAATTGGAAGTGCTACTCCATCTACATCAGGAAGAGATAGGTTTAGCATTTTACCAATTATTACTGGTATATCTTCTAGATTTAAAGTATTGATCACTAAACCTTTTTTTACAGGTTTACCATAGGCTACAAAACCTGTATATATTTCTTGAAAACTTGGATAATAACCATGTTTACCTCCCTTTGAACTAGTTAGAACTTCGCCTGTAGAATTATTCGTAAAACTATACCCTAATTTACCACTTAAAGCAAGTTTAACCCTTGGATCAGCTCCGCGAAGTTGTATTTGCTGTTCACTAATTATCTCAAAACCTTCTTTGTATTTATGTGGTAATTTATCTAAAACTTCTTTTACTTTAGTTACAATTTTAGTATCGTTATAATCGTATAAATGTAGTAATGTACTACCTCCAGAACTAAAGAAATAAGCTTTATCAAAAAGTCCATTTTCTTTAAGCCATATATTAGGTGATAGGGCAAAATCTGTAGTCACAAATCCATGGTCTCCTGTTACAATAATCACAGTATCATCTTCCAATCCTGCCTTTTGTATTGCATCTAATAGATTACCAACTATTTTATCTGCTCCTGCCACAGCGCGCTGTACCTCATAATGCTCTCTACCATAACTATGCTGAGCTCCATCGGTATTAGGTAGATGTAATGTTAACAAATTAGGCTTATAAGTCTTTAAAATATATGCCGCACTTCTACCTAAATTCTCATCCATTGATAGACTTGATAAATTAAACTCGTCACTACTTACTTTTCCTACAGCCTTGTCTAAAACTTCTTCAAATAACCCCTTAGGAGTGGCATTATCTAAGGTTGCTTTTATCCTGTCTGATGGGTTTTTAAAGTCCCATATCTCAGGTAAATTATAATCTATATAAGCATTATCTAATGTAATAGGCCAAGAAACAGATGCTGTAACTAGTCCTTTTTCTTTAGCCCATTGCCAAATTGTAGACGACTTAACCTGACTAGAATGGTAAACCCACTGAGCCTTACTTGTATTTAATTCTACATTGGTATTATAATATACTCCATGCTTGTTTGGTAACACTCCTGTTGACAAGGTTGTGTGTGAGGGATAAGTAACTGAAGGAAAAATAGTCTTGACCCCTTTAGCTACTACTCCATTATCTGCCATATACTTTAAATTAGGAGTAGCCCAATGCTTTTCGGTATAAAAATCTGGTCTAAAACCATCAATACTGACCAAAACGACATGTTTGACTTTCTGTCCAAGCGAACTAAATCCTATCAGTAAGCTAAAAATTACAAATATCTTTTTCATCTATTTAAATAATGGTAATATGTTTTTATCTGTTTTATTTTGTACTAGTATGCGATTCATATCGTACTTCATAGTCACTACTCCTGTTACTTTATCAACCATAAAATCATCCATCTGCAATTTATTAGGTATAAAGCTTGGTATTAAAGCCTTAGTATGTTCATCTTTCACATTTGGGTTATTCCCTTGCTCTATCTGTGAAATAGGAAATTTAATCCCTAAATCTGTTAAACGTCTACCCTCTGCAAAGAAGATTTCTTGCCTTAATAAATAGATTAAATACAACAATTCATTTTCAGATGTTACTTGAGCAACTTGCGCTTTTGTAACTTTAGTACCTGATACCATATAAACAGGTACTTTACCTTGTTGACGGTCTAGAACATAACCCTGTAAAACAGGCTGATCAGAAGAGAACTTCACTCCCACTGCCTTTAAAGGATAGTCTGTTCTTTTTCCTCCATTTCTAGTTTCCTTTTTATCATCAACCATTTCAACTGGTCGCTGTGCTACTAAGTCAAGTAGTTGATTTAAGTAATCTTGGCTTTGTGCTAATTGATTACTTGCTAAAGCTACTTCTGATAGAATTAAATAGGCTTCCTCTGCCTTAACTAAAGCTAAGGGTTTCTGATCATTTTGGGGAGTTCCTACAGAAAAAAACTTTGGATCTAAATAATCCAAACGAGGCAGCGGCGCTAATCGATTAGGTAAAGCATCATAAACTGCATTTTGCATCTCATTGGGTACATTGTTTTTCCCATCAAACCTAACATTATATAACATTTTAGGGTCAGATAAAGCTAGTGTAGCTTGCTGTTTAGCCTTACTTTTATCACCTAAACGATAATATGCTCTAGCTTGTAAAAGGGCATATACATTTTTCACTTTTGTGTCAGTCTCCAATGCATACGCTTTTTCAAAACTTTGTATTGCTAGGGTTAGAAAAGTTCTTGAATCAATTACTTTACCTAACTCCGATTCTGGTAAAGCCACAAATAATTCTCCTGATAATAAAGAGGAATACCCTAAACAAAAATGCATAAAAGCTAAATCTGAAGGTTTTAGTGTACCATCCTTAGGGGCAACAGTATTAAGCCCATAAACAGCCATTTCTCTAAGAGTCTGTACAGTACTTTGTAAATTATTCACATCTGGATCAAAGTAATCAATCTGTGGAATATCAAAAACTTTAGTATACTGTGTGTAATTGTTAAAATAGTTATCTGAAGTTATTTCAGTGTTAATTACAACAATATTTGTTGTAAGTGCTAACTGTTTTTGTAAACCTATAATCCAACTACTACCTGCATTGGGTTTTTCTAAATAGTTATCTTCTGTAACATAAGGATTATCTACACAACTCACGGTAGTGGATAGTGTGATCAATAACAAGCCTGATATAAGTGTTTTTTTCATTTTAAAAAGTAGTTTGAGATTTAAAAATTGATTTTAATAGAACCTAAGAATTGTCTAGGTGCTGAGTAAGTAGCATAAACAATTCCACCTGTTGAAGCTCCACCTTGTCCTTGAGCAGAACCACTAATGGTAGCCTCTGGATCAAAAGAAGAACTAGTAAAACTAAATGGGTTAACAACGTTAAAACTAAATGTCATTGAGTTATAAAAACTCTTATTTGTTGGTCTATAGTAGTAACTCATACCTATATTTCTAACCTTTAAATAGTCCGTTTTTTCAACAAATAGGTTCGTAATATTTAGCCAATTGTTTCTTCCATTTTTCTCTATCTCCGCCATAGGTACATGGGCATCAGATGCTCCATAGAAATATCTAAATTGTGCGTCCCAATTTGCAGCATACCCTCCTGCTTGATAATTAGCGTCGGCAAACATGCTCCAATTCTTATATCTAAGGTTAAACCCTAGATTTCCAAATAAGTCTGGAATAGTAGTTCCTAAATAAGATTGAGGTGTTGTCTCTTTAAGAGTTCCATCTTCTGCCATCACACCATAGTTCCCACGTATAAAACCTACAGGTCTGCCCTGTTCTACAACAGTCTGTAATGTTCTAGAGCTAAAACCATTAATATTAAATGCTGGGGCTCCCCCTGTACTTAACACCTTGTTTTTAAGTGTATTTAATGAACCTGTTAGTGTAAGAGTCCAATCGTGTAGATCAATAGCCGTTAAAGAGAAGTTCATCTCAAAGCCTTTATTCTCTATTTCACCTATATTGTATAATTGACTCTTAATATATCCACTAGATGGTGTTGGTGGTACATAAAACAAGGCATCTTTAGTTTTAGAGTAATAATAACCAACAGTTAAGTTTAATCTATTATTAAAAAAAGCCATATCCATACCTATATCCCATGTATGGGTTTTCTCAGGCTTTAAATCTTCATTACCTGGTTGAGCAAAAGAAGATGCTTGTTCCCCTAAAAAACCATCAAAAGCTACCGTTTTTTCATTGGCATAAGCTGGTGGTAAATTACCTGCGACACCATAACTAGATCTTAATCTTAATGAACTAACTACTTTATTTTCAAACCACTTTTCTTGAGATAACATATAAGACCCTCCTATTTTTGGATAATATTGTACACCAATATTCTTACCAAATGATGGATTTCTGTCTCCACGTACACCTAAATCTAAAAACAACTTATCCTTATATCCTATATTCTCCTGAACATAAAAACCATAGTTTAAGACCTCTGCTATATATTCATCACTAGTTCTTATTGCTGCCTCTGAAATTGAATGTGCTCCATCTCTTATGTTACGCCCCTCTACTAAAGTCTGATTATCTGAATTTCTAAACAATTGTCCTCCAGCTGTAGTTATAAAAGAGAAATCCTTAACATTAGCACTATACTGACCATTGAATTCTAACGTTAATCCCATGTATTTACGTTGAATTTTTTGAACACTTCCTTGATCTTTGATCAATTGTCCTTTGGTAGCTGAAAGATATTCATTGGTTTCTATATTCTCCTGATCTTGGATTCTATAGTCTAATCCACCTACCAATTTAAAAGATAAATTCTCTAAAGGATTGTACTTGAACTGCTGTGATGTTGTAAAGCGATTAATTTTAATTCCATTATCTTGTAAACGTTCTGCATTGTCTACAAAAGTTTTCATCTTCGCAAACTCAGCACCATTAAGTTCATCTAAACGATTATTAAATCCTGGTCCAGTAATTTTAGAGGCTCCAGATTCTGCAAACCAAAGTCCAGTATAGCCTCCTTGGTTTCCATTTCTATTTCGATTGTATTTATTGTGTAAATAAGAGAATGAACTTTCATAAACTACCTTGTCTGATAATTTAGCGTGAAATCCTGAGCTTAAATCAAGCTTTTGATTTTGATTCTGATTGTGCAACTGAACTCCTGTTGAGTTCTGATAGCTAGTAGAAAAATTATATCCAAAACCACTGTCAGACTCTCCATTTAAATTAAGTCTGTACTTTTGATACAATCCGTTTTGAAACAAAAGATCTTTAGTTCTATCAAAATACAAAAAATCAGTTGTAGGAGTTTCTGCCCCTAACTCAGCTGTAACATTTACATTTGTTCCAGGCATTCCTTTTTTCTTTGTAAAAATTTGAATTACACCGTTAGCTGCATCTGATCCATATAAAGTAGTAGCTGCACCACCATTGATAAACTCAATCTTCTCAATATTATCCATTGGTATATCACCAATAGAACTCATAGATGATCCTTGAGAGCTACCTCCTATTGTTGTACGTGTATTGTTATTGTCCAAACGTACTCCATCAATATAGATTATAGGTGTACTGCTTAAAAATGCAGAGTTTACACCTCTTGAACGTATTAAAGAAGTGGCTCCCGCCTGTCCACCTGTTAAGTTAATCTGAGCATTGGGTAACTTGGCTGATAATAACTGATCTATACGCTGGGCAGGGACTTTATCTAATTCACTAGCTTTAAGTACTGTGACATTATTAGACAGTCTCTTTCTTTGTACATCTGCTCCCTGTCCAGTGACAACAATCTCATTTAACATTTGATCCTGTTGATCTAGCTTTATTAGGATATTCTTATTATTCTTAGAATAAATTTGCTCTTTGGTTTTATATCCTAAATAGGAAAATGACATTACCACAGGTGTATGTGTAATTGTTATTGAAAACTCGCCATTATCATTAGTGGTTGTGATAAATTCATTATTAGAATCCCTAATATCTACTCCCATTAAAGGCATTTGTAAATCATCAACAACTAACCCCTTTAGCTCAATAATCTGGCTTGTTTTTTCTTGAGAAGAAACTGGTTTAACTAGTACTTGATTATTATTAATCTGAAAGCCAAGAGTAGTCTTAGACTGCAAATCATTTAACAAATCATCAATAGAATCATAACTCTCTAGTACTTGAATCTTTTTATTTAAAGGTACATTCTCTAAGATATAGACAAATCTCAACGAAGAAGATTTTTCTACTTTAGCAAATATTTCTTCTAATGAAAGATTTAAGGTGGTGAACTTAATCTTACTACTTTTAACTTTTGATGTACTACTTACATCATGCCTTTCAGACACTGAGCTATATCCATGGAGACTAACTAAGTTAGCATAGCAAACCAGTGCAATTAAATACTTTTTTTTCATTGATTGAGGGAATTTATGTTGTTTTAAGTTTCTATTTTCTTTGAATAAGCATCTTATTTATAGTGCGTAGTGCTATAGACATATGATTCTCGACTGTCCTAACTGATATATTTAATATTTCAGCGATTTGTCTATATCTTAATCCATCTACTCTATTCATTTCAAATATTCGACGAGAGCCTGCTGGTATTTTATTAATGATTAGTAATAAGTCTTTTTGAAGTTGGTGCTCTTGTTCGCTTAAAATAATTTGCTCTTCTATATTCTCTGAATAATACTTGTCTTGGAAAACAGCATAATCAAAGCTTATCGCTTGCGTTTTAAGTTTCTTTTTATGTTGAAATAACATGTTTTTAAGCATCGTAAATACATATACTTTGGGAGAATTAATCTCTAATAAAGTCTCTCTATTTTCCCATAGATATAAAAAAACGTCTGAAATTTTCTCTTCTACTAAATACGAATCTGATTCATAACTTGCCGCAAACCTTGATAAGTACTTATAATACTTCACATAAAAATGTTCCAGAGCACTCTTACTCCCTAAGGCTATTTGTTCAAATAGTTGAATATCTTCACCCTTTTCTTTATGTACTTTTATATTTATTGAATCATTCATAATCAATTAATTATATATACAGATCCTTCTAATGAAATATTGCAATTTGTGACAAAGGACAATGACTTCACAAATTCACTTATTGTTTGCTGTTCAAATGTTCCTGTGATTCTAGCCTGTAGCAAAGCAGTGTTTTTCACACTAAACTTACATCCGTAAAATTGTTGGATTCTTATAAGAGCATCTTGTAGTGGTTCATTTTTAAATACTAAAATGTTGTTTCTCCATTGCAGTTCTATACTTGCATCACGCTTCTCTCTAGCCACTTCTCCTGTGGCACTATTATAGAGTAGTTTCTCATTGGGTTTTAGATATAACTGCTCATTGTTATTAAACCTAGCAAGAACACTACCTGATAATAATAATACTTCCTTTATAGTATTCTGAGTATTGACACTAAACTTAGTCCCTAACACCTCTACTTGTAGATTGTTGTGTTCTACTATGAATTTTTTGTCTGACATATGTACAACTTCAAAAAACGCCTCACCTTGCAAATAGACTTTCCGAACGGTATTTTCTAATCTGTATTTGATTTTAGAATCACCATTTAATATGACTTTAGAACCATCTGTTAGAAAAACAGTAGAACGATGTCCTCTGGTATTGGTGTATTCATAGTTATGAGTGTCTTCATTAGATTTAAAAGAAGACCAAAAAACAATATTTAAACTAATAAGTAATAATAGTCCACATGCCCATCCCAATACCGTATAACTCAATGACCTTTTCTTCTTGTGAATCTTTATAGCTTTAATAGTATATTGATCTATTAATTGTGTATTCATAGGATAAACTCTCCACAGCGTGCGATATCTCTGATATACAATTTGTAACTGATCATCTATGAGTAAATCAATCTCAAAATCAGTTCGCTGTTCTAGTGTTAATTCCTTATTTAAATACATTAAACAACGCTTTATATATTTGTCCTCTTGGAAATTTTCATCCATACTTATTGTTTATTAAAGGAGTGAAATATTTGGTTTTACCCCTAAAAAGCAAGGTTATCAAATCGTTACTTAATTATTAGAACTACTGATTAAAATGGGTCATTAGATTACTCTAATGTTAATCACTATATATAATCAAGTTAAGAAATTAGCCACCAAGTATTAAGTATACTGTCTTTAGATATTTAAAATGAAGTTTTTAAAAAGAGTATGCTAACAAGCCAATGTTAAGAATATGTAATTCTTTCTTTTAGTATTTATTAGTCTCCTTTCTTTTTTAATAATTTTAGTAGTGAAGTTTATTTAATTCTTTGTTTGTTTAAGGTGATTTTTTTAGCATTGCTAATTTATATTTAAGATTATACCAAACAAAAGAGCCACCCCTAGGGGTGGCTCTTTCTGGCTAATACTGTCGTTTTAGATCAACAGTGAGATCGGTCGAAAAAAAATTGATTTGTTGTTTTGTTCAAAACAGGTATTAAATTTAAATAAATTTCTAGAACTATAGTTCTGTAATAATAAATTCACTTCGTCTATTTAACTGATGTTCCTCAATTGTACACGGTACTGAGTTGCTACAATTGTTTAATAGTCTAGTTTCTCCATAACCATCACCTGTTAATCTGTTTCTCTGAATTCCTTGAGTAATCATCCACTCTATTGTAGATTTAGCTCGGCGATCTGAAAGCTTAAGATTATACGCATCATTTCCTCTACTATCAGTATGTGAACGCACATCTATCTTCATTGTTGGGTATTCTTTTAATACCTCTACCACTTTAATTAACTCTGCCGCTGCATCAGGGCGTATATTAGATTTGTCAAAGTCAAAGTAGATAGGATTAAGTTTTAACTTCTTAAACAAGTCATCATTCTTCTCAATAGGCTCTAATGTTTTTTCAAGTCCTATATCAACTCGTTTTATTCCTTGTTGACGTTCTACCACAAATACCACTTCTACAGTATTGTAATCCTGTTTCTCTGCCTTGATGCGGTACTTCCCTCCACAGTCTAAGTACTCTGATAAATAATACCCCTTAGCATCGGTTATAATCGTATCTGATTTTTGATACAAAGCGTCAGAGATTACCACCATTGCATTAACAAGTGGCTCTTTTGTATTCTTATCATACACTATACCTTCAAGAGCTTGCTTACATGGTTTCTCTTTAAAGAAATAGATATCATCTCCTCCACTTGCCCCTGGTCTATTCGAACTCACAAACCCCTTATGAGATTTGCTATCTATATAAACACTAAAATCATCAAATGGACTATTTATAGGGGTTCCCATATTGGCTACCTGTCCTATAGATCCATCTACATTAATCTTAGCTACAAACATATCCAGCCCTCCAAGTCCTGGATGTCCATCTGAGGCGAAGAACAAGAAGTTATCCGCTGAGATAAATGGAAATGTTTCACGTCCTGAAGTATTAACTTTACTTCCTATATTCTCAACACTTCCGTACTCTCCTGTAGGATAAATAGCTACTCTAAAGATATCTGATTGTCCAAGAGTACCTTTTCGATCCGATGAAAAATAAAGCCACTTATTATCAGGCGTTAAACTAGGATGGGCAGTATTAAAATAATCCGAGTTAAACGGAAGTTCTGATACTTGTCCCCACATGCCATCCTCACCTTTAGTGGCCTTATATATCTTTAATAAAGATGATTTGTCTTTATTGTTTCTTCTTTTTCCTTTTTCACTTGAATTATTACGCGTAAAATACATCGTATTGCCATCATTGGTGAACACAGCTGTTGCATCATTTACTTTAGAGCTTATCTCTTTAGCAAGTTGTATTGGTTCTGAGAATGTACCATCAGCATTTATGTCTGAACTATAAAGAGCGGTAAAACTCTCATTAGTCCACTCGTGTATAGACTTATTTACATCTTGATTTCTTGCAGAAGTAAACACTAGCTTATTACCTAAAATAGTCGCTCCATAATCAGAAAACGCTGTGTTAATACCCAAATCTTGTATATCATACAGATCTTTCTTATCTTCTATCTTTTGCAAATAATCTTTGTCTTGTCCAAATAACTGCGCTCGAGAATCTGTACTCTCTAACCTAGAGAACTCTTGCATCATCTGACTTGATTTATCATAGTTCTCTACCGATTTTAGCGTCTGAGCGTAGCGATAGTAATACTCTGATGGGATAGGTTCTTTACCTTTATCCTCATAACTTCCTTCAAATAACTCTTGATACCACTTATTAGCATCTATTAGTTTTCCATTAAAGTAATATGCATCTGCGAGCTTCTTTAGCATATCTGCATTCGTATATCCCTTACCTGCGATGCGCTCATAGATTTTAATAGCATCTATATATGCTTTAGTCTGATATTCTTTATCTGCTTTTTTCTCTGCTACCCTCTGTGCTTGAGTATTTACTCCTGCTAGCAATAGCATACCAAATAAGCTTATTTTCAATAGCTGTTTTTTCATACCTCACTTTTTTAGCTCAATTCTTAGAAGAATCGAGGTGCATTAATAGTACTACGACGATTAAAGAGTTCGAATCTCAATAGTATCTCATGTGAGCCCGAATTGTAATTATGCAATTTGGTTGTATCAAAATCATAAGAATATCCAATAAACATATTCTCATTCACTTGAAACCCTGCTAGTGCACTTACTGCTGCATCCCATCTATATGCGGCCCCTAGAGTCACTTTATCATATAATAGGAAGTTAGCCGTTAAATCAACTTGCAAAGGCGCTCCACTTACTGCCTTTACTAAAGTTGCTGGTTTAAACAACACATCACGACTTATATCAAATACATATCCTCCCATTAAATAAAAGTGCATCTTTTGACGCATCGTAGTAACATCGTTGTCATCATAGCGATCTATAGTCAAAAAATTGGGAACTGAAAGTCCTAAATAAGCCTTATCAGAATATAGATACAATCCAGCTCCAATATTTGGATTAAACTTGTTATTAATATTCTCCTGTGAATTAGGATCTGTTGGGTTGTGGATGTTAAGTTTCGTGTAATCTACACTTAATAGATTAGCTGTTCCTTTAAGTCCAAATGCCAATTTATAATCTGCATTTAAATCAATAGCGTAAGATAAATCCACAGAGATATTATTCTCATCCATCGCACCGATACGGTCATTTGTGAAGTTAACTCCTAGCCCTAGTCCACTCTCTCCAAGTGGAGTTGACACAGATATATTAGCTGTCTTAGGTGCTCCATCAAGTCCTACCCACTGGGTTCTGTACATACCAAATACGTTTAACGTTCCACGACTACCTGCATAGGCTGGGTTTATCATATTGGTATTATACATATATTGGGTATACTGCGGATCTTGTTGAGCTTGCATAGTTTGGAAACAACCTATTAATAATAGGCTGATTCCAAGTTTTTTTATATTTTGTTGAATACTCATAAATTCTCTTACTTATTGCTTTCTAAATGTAGATAACCTGATTTTTTTATCATGCGTGAACCTTTAGCATCCTTATACTCATAATTAACAATATAGAAGTAGGTTCCTGTCGGAAGCTTTTCATTTTTACTTACAGTTACACGACCATCTGAATATCCTCTAAACACATTACCAGCACTGTCGTAATTCTTCGTATCATATACTTTTACTCCCCAACGGTTGTAAATCTCTACTGTATTATTTGGAAATCTATTGATATTATCAATAATGAAATAGTCATTCTTACCATCTCCATCTGGAGTCACAAGGTTGTAAATAACGATATCTCCTTCTAATAGTAAGTCCGTCTTAATAGTCGCTAACGTGAAGAATCCATACCCTTTTACACTTGTAGCTGTTGTAATTTCTTTTGCTCCTAGATTAACTACTCCTCCTTCATCTACCCATAGTTGTTGCTTAGCATCCCAACGAACAATGTGTAACTCTTTTTCTGGATCTGTCAGTAACTCTGCTGGCGTAGTGCGTTCATCCCAACTTAGTGTTAGCATAATATCGCCTTTACTATTGTCACTTCCTTTATCTATTGTCCAGTATTCACGCTTGTCGAGTAAATTTATCACTCCTGATATAGCTGGGCGTGCTTTAAAGAAGTTCTTATCATCTAAATTATACTTCCCTTGATAAGCGTCTTTTACATTCTCAGGGGCAGTAATTCTAGCATATCGATAAAGTCCTTTGTCTCCTTTAGGATACTGAAACTCCTCGTTACCGATCTTCTCTACATATCCTTCTGCGTGGCTCTTATCTGTAGGTTTTAACGCTTTAGCTCCTTGATGGAAAGTAAGCATACCCGCTAAAGAGTCTACCTTGATAATTCCATCCTTAAAATCTACACTTCCATGTACATTGGCTTCGTTCTTTAAGTCAAAAGCCATATCCTTAGTTGAGTTGTCTAAAACAACATCAAAGAAGTTAGAAGGTTGACTTCCGGTGATATGTTGCGCGCCAGTTGCTTGTTCAAATGGTTTAAATACCGCCTTTGAACCTTTCGCATTATTGCTGTGCTCATATAAATTATCGTTATTGAAGTTACTGTAGTAATAAACTGTTCCATCATTCTTCACATAACCTTCTTTCGTATTGTCAAAATCATAGATTGTTGACATTACTCCCCCTTCTGCTACTGAAATCTTTCCTTGATTTACCATCACTTGATCTTTCTTAGCTTGCTGTGCTACTACCGTAGCAGGCAACGCTAGACCTAATAAGGCAACTGCTTTATATAATTTTCTTGATTGCATAGTTTTCAATTTTTGATTACTTATTTACTTAATCCTGGGTTTAACAACATTGGATTAGTAACTGCAGAGCAATCCTCAACACGAATTAAGAATTCATTTGAGAAATCTGAACACTTACTTGTATTGGTTACTTTTAATCTTAGTCTTAGTCCGTTAATTTGCTTTGTCGCATGATTAACTTCAAGTTTATTATCCTCAACTTTAATAACATTAGTAAATGACGAGTTTGTTAATTCTTGCCAAGTTCCTCCTACACTTGTTGAGTTGTATTCCCATTTAAAATTTACTCCAGTGGTTGTAGTGGTAACAATTTGCTTTTGATCAAAATTTTCACATAAAACAATATTTTCAACCGTTTTACTAACCTCAGGAACTTGATTGATGGTAATTTGAAATGGAACTTTGGGACCAAAACATCCATCTTTTCCCTCTGCAACTAAATATTTATGAGTACCTATTGTCGTAGGTTTAGGCTCTTGACTCAACAAATTGTTCTCAAGATCAAAATAATATAGATTGTAACTTTTTTCTACTCCTACTAATGACAATTGATTTTCAAGAATAATTTCTTCTGTCTGACAAAACACAAGGTTTTTTATCACAGGACTTGATGTAACTCTTTCAACACTTATTTCAAGTTTTGCATAACATCCAGCTTCCATTCCAGGAACCATAACGAAATACATCTTCTTACTTCCATCAGCATTTACAGCAAAGTTACCTGAGACTAAACCAACGGTTGAATTATATGAACTAGGAATTACATTATAAAACTTAGAACCTATTGGATACTGAGCTATAATTTCATCTCTATTAAATCCTGTTACTGGAACACTACAGAATGCTTTAAACTGCATAATACCATCTTCAACAGGCGGATTACAATTCTGTTTAAAAGCTGTACTCACTTCAATTATAGATTCAAAATCATCGTAAACGGGTCCTGCACAAAGACCATTTCCATAATCTCTAACTAAATCAGAATTTACTTGAGTATTTGATGTAGCACCTACTCCTGATATTTTTCCATTAATTTTGATTCCTAATCCACAAACGTTAGTAGATAATAAAATACAATTATCAGATACTTTAAAACGATATTTTAATTGCGCTAATAAAAGTTCTTTAGTCTGATCTTCAGGCAGACTTCCAATATTCCAAATAATTGTTCCTCCTGCAGTTACAGAAGGGTCATTACTTCCTCCTACAGGAGGTCTCCATGAAACAGAACCTGATACAGGTAATCCACTTTTTATAGTTGCATCATTATAGTGCAAGTTAAATGGAACTGGAATTTCTATTATTGAATTATTTACAGCTTCAGTTCCTTTATTGTAAACATCTAACTCAAATTCTAACTCTTGCCCGGGTTCTACATTACCATTATGAGTAGGCTTCTTTCCATTAGTCTCTACTGGTTTATTCTCTCCTACTATATCTGGAACATATGCATCAACAGCAAAAACTATATTATAGATTACATAAGTATCTTGTGTACTTCCATATCTAAAAGTCGCATTAGTGGCATTATTTGCAATGTATTTATTACCCGAGTTGTCTAAATCAAACTTAGCTATATCATATCCTGTATTATTTACAAGGTTTGGAGTTCTAGGTGTATCTCCTACAGCAATAGAAGAGTTAAAGAAGTTTCCTGTTGTATTTTTATTATGCTTAAGTCTATCGTAATTACTACCTCTTTTGATTTCAAAATAATCTCCTTGAATCATCCTATCTCCTTCTCCCGCCATTAATCCAAGAGAAACATTTACATTACCATGTTGAGTAGCTTTAAATCCTGAAATTGGTAATTCATAGTTGTAAGTTCCACCAGCTACATATGCATGTCCATCAAAAACAGTAATATCTCTCCACTTCATTGAAGTGTTTTTATAAATAATAACCATTCCCCATCCACCATAAAAACCAGTTCCTCCACCATTACCTTCAATCAAAGCAAGATCAGCAACGGTATAGTTACCTGCGCCCTTTTCTCTAACATATGAAGTAATATCTGCATAAGCAGAATACATATTACCATCAGTATCGCTTGGATAATACAGATCTGTTGAATTAGCCCAAATATCACGATAAGAGTCACCTTGTTTCTTTAATCGTACTTTTCTTTTATTTAATCTGTGATTTCCATTTACTAAGAACTCCTCATTAGACTTCCCTCCATCATGTGCTCTTCCCGACCAATAAAGTCCTGCATATATAATCTCGGTACAATCTCCTCCAGGTAATACTAATTCAGCTGAAGAAGAGTTTACAGTAGAGTTATCATTATCGATATCTACATACATCATAGTATTATTACTATTATCTCTATCTAAAACATAAGGATCTAGAGTCATGCTAGTGTTTCCAAGCATCAAGAAATCTCCTTGTAGATTATAATTTTTAACATTAGTATATGGAGCGAGCACTTCAGATGAGACTCTAGGTGTAAAAGTTTTACGAACTTGACCACGAGTACTAAATGAACTTAATAATACAATACTATAAACCAATACAGCAATAAGAAAAGTACTCGTTATTTTTATATTCTTTATCATATCCTTTTCTATTAACTTGGTTGTTCCATTGTCTGATATAGAATAACTACTTCTTTATAATTCTTTAGTTTTTCTATTATATTTCTAAAATGCTTTTGAACAATATCCTTTGACATAATCTTGTATGAACGTATATAGACATATTTCAAACTACTTAATTTTGAAAAGAAATCATCCGGAATTAAACATTCTTCAGCTCCATCCCACTCTATATTAATAATTACAACACCTCCTAAATCATGCTTTAAAGATTTTATTAATACATCAAAATCAGATGATTTTTTAATGCTCATTCTAATAACTCTTTCAAGTTTATTGTAAACAATAGTTTTATTATCACTATCTACAAGCATATAGCTATCACCTCCATTAACTAAGTAATCAAGCTTTTGAAATTCTTGACTTGATAGAACACTTTTCTTATCTTGATAGTGCTCAATAGCGGTTTGAGCTTGTGTTTTGATACCAAAACACAAGACAAAAACTACTATTATATATTTGAATAGATCTTTCATAATTAATTATCTTCTTTTACTGAGAATACAATGTTTATAAAACTTCCACCATTAACATTTGCCGTCGAACTAACTTTATATGTCATAAGTCCCTCTGCAGTAATACTCTCAATTGTAAATACTCCTTCAGTTGCATATGTAATATGGAAACCTAATTCAGATACTGGTAATACAGGAAGCGGAGTTGCTCCTACGCTACTTTTAATTGGTGTTCCAAACTGACTTTGATAGATGCTATATAAATTAATACTTCCCGTACGAGTAGCATTATTATATGACACCCCAGTCTGAGTTACTTGACTCTCAGCAGTAGGAACTAAAACTGAAGGCATATAGAAGAACTTAGGCATCGCAGCTTTTAAAGCTTTAATGATATCACCATTTTTGTCCACTGCTAGTAAATGTTGTGTTATACCATCTGTCTTACTTACAGCTTGAGTCTTTGTTTTATCTAAACCTTCTAGAGCTAAAGTATTATTACTAACAGTAGTAATAACAGTTGCCTTAGTTAAGATTCCTCCAAGTTGAATATTATTATCTGTTTTTGTTAATCCGTTATCTGAAGTAATAACCTTACCTAAATCTGACTGATCTGACCAAGTTGGAATTCCTGACCCATTTGTAACCAATACTTGATTATTACCCGCTTTAGCAATATCCTCCGGTTTTATGGTTCCATTTTTGATCTCCTTTGTTGTGATTGACTCCTCTTTTACCTTTAAGCTAGTTTCTACTAGTACAGCATTAGCACCTCCAGTAACAACCTCAATGGTTGCATCTAATCCATTGGCAGCAGTAAGATTCTTCTTATCTGTAATATCAGTAACATCAACTTTAGGTATTCCTGGTTTCCATAGACCTAGTTTAGCATCATATACAAGAGCTTGTCCTTCACTATCAGGTTTAACATTACTAACTTTAGTCCCTTGGATAGCCTCAACAACAGATGTACTAGCTGTACCAGTTACATCGCCATTTAGTGTAATTTCAGAAGGATTTGATGCAACTGTATATGTTGTTTCTTTTCCATCAGCTGACACAGTCTTGCTAACTGTTATACCAGTACCTTGCTCTACATAAGTATTCTTCTGTCCTTGTTGAACAGCAGTAGTTAAATCTAAAGGATTACTTGCTATACCATTAACTTTGGTAACCATATTATTATTAGCATCTAAAGTATTTTCAACTGAATTAATAATATTTGCTGTTTTAGCAACACCATTAACATCTGAAGTCATTAAATTTTTATCTGAAGTTAATGAGTTAGTAGTTGTTGGTGAAATTACAGATTGATCTACCCAAGTAGTTTTTCCATCAGTACCTGTAATCATTACTTGACCCGCATTACCTGGTTTTATCTCTAAACTAACATCTTTTAAAGTTGCTCCAAGACCTCCTTGGTCTATGGTAATACTTGTTGAAGACATTACCTTTCCTTCTGTAATATCTGTTACTTTGATTGCTTTATAACTTACTGAACCATCAGAATTAACTGTTGCTACTTTTCCTTGCTCTTCAGGTTTTGCACCTAACTTTTCACTTGTTACTCCTTTATCTGCTATTTGAATACCAGCATCTGAAAGTAACTTCGTAGTTCCATTAGTTCCGCCTGTAAATTCTAATCCTCCTGCTACTGATAAATTACCTTTATTAGTATTAATAGTATTTTTAAGTTCTTCTAATGCGTCTTGTACATTAGTTGATGTAAATCCATTAGTTGTATTATTAAACGTAATGGCATTTGCATTGGCATCGATCTCACCAATAACATCTCCTTTTGAGTTTTTAAACTCATATTTGTTTGACGTTGTATTTAAAGCTACTGATACTTCTTTTGGATCAATCGTTACTCCAGTCTCTCCTGCTTTTGGTTGACCATCCGCGCCGATTTGTTTCTCGTTGTAGTAAGTAAACGTACCATTTGCGTTTGGAACTAGTAGAGTCACTGTCTCATTAGACTTAACTACTTCGTCTAATGTTTTGTAAACTACATTTCCGTCTTTATCTGCTACTCCTACACGATCAGCATCTCCTGTCCCTGCGTTTAACTTTTCACTTGTTACCCCTTTATCTGCTATTTGAATACCAGCATCTGAAAGTAACTTGGTTGTACCATTAGTTCCACTTGTAAATTCTAATCCTCCTGCTACTGATAAATCACCAGTTGTTCCTGCTACCTCTGTTATCTTTTGTAATAACTTTTCGATAGCTTCTTGAACATTTGTTACTCCTAGGTTTGTTGAGTTATCGTTGTAGACAATTGCATTTGCATTGGCATCAATCTCACCAATAACATCTCC
>NZ_NSGJ01000062.1 GCF_002286775.1 Myroides sp. N17-2
CTATACCAATAAAAACAAACAAGAAGTACTTGTATAGTTATCTTAGGATTATAAAAACAAGTGTACAGTTAAAAGTAGGATTATAAACAATAACTGTACAGCTATATTAGGACGAGACAGACATTTACAACAGTGGTCGCATAGTGGTCGCATAATGGTCACATAGTTTTGACCATTTTTGATGCGACCATTATGCCATCATTATCCTATCAAAATGCCATCAATGTATCCTAACACATATTAAATGCGCCAAAAAAAAGGGCTCTCAGTAATGAGAGCCCTTTAGTATTATGTAGAGAAAAACTTCTTATTTTACGTGTAATACGAAGTAGTTTTTCTTTCCTTTTTGTAATAGTACAAATTGACCATTGATCAAATCATTAGACGTTACCACATACTCCTCTGTAACCTTTTCTTTGTTTACTGAGATAGAGTTAGCCTGTAACGAACGGCGTGCTTCACCATTAGATGGCATAAAATTAGACTTACCTGCGATAGCATCTACGATACCTAAACCAGCTTCAATATCAGACTTTGATACTTCTGCTTGTGGTACTCCGTCAAATACTTCTAAGAAAGTTTTCTCGTCTAATTGTTTTAAATCTTCAGCAGATGAATTACCAAATAAAATATTAGATGCTTTAATAGCATTATCTAACTGCTCTTGACCGTGAACCATTACTGTTACTTCGTCAGCTAAACGACGTTGTAACACACGTAAATGCGGTGCTTCAGCGTGCTCTTTGATTAATGCTTCGATATCCTCTCTTGAGATGAATGTAAAGATTTTGATATAGCGCTCTGCATCTACATCCGTTACATTTACCCAGTATTGGTAGAACTTGTAAGGAGAAGTGTACTCCGCAGATAACCATATATTACCACCTTCTGATTTACCAAATTTAGTACCGTCAGCTTTAGTAATTAATGGGCAAGTTAATGCGTATGCTTTCTCACTTAGCGTTCTACGAATAAGTTCTGTCCCTGTAGTAATATTACCCCATTGATCAGAACCACCCATTTGTAAAGTGATGTTGTTTTCTTTATATAGGTGCAAGAAGTCATATCCTTGCATTAATTGATAACAAAATTCTGTAAACGACATTCCATCAGCAAACTCTCCGTTAAGACGTTTCTTCACAGAATCTTTCGCCATCATATAGTTAACAGTAATGTGCTTTCCTACTGTACGAATAAACTCTAAGAAAGAGAAGTCCTTCATCCAGTCATAGTTATTCACTAATACTGCAGCATTATCTGCTCCTGAATTAAAATCCAAGAAACGACTTAGTTGTTCTTTGATAGCATTTTGATTATGACGTAAAGCCTCTTCATCTAATAAGTTTCTCTCATTAGATTTACCTGAAGGGTCACCCACCATACCAGTAGCACCTCCTACAAGAGCATACGGTTTATGTCCTGCTAATTGAAAATGTCTCAATAACATAACACTTACTAAATGTCCAATATGCAATGAATCCGCTGTTGGGTCTATTCCCACATACGCAGCACGCATTTGCTCCAACAGATGTTCTTCAGTGCCTGGCATTACGTCGTGGAGCATACCTCTCCAAGTCACTTCTTCAATAAAATTCTTCATTTAAATAAATTTTACACAAAGATAGCCCAAAACCTTAGCTTATGGAATAAAAAATCTCAAACACTGCATTTTTATTCGTTTTCTACATTTATCCTTCAAGAACTAATAATAGGGGCGTTAGATTTCAACTTTATTTCATAATTTTTCACTATGTAAAACATATAACTTACTTTTGTCTAAGCGTATGATACTAGTAACAGGAGGAACAGGCCTTATAGGCGCACATTTATTATTGCATCTTCTACAATCAGAAGATGCAGTACGAGCTATCTATAGAAATGAAGACAGCATCAAAAAGACCAAAGCTTTCTTCGCTTTAAACGATCAACCTCATCTATTCCTAAAAATAGAATGGGTAAAAGCTGACCTAATAGATGTTCCTGCTTTAGAACTTGCGTTTAAAGACATTGACTATGTATATCACTGTGCTGCACTAGTCTCATTCGAACCTAAAGATGAGATGCTACTTCGCAAAACGAATATAGAAGGTACTGCTAATATCGTCAATCTATGTATCGCCTTTAAGATTAAGAAGCTATGCTATGTTAGTTCTATAGCTGCTCTAGGCGAAACTATCGCTAAAGATAAAATTGTAACTGAAAAGACAGATTGGAACCCTGAATTATATCACGGAGATTATGCTATAACTAAGTATGGTGCTGAGATGGAAGTATGGCGTGGTACTCAAGAAGATCTAGATGTGGTCATCGTCAATCCTGGTATTGTATTCGGTAGAGGTTTTGGATATGAAGGTAGCGGAGCTTTCTTTCAAAAAGTAAAAAAAGACTTTCCATTTTATACCACAGGGATTGCAGGTATCGTCAGTGCTACTGATGTAGTAAAAGCTATGCACCTATTAATGTGCAGTGATATAAAGAATGAAAGATTCTCATTAGTCTCTGATAATATTACTTATCAAGAGCTAATCAATCATATCGCAGACTTACTACACAAGAAACACCCAAGTATTAAAGTGTCTAAATCTTCTAGTATTCTCGCTTGGAAACTAGACTCTTTTGTGTCTCTAGTAACTAGAAAAAAAAGAAGCTTTACACGATCTATCGCGCAAGCTTCTCATTCTAAATATATTTATGATTGTTCAAAAATAGAGAATACTATTTCTTTTGAATTTGAACACTATCAATCTTTTTTACCACCGCTTGCAGCGTATCATTTACTTTAAGCTCTACAGATTCTAAAGAATCATTTTCTTTTCCGCTTTCAAGTTTAAACAACGAATCTACAACTACTTTAGATGCCTCTAGTCGTGCTAGTATATTATTCTGCATTTGATGATAGACACCTCCGTCTAACTCCACATAATATCTATTATTCGTCACAAATGTTAAGCTATCAATATCATACTTCTTGTAAATAGAATTCACATCTAACTTTTTTAAGGTATCTTCACGAGTATAAGCACTCACTCCCTCTATAGAGTAAAGTAAGGCCATATCATATAAAATATCTTCCATCTGCTTCTCTTCTATGAAAGGAGATGGTTTAGTCACATCACCCCCACATGCTATAAGAGCGAAAACGGTAAATAATACGAAGAATTTATTCATCTATCTTTTTAATTTATCTCACAAATAATAATCTCTGTCCTTGGTGTTGCTCATTTACTTGATCATTGTCATAAGCAAGGAATCCATTGACAAAAGTATGTGTTATTTTTGAACTAAACTGCTGCCCTTCGAATGGAGACCAGCCACATTTATACAACACATTCTCTTTACTCACTTCCCAAGTACTATCAGCATCTATAATCACAATATCCGCATGATAACCTTCTTTTACATAACCGCGTTTCTCCACTTGGAATAATATAGCAGGATTATGTGCAGTCTTTTCTACTATTTTTTCTATGCTAATCTTACCTTGTTTAGATGCTTCAAATAAAGAAACTAAAGCATGCTGTACTAATGGTCCTCCTGATGGAGCAGAAGTATACCCTTTAGACTTCTCTTCTAATGTATGAGGAGCATGGTCAGTAGCGATAACATCGATTCTATCATCTAATAATGCCTTCCATAATCCATCTCTATCCGCTTCAGTCTTGACAGCAGGATTCCATTTGATAAAGTTTCCTTTCGTATCATAGTCTTTATCTGTAAACCATAAGTGGTGTACACATACCTCTGCAGTAATCTTTTTATCTTTTAATGGGATATCATTTCTAAACAGCTCTGTTTCTTTTGCTGTCGATACGTGGAATACATGAAGTCTAGCTCCCGTCTTCTTAGCAAGCTCTATTGCTTTTGACGAAGATAAGTAACAAGCTTCCTCACTTCGGATTATAGGGTGATATTTCACTGGGATATCATCACCATACTCCTCTTTATACTTTGTCAAATTAGCTTGGATAGTTCCCTCATCTTCTGCATGCACAGCGATAAGCATAGAAGTACTAGAGAATATTTTTTCTAACACATCCTGTCTATCAACTAACATATTACCTGTAGATGAACCTAAAAATAGCTTAATACCAGCTACATTGCGTGGGTTCGTTTTCAGAAGCTCTTCTAAGTTATCATTCGTCCCTCCCATCATAAATGAGTAGTTAGCGTATGACTTAACAGAAGCTATCTGATATTTCTCTTCTAATATTTCTTGTGTTACAGCATTAGGTACTGTATTAGGCTGTTCGATAAATGAAGTAATTCCCCCTGCTACAGCAGCTCTTGATTCAGATTCAATATCTCCCTTATGAGTAAGTCCAGGCTCTCTAAAGTGCACTTGATCATCGATCATACCAGGTATTACATATTTACCCTCTGCATTGATCACTGTAACATCGTTTGCTACTTCAATAAATGGGGCTACCTTAGTAATAAAACCGTTTTCGATTAAAACATCTGCTACAGTAGTCACGCCCTCGTTTACTACCTTTCCATTTTTAATTAAATAGTGTGTCATTATAGTGTGTTTAGTAGTTTACGTATACGTAGATTGATAACGCCAAAAACAGCTTCTTTAATAATACCTCCAGACATCTTAGATTCTCCTCGTGTACGATCTGTAAAAATAATAGGCACTTCAGTAATAGGGAATTTCTTCACATAAGTACGATACTTCATTTCGATTTGAAAAGCATAACCGACAAATCGCACTTTGTCAAAATCAAAACTCTCTAGCACATTACGAGAAAAACAAACAAAGCCAGCTGTAGTATCTTTTATATTCATACCTGTAATCATACGGACATACTTAGATGCCCCATAAGATAATAATACGCGATTTAAAGGCCAATTAACAACATTTACACCTGTAACATATCTAGAACCAATAACAAGCCCATTATTCGCTTTACAGGCTTCTAATAATTTAGGTAAATCATTAGGATTATGAGAAAAGTCAGCGTCCATTTCGAACACATAATCATACTCACGAGCTAACGCCCATTTAAAACCATGAACATAGGCAGTACCAAGACCGTTCTTGCCTTCTCTCTTTTCTAAAAATAATCTTGTAGGGTATTTTTGCTGAAGTAATTGTACCGCATTAGCAGTACCATCAGGAGAATTATCGTCAACAACTAGAATATGAAATTGCTGAGGCAGTTCCATCACAGCATCAACTATTAATTCTATATTTTCAATCTCATTATACGTTGGTATAATGACTAATCCTGATTCCATTCTTAAAACGTTTGTCACAAAAGTAACCTTTTTCTATAAAGTTAGCACTTAAATAAAATACAAAGTAAGTCCAATTGTTTTTTTTGCTAATTTTGCACTAATTATGGAGAATCTAATACTTATCGATCGTGTACTCCCAAGTAAAGACTGGGCAACAATCCTTTTTTTCTTAGGATTCTCTGTTATTGCGGTTAACCGTACTGTATTTGGCGTTCGCTTTTCTGAATTCACTAGACTAGCCGTATCTAATAAATACCTAAAAATATACAAAGACAATACTAACCTAAGAAATAGCTTTACCCTATCTTTCTTAATAGTACAATTGATCTCTATTACTTTTTTTGTACAAATTGCCCTAAAATCTTTTGATCTAATACCCTACTACAGTTTTTCATCTTTCTTGATGATTCTAAACTTCGTAGGAACATTCATAATAGGTAAATATCTAATAGATAAAATCATCTCTTCTACGTTTAACATAGACGAGTTCTCAGATGCACTAAACCTACAGAAAGCAACTTATAGAAACTACATCGGTATGATACTACTGGCTGTAGATGTTCTATTATTCTATAACAATATTACCAACAAACTTATAATAGGCACACTTTTAATTGCATTAATCGCAACTAACATCCTGTTATATGTCCTTTTTATAAAAAATAACCAAAAAGCAATAATGAATAAGGGCTTCTATTTTATTTTGTATCTTTGCACCCTTGAAATAGCTCCTTATCTATTATTGTATTTCTGGTTTAAAGATTACGGAGCCTTATAAGAAAAAGTACAATTATGAAAGTGAAAACAATTTTGGTTTCTCAACCAGAGCCTAAAGTAGAAAACTCACCTTACTTCGAATTAGAGCAGAAATTCAAAGTGAAAATTGACTTTAGACCCTTCATCCACGTAGAAGGTGTTCCAGCCAAAGAGGTTAGATTAGAGAAGATCGATCTAAACAACTTTACTGCTATTATTTTAACTAGTAAGAATTCTGTGGATCACTTCTTTAGAGTAGCTGAAGAAATGCGCTATAAAGTGCCTGAAACACTGAAGTACTTCTGTCAATCTGAAGCTGTAGCTTACTATTTACAAAAATACGTGGTATATCGTAAAAGAAAGATTTATGTAGGTCAGAAAGACTTTGCAGAACTAGCTCCTTTGATTAAAAAATACAAAGACGAGGCTTTCTTATTACCTGCATCTGATCAGTTAAACCATGACATTCCAGCTACTTTAAATGATTTAAAAGTAAAATGGACACCAGGTACATTCTATCGTACTGTTATGAGTGATTTATCAGATTTAGCAGATGTAAAATATGATGTACTAGCTTTCTTTAGCCCTACTGGTATTAAATCATTATTCAAGAATTTCCCTGACTTTAGTCAAGATAATACAAGAATAGCTGTATTCGGTACTACAACTCAAAAGGAAGCTTTAGATCATGACTTAAGAGTAGACATCATGGCACCAGCACCTGGTACACCATCTATGACTATGGCTTTAGAGAAATACATTCAACAAGCAAACAAGTAACAACTTACAATATATAAAACCTCCTTATTCAAGGAGGTTTTTTTATATCTATCCTATAACATATATAAAACAAAAAAAGGAGATGACTAATCATCTCCTTTTTTTTATATAGGTATATACTATTATACTATAACTGTGGTCCTGCTGCTACTAAAGCCTTACCTTCAGCATTATTTGAGTACAATTTGAAGTTCTCAATAAATAAAGCTGCTAAGTCTTGTGCTTTCGCTTCCCATTCAGAAGCATCTGCATAAGTATTACGAGGATCTAAAATGTTTGTATCTACCCCTTCTAATGCTGTTGGTACAGCGAAGTTATAAATAGGAACGATTGTAGTCTCAGCGTTCTCGATAGAACCATCTAAGATACGATCAATGATAGCTCTAGTATCTTTGATAGAGATACGTTTTCCTGTACCATTCCATCCAGTGTTTACCATATAAGCTGTAGCATTGTGCTCTTCCATTTTCTTAACTAATTCTTCACCGTATTGAGTTGGGTGTAGAGATAAGAAAGCTTTACCAAAACATGCAGAGAATGTAGGCTCTGGTTTAGTTACTCCACGCTCAGTACCAGCTAACTTAGCTGTAAATCCTGATAAGAAGTAATATTTAGTTTGCTCTGGAGTCAATTTAGAAACTGGAGGCATTACACCGAAAGCATCTGCCGTTAAGAAGATAACTTTAGTCGCATGTCCAGCTTTAGACACAGGCTTAACGATATTTTCAATATGTTCAATTGGGTAAGATACACGTGTATTTTGTGTAACTGATCCGTCATTGAAGTCAATGATACCATTAGCATCTACTGTAACGTTTTCTAATAAAGCGTCACGACGAATAGCTCCATAAATATCTGGTTCATTCTCTTTGCTTAAGCTAATAGTTTTAGCGTAACATCCTCCTTCGAAGTTGAATACACCCTCATCATCCCATCCGTGCTCATCATCACCGATTAATTCACGTTTTGGATCTGTAGATAATGTAGTTTTACCAGTACCTGATAAACCAAAGAATACAGCTACATCACCATCTTTACCTTTATTAGCTGAACAGTGCATAGCAGCCATTCCTTTTAATGGTAAGTAATAGTTCATCATAGCGAACAATCCTTTTTTCATCTCTCCTCCGTACCATGTACCTCCTATAACTTGTATCTTTTCAGTCAAGTTAAATGCTACATATACTTCAGAATTTAATCCGTGATCCTTGAAGTTTTTAAATGTAGTTTTAGATCCGTTCATTACTACGAAGTCTGGCTCACCGAAGTTAGCTAACTCTTCTTCCGTTGGACGGATAAACATATTTTTTACGAAGTGCGCTTGCCACGCAACTTCCATAATGAATCTTACTTTTAAACGAGTATTTTCGTTAGCACCACAAAATGCATCAACAACGAATAATCTTTTTCCAGATAACTGTTCTACAGTGTTCTCTTTTAAAGCATTCCAAGTTTTGTTGTCAATTGGTTTATTGTCATTTGGAGATTCTGGTGAATTCCACCATACAGTGTTTTCTGTAACTGAATCTTTAACAATGTATTTATCTTTAGGAGAACGTCCTGTAAATTCTCCAGTCATTACGTTAACTGCACCTAGCTCAGTTACCACCCCTTTATCATACCCAGTTAAGCTTGGGTTTGTTTCTTCATTAAATAAAACGTCGTACGAAGGATTGTAAACTACCTCTACAACATCTTTAATACCATATTTTTCCAGTGAAATTGATTCAGAAATATCCATTTTCATTATTTAGGTTGTGTATTAATTTGTTTGCAAACTTAGAAATAAATTTAAAATATAAATATACAAAAGAGTTATTAAATAGTGCTTTTACACTTACAAGCCTGTATACCAGCATATAACCATGCTATAATAAACAATACTCCTCCAATAGGAGTAATAGGCCCAATAAATCTTAAGTTAATAGAAATCAAATCTTTAAAGGTTAAAAGATAGATTGATCCGGAGAAAAACAATATCCCAAACAAAACCAGATACATAACTGTTTTTTTAGTCTTGTCTGAAAAATAACTGCTTGTTCCTATAAAAAGTAAAAAAAAGGCATGGTACATTTGGTAACGTACACCCGTTTCGAAAGTTAGAACCTGTGCTTCTGAAACAACTTTCTTTAGTCCATGAGCTCCAAATGCTCCTAACATAATACCGATTGCTCCGATTAATGCCGCGATAAATAATACTTTACGTCCCATTTATTTTTCTTTCAAATATACAAATTATCACTTACATAGCACATTAATATTTTTTATACAATTTTTTCATTTTCTTGAAACTCAAATTTCGTATATTGGATTACCAACTAGAATATTATGACTAAAGAAATTTTAATAGTAGGAGCAGGTAGGTCCAGTTCTTCATTAATCAAGTATCTCTTAGACAAATCAGAACAAGAGAACTTACATTTAACCATTGGCGACTTATCACTTGAGTCTGCCAAACAAAAAGCAATGAACCACCCGAATGCTACTGCTATCGCTTTTGACCTTCACAACGAAGTTGAACGTCAAGCACTAGTGCAGAAAGCAGATATAGTAGTATCTATGCTACCCGCTACACTACATATAGAACTAGCAAAAGACTGTGTTAAGTATAAGAAACACATGGTAACGGCGTCTTATATCAGTCCTGCTATGCAAGAACTAAATGAAGAAGTCATCGCCAATAACCTAATCTTTATGAATGAAATAGGGCTAGATCCCGGTATTGATCATATGAGTGCGATGAAAATCATCCATGAGATTCAACATAAAGGAGGAAAAGTCACTTCATTCGAATCTTTCTGTGGTGGATTAATTGCTACGGAGTCTGACAACAACCTTTGGAACTACAAGTTCACTTGGAATCCTCGCAATGTTGTACTTGCCGGACAAGGTGGTGCAGCCAAATTCTTACAAGAAGGGCAATACAAATACATTCCTTATAATAAAGTATTTAGACGAACAGAGTTTCTTAACGTTGAAGGGTATGGTAGATTTGAAGCTTACGCTAACAGAGATTCATTAAAGTATAAAGATATCTATGGTCTTACTGATGCCAAAACGATCTTTAGAGGTACTATCAGAAGAGTGGGCTACTCTAGAGCGTGGAATCTATTCGTAGAACTTGGTATCACTGACGATACCTATAAGATAGATAACTCAGAACAAATGACCTACAGAGAGTTTATTAACTCTTACCTACCTTATCACCCTACTGATACTGTAGAAACGAAACTGCGATTAGCACTAGGTATTGATCAAGATGACATTATGTGGGACAAGTTATTAGAGCTTGACTTATTTAACCCAACTAAGAAAATCGGTCTTAAAGATGCCACTCCTGCTCAAATATTAGAGAAGATATTAGGGGATTCATGGACGCTAAGTCCTGATGATAAAGATATGATAGTGATGTATCATAAAATAGGCTATGAACTAAACGGTGAAAATAAACAGATTGATTCAACTATGGTCTGCATAGGTGATAACCAAGTCTATACTGCTATGGCAAAAACAGTAGGTTTACCAGTAGCTATAGCAACACTAAAAATCTTAAAAGGGATTATCACGAATCCAGGTGTTCAAATGCCAATTACAGAAGATGTATATGAACCCATCTTAAAAGAACTCGAGAATTATGGTATCAACTTCTTAGAACAAGAAGTACCTTACTCAGGATATAATTAACAGAAATAATAAAGGCTCCCATAATAAGGAGCCTTTACTTTTATCTCTTACTTAGGAATCGAACTTATCAATCCCTGCGTATAAGGTGTCTTCGGATTAGCATATAACTCATCTGCCTCTCCTATTTCTTCTATTCTACCTTTATTCATCACCATCACATTATCTGACATATACTTCACCACAGACAGATCGTGTGAAATAAAGATATATGTGAAGTTATAATTATCCTTTAAGTCATTAAGTAAGTTCAGTACTTGTGCTTGTACAGAGATATCTAAGGCAGAGACAGACTCATCACAGATGATCAATTTAGGCTGTACTGCTATCGTTCTAGCGATACCGATACGCTGTCTTTGTCCTCCAGAGAATTCGTGTGGATATCTATTAAACACTGTTTCGTCTAATCCTACGCGATGTAGTATCTCGATTACTTTCTCTCTTCGATCAGCATCATTACTTCCTATCTTGTGTACTTTCATAGGTTCCGTAATAGCCTGCCCTACTGTAAGCCTAGGGTTCAATGAAGAATAAGGATCTTGAAATATAATCTGTATATCCTTTCTAAACACTCTAAATTCTTTAGCTGAAAGCTTCGTAATATCTTGTCCTTTATAAAAGATCTGCCCTTTAGTTGCTCTATCTAACTGAAGAATCACATTACCCAATGTAGATTTACCACAACCACTCTCTCCTACTAATCCTAACGTTTCACCTTCATAGACATTAAAGCTAATATCTTGCAACGCATGAAATACTCCCTTTTTAAATAATCCACCATTAATGACATAATCCTTAAAGACATTTCTTATTTCTAATAAAGGAGCTTTACTATATATTGCATTTAGTTTATCCTGTCTATCTTCTTTCGTTACTACTTCTTTTACTACATTCTTATTCAGAAAGTCTCCTATAGTAGACAGTCTTCTTAAGCGTTCTGTAAGTGAGGGGCGAGAAGCTACCAAAGCCTTTGTATAGATATCTTGAGGATGATTAAACACTGCTGTTGCATCTCCTTGTTCTACGATATCACCTTTATACATCACCAGTATACGGTCACTGATAGAAGACACTAGATTTAAATCATGTGAGATAAATAAGATACTCATCTTATTATCCCTTTGCAAATCCTTTAAGAGATTGATGATTTCATTCTGTACCGTCACATCTAATGCAGTCGTAGGTTCATCTGCTATTAATAACTTAGGCTTACACGCCACAGCCATAGCGATCATAACTCTCTGCTTCTGACCACCCGATATCTGATGTGGATATTTACTATAAACTTGATTTGGATTAGGCAATTTCACTCTGTCGAATAAGCGCAAAACTTCTTCTTTTAAGCTTTTACCTTTAAGTGATAGGTGTTCGCGTAGTATTTCTGCCACCTGTTCCCCACAAGTGATAGAAGGATTAAGAGCATTCATTGGCTCTTGAAATATCATTGATATTTGAGCTCCACGAAGTAAGCGAAACTCTTTATCAGTGTAATATGTAATATCCTTTCCTTCGAAAGTAATACTACCTGACGCTATCTGAGAAATCTCTCTAGGTAATAGCCCCATTAATGCAAGTGATGTAACTGATTTACCAGATCCTGACTCCCCTACTACACCGAGTATTTCATTAGGATAGATATCAAAAGAACTCTTTTTAATAATCGTATGCCATGCTTTCTCTTTCAGAAAATCAATCTGTAAATCCTTTACTGATAATATGGGTGTCTGTTCTTTCATTTTTGTCTATTCAGCTATCTCGCTTGAATAACAAAAATATATAATAATTGTGATATAGTACTTGCTATCTAATAAACTAATTAAGGCGCTAGCCTATATCACAATCTTTATGGAACATATATGCATATTAAGCTACTTTTACTTGATCATATTCCTTGACTAACGTAACGATAGTAGGAGTTTTTGCGTTAAAATTGGCGAACATTGGGCATGCTGACTTTACAGCATCGATCCATTCTTTTAGCAACACTATTGATGCCTCAGACGTAGGTTTTACCACTACCTCTACTTTGTTAAACTCATAGAAGTTTGCTTTATCTACATCATCCGCCTTAATCTCTCCTGATACCTCTACTTGGATTGACTTAAGATTTAACCCTAAAGTATTTCCAATAAGGCTACCCACAGCGTGGATACTACCTGCTAACTTTGCTAATAATAATTCCCCCGAATCAGCATTGACATCTCTTACTAATTCTCTACCGTCTTTCACTGTGAAAGAGTAGTTAGCTGTCTTTACAGCGAATTGTTGATCTCTAACAGAGAACCCCAATACTTTTAAAACTTTGTTTCCCATTACTTTTAATTGTTATTAAATTGAACATTATAAAAAAAGGTCCTTTTAGTATTCACATACCAAAAGGACCTTCTTATTTATTTTTACATACAAAAAACAGTATAATCAAAATAAGCCATCACTCTTGGTCGTATATGTCCACATCGAACGCACAGGAAAACAAATTCCCTTATACGAAGTTGACGTTATATGCTTATTGACTAAATTCATTACTCTATTCTTTATATTATTATCTAAAAAAAAGCCCCTGTAGAGGTACAGAGGCTTAATAAATATTATTATTTTATTCAAAAACCTTATACCACAAAAGACATAGCCTTACATAAGACTGATGACTTCATAGAATAAAACGTATTTGAATAAATTATTCGCATTATTATCTCTTTATTTACAGTCAAAAATAGGAAAAATATATTTCAACACCTAATACTAACCAATGTTTTTTTAACTAATTCTTAACCTAGACAGATAATATCTCTTCTTTACTTAATAGTTCCTCTCTCTTAAACCTAAGCAAAACCTGTGCCACCGCTACTACATCCTTCTCACAGTACACGATAATTCTATCGATATCTTTATCTTCATAGTACACTTTAGCCACTTCACTACCATCAATATCGTCTTTTGGCGATGAAATATTCAATATTCTAGTCAAAAGCTTCAAAGAAGTGAAATTTTTATAGTCTCCCACTTTCCATAACTCCATAGTATCTAAGTGATTTACCTCCCAGGGTTTCTTCCCAATTATACACAACTTATTGGGGATTTTAACCCCATTAATCAACATACGCCTCACCACAAATGGGACGTCAAACTCCTTGATATTATGTCCACATAGCACATAAGTAGGATCATTAAAATGAGTATCTAGTAAAACACCAAACTCTGTCAACAAAGTAGCTTCCTCTCCTGAGAAAGAAGTTACCCTAAACTGTCTATCACCATTCTTATACGTGAAGTACCCAACAGAGATACAAACCACCTTGCCAAACTCAGCCCAAATCCCCGCTCGCTCATAGAATTCACTTGCAGTCTGACCATCTTTGCGTTGATAAGCTGTCTTGGTATCAAACAAGTCTTGCATCTCTTCATCTAAGCCATCAAAATTTTCGCATACAGGTACAGTCTCTATATCAAAAAACAACAAATGTTCTAATACAAGATTTCTTAGCATAGCTTACTTTCTTTGTGCTAACATATTATACGCTTCATCTATATAAGTATACAGATCATTACTGTGAGGATCTGTCTCTGTCTGTACCCCTTTAAGATGTCCAAGACGCACGATAATCACATTGTCTTTAGGAGATACGATCACGAACTGACCTAAATGCCCACGCATATAGAAGAAGTCTTGCCCCTTATAATTCACCATCCACCAGCCGTAACCATACTCAGGAGAATTCTTAAAGCGTGGTGTCACTGATTTATCTACAAATGACTTATCTAATATCTGCACCCCATTCCACATTCCGTGATCTTTATATAACTTACCAAATCTAGCAAAGTCACGCGCATTACTCGTAAAACAGCAATATGACTTCTCTACTCCATCCCCTTTATGATCTAACTGCCATAATGCAGGGTTCTCAGCTCCCATTGGTTTCCAAAAGTATTCTGATATATAATCCGTCATATACTTACCTGTAGCTTTCTCAAGTACCATCGTTAACAGCTCAGTATCTCCACTTTTATAAATAAACTCTTGTCCCGGCTTATCCTTAATCTCTAAGCCAAGCATCACTCCTCTCAAATCTTTATCAAAATAAGCTCTAGTCACAATAGAGAACGGACTGTAATATGCCTCATCCCAATCTAAACCTGACGACATAGAAGACAAATCTCCTACTGTCAACTCATCCTTATACTTTCCCTTTAACTCAGGTAAAAACTCAATTACTTTCTGATCTAAGCTCTTAATCTCTCCTCTTTGCAACGCCTTACCAAGTACAGCAGACACCACGCTTTTAGCCATCGAGAACGAGTTGCTATAAGAGTCCTTATTATACCCATCATAATATGCTTCATAGAAGATACTATCATTCTTAATCACCATATAAGCGATAGACTGTAACTCTTTATGTGTCTTCTCTAAACTATCACTCGCCTTCACCGTATTATAATCCTTTGTAAATGCCCACGGTTGTCCTACATCATTCTTAATCTCTCTCGTCGGGAAGTATTTATAATCATCTAAAAAAGCAGTCTTATACCCATTAAAATAAACAGTACGCACCGCTGTGAATAAATAATCCACCTTAAATATATAAGCCAAAGCAACGATTAACACTATAACAATAGCCAGCCACTTCAGAATCTTCTTTAATATCCTCATAATAGTTTAAATAATTGGTTCTTATAAAATTAGAAAAATAAAACTCTAAAACTAGAGGAAGTGTTAATTTTTATTTTATCCCTATCAGAAATATAACAACACTTTCTTATCATCCATCACTAATCTCATCCGAATGATCGTGAGTTTAAATTTTTTCATAACATCAAATAACACACATCCCTTTGCTGACTTCTCCTGAACAAGTGCAGTTTCACTGCCCAATTCCTGCTCAGGAGGTCTGATTCAGCAAGCATACCGCATACATACCTCACGCATTGCCCAATAAAATAGTATTCCAAATAACAGGAATAAACCTCTGCTTATTCACCTCTTTCAAGACACTTGCAAAGGTCAGGATAGTAAAACTAGGATTTTAGGCAGAGGGAAGAAAACGCCACTTTTTGCCATTTTTTACCTAATTATTCCTATCTCGACTTAAAGCTAGGAGACTTGGCGCAACATATAATTAAGTTACAATCCCTTATACACAAAGGGCTAAGAAGGATATAAAGATGGATTTGTTCGGGAAGAGTTTTGGAAGGCTTTTGTAGTTGTTCGGAAAACAGGCCCTCTTTCCGAACAATTGTTGGATTCTTCCAAAGCCCTTCCGAAGGAATGGGTGTATCAAACCACACAAAACACTATATTTCAATATATTACGATTTTACAGAGAGCCCTTTTTAGGCCAAAAGTGGTCTTTTTTGCCCTTTTTAGGTCATTTTTGCCCAAAAGTGCCCTTCTCTCAAAAAAAGAGTTCTAGTAATCGTAATTTTGTCGTGTAGTTAAATATCAATACTATTCAGTGCTTAGTAAGCACTCCAACATAAAGAACTCAAAGTCTAAAAACTTTGTATAGTGTGTTTTTCTGATCGCTAACCATTTCAAAATTACTAATAAATATTTAACCTTAAATCCGCAACCACCATTTACTGCGAATAAATTCTACTTTACATAGCTTCCATTAGCTCTAAAACCACACTACAGTGTGCTTTAATCACTAATCTTGCTCTGCTTTGTACAATTCATTCTCGTTTAAATGTTATCTACTGATTTAAGGTTTAACTAAAATGCAGAAAATCAAAGCAGTATTTGGCAGACGTTTAATCTAGGATTATATTTGCACTTTTAAAATTAGATTCGAATTACGACTATGCACTTTATATCACCAGAATTAGAGGATTACGCAGCTATGCATTCAGAAAATGAGCCTGAATTACTAGCAAAATTAGATAAAGAAACCTACCAAAAAGTATTACAACCAAGGATGCTTAGTGGTCATTTTCAAGGTCGATTTTTAAGTATGATCTCTAAGTTAGTAAACCCTCAGCACATACTAGAAGTAGGTACATTCACAGGATATGCTACACTTAGTCTAGCTGAAGGACTAAGAGCAGATGGTACGATAGATACGATAGATGTGAACGAAGAACTAGTAGAGTTTCAACGTAAGTACTTTGATCTATCAGGTCACGGAGAGCAGATCACACAGCATTTAGGAAGCGCATTAGATATCATCCCTACACTAGATAAAAAGTTTGACTTGGTGTTTTTAGACGCAGATAAGAAAAACTATACGAACTACTTCCACCTTATTATAGAGAAGATGAACAAAGGAGGAATTATCCTATCTGATAACGTATTATGGTCAGGTAAGGTAGTGGAAGAAATCAAATGGAACGATAGAGCGACGATAGAAATAGACCAATATAACAAGCTACTGAAAGAAGATCCTCGTGTAGAGACTATACTTCTACCAATCAGAGATGGACTAACAGTATCAAGAGTATTATAATCTTTAGAATCAAAAAAAGGCTTAGAATATCGATTCTAAGCCTTTTTTTAGTAGTTAGTTAAACTAACTTATATTTTCGTTCTAACCATTTAAAGAGTTGGTAGAATAATGTTCCTGTTAGAATACCAGCACACATACCGACGAATATATCTCCAGGGAAGTGCAATGATAGATAAATACGACTATATGCAAATACTAATGGGAATATAAAGACTAAGAATGCATACTTATAGTATCTTCTCAATATTAAGAATAAGAATAACATCGTAGCCGTAGAGTTAGAAGCGTGTCCTGAGAAGAAACTATTCGTAGGACTACATTTAACTATTCTCAACAATGCCTGAATATCTTCTGTATTACAAGGTCTTGGCCTAGCAAAGTGATTCTTAACAAGGTTCGTAAACTGATCAGTAAAGGCAATTAATCCAGCGATTACTAATAATACTATCCCCAATGTCTTAAGAGAAACCTTTTTATAGACTAAATACAATAATAGTAGATAGAAAGGCATCCAGTTTAACTGTTTAGTAATAAACAACCAAAAAGCATCATATGAAGTACTTCCTAGATTATTAAGATAAACTAATAATTCTTTATCAGACTGTATAAGTGATTCTATCATTACAACTGTCTTTTAATAGGTCCAGTAATACTCTCAATATCTTCCTTCTGTTTCTCTACTTCTTTTTGAATATCTTGTAGAGGATTTATATCCTTTAATGGATTCATATCCATATCAAAGGTCTCTGTTATCTCTTTTTTAATCCCTGATTCCTCAGCACTTTTATTGATCTCGTGTTTGATGTCATTCGTAGCATTCTTCACTTGAGCCATAAATTTACCAAAGGTACGTGCCATCTCAGGCACTTTATCAGAACCAAATAACATTAAAATGATTAAAATGATGAAGAATATTTCACCGCCGCCGATTCCGAACATACGTGTTTGTTTTCTATTTATAAGGTTACAAATCTACGAAGTTTATTAAATTCTAACGTAGCTTTTCGTATAAACCATTTGTTAAACTATTCAATTTTAGCTTGCTTACCCTGTTCTGACAACTTTTCGTGTATCAATTGGATAAACTCTAACGCTAATTCTCCTGTAAGGCTACTCACTCTTTTTACATCAGGAACAGTAGCACTTAGATAAGATGACATCAGATCATCTGTTGCCACATAATAAGCAAATCCGTTCACATAGTCCTTAGGGATGCTGTATTCTTTAATCAGTTTCTCCTCAGACATAATGTTTAAAAACTTGTCTTTTCTAGACTCTTGCTTCTCATAGGCTAACGCCTTCTTAAGCATCTTAGTACGTCCAGAGATCATATTAACTATCGCGTCTACTGAGATCAGTCCACTACCTGTAGTAGCTGTATAAATCTTACGCTCAGCTGGTGTGCGTATCTTAGTTCCACGAGGCACTAAACCTAAAGACTCAGAAGTAATCTTAGTGATAATAATCTCATCTAGCTCATAATACAGTGAGTTAGGTTCTAGCGGAATTAGTACTATATCCCTCTTCAAATCTATATCGTCTAGTTTATGTCTATAAGCTAAAAACAAAGGCCCTGAGAACATAAGTGTATCATTTTCCTGTGCTTTTATCTTAAAATAACCACCTGGTTCAGTCATATATGACTCACCAGTATTAATATTAGCTACATATATCCCTTCTAATTGTTTCGTACTGGATACTATTTTTCCATCAACCATCTTCCTTCCTTGTCCAAAAACGATAGAAACACTAAGGATTAATAGCAAGGATATAATATATCTCATCATTCTCAAATTATTGTTGTAAAAATATTCCATTCTCCATAACACACAAATTTTACGTCTGCAAACTTATGTTAAATTAGAGGCTATAGCAATTATTCAATTATAAAAAGTCTCTAGTAAATTACGAAGTACACTATCTCTATACTGCATTGGGTTAATAAATTCAAATCCTCAGAGCTCTAATTAGAATGGTTACTTATCACCTCTAAAAACTCTTTCGCCACAGGTGAGATAACTCCTTCTAGAAACTTCACATCTAAGGGGTCAATATCTAGAGCCTTTTTTACTTCCTCATCATTCACGGCATAAAAAGCAAAAGCTTCAGCATAATCATAAGGAATGTTATAATCGCTAACAAGTTTGTCAACGCTGATATAGTCAAGAAATTTATCAACTCTAAAACCTTCGCGCTCATAAACTAAAGCCTTCTTAAGCATCTTCGTTTCACCTGTAAGATAATTAATCAGTGGAGTAAGAAAAACACCCCTAGTAGCTCCTGATAACTTGCGCTCCACTGGACTAAGACCAGGAGTGTTATAAGTATGACTAGCACTTGAAGTTCTCTTTCTTTTCGTGATGATTATTTCTTCTAATACATTCCCCATTTTATTCTTCTCTAAAGGGAATAGAACAAGATCTCGGCTGAAATCTGCTTCGCTAATTTTATAAGTGTAAAACATATAGAATGGACTGATAAATCTCAAAGTATCTCCTACATCTCCCTTCATACTAAAATATCCTGCATCATCTGTCTCCACACCACTTTCTTTAGTCACATTAAGAATCAACACTCTCTCTTTACTACCATCGTTAGCTATTATTTTGCCCTCCAAAGTACCTGTTACAGACTGTGCCATAACAGACAAGTTAAAAAACAAGAAAACAAATGCTAAAAGACGTTGAATATCAATCATAGTATCGTTAATTAGGTTTATCAGCTATCATCTCAAGAAACTCAAAGACCAAAGGAGTAATATTACTCTCTAAAGTCTTCATATCTATCGGTGTACTGTCTAAAATATCTTTAATTTCCTTTCTAGTAACGGCAAAGTACGCAAAACTATCTGTATAGTCTGCTGGTATCTTATAATATCCTTCTAATCGAGCTGTACTAATAGCATTAAAAAATTTATCTACTTTAAAGCCTTCTCGTTCATAAGACAATGCTTTTTTAAGCATCGATGTCCTACCTGTAAAGTAGTTGACAATAGGATCCACAGGAATAATACCACCTCCAGTCGTAGCTTTCTTTAATTGGCGTTCAGCAGGAGTATGAAATCGTGTATACTTATCAGTCAATCCTAATGATCTGCTATCTAGTTTTGTGATGACTATTTCGTTTAATCTATTCATACCATAAATCTGCTCAAGAGGAAATAACACAGGGTTTCTCTTTATATCAAATTCATTAACGACATAGGTATACTCAATATAATCAGGACTCGAAAACTTAAGGGTATCACCTTCCTTAGCTTCAATATCAAAGTATCCTTTCATATCAGAGAGTACAGCAGCCCCCTTTGTTGTGGCATTAGTTACTAGCACCCCTTCATTCTGCTTCTCTTTAGTCAATACTCTACCGTGAAGTATAGATAAGTCATATTCTTGTGCATTAGCATAAAAACAACTAATCATCAAAATACAGATTATAATACGTTGTACACTAATCATAGTATCATTAATTAGGTCTATTACCAAGCATCTCTAAAAACTCAAATACCGCAGGGGTAATATTTCTCTCTAAAGTTTTGGTATCTATAGGAGTCTCTTCTAGTAGATCTTTAATCTCCTTTTTAGTAATGGCAAAGTAAACAAAACTTTCTGTATAGTCTGCGGGTATCTTATAATATCCTTCTAATCGAGCTGTACTAATGGCATTCAAGAATTTATCTACTTTAAAGTCTTCGCGTTCGTAAGCTAGATTCTTCTTTAGTACAGAAGTTCTCCCTGACAACATATTTACAAAAGGGTCTAATAAACCATTTTTAGCTGTTTTGAGTTTACGTTCAGCAGGAGTATATTTTTGGGTATACTTATCAGTCAATCCTAATGATCTGCTATCTATTTTAGTGATGACTATTTCGTCTAATCTATTCATACCATAAATCTGCTCAAGAGGAAATAACACAGGGTTTCTCTTTATATCAAATTCATTAACGACATAGGTATATTCGATATAATCAGGACTAGTAAATCTAAGTGTGTCATTGATATCACTGTCAATAGCAAAATATCCTCCTTTATCAGAGAATACATATTTTTCTTTTGTAATATTAGTAATCAGGATACCATCTCTACTTCCTTCTTTAGTGACGATACGCCCATTTATCACAGCATTATTGTCTTGTGCATTAATAGAAAAATGACATAATAAGAAAGAAAGGCATAAAAACGTATGGAAATTAGACATATATAATAGTAAGTTTAGTTAGGTGTGCATTTGTCTCTTTATAAAGATAATGTTACATTAAAACGACTTACTTTTACAAAAATTATCAAACTGTATGAAAAATCTAATAATAGCTAGTACTTCTACTATATATCACGGCACATACTTAGAGTACTTATTACCTACCCTAAAAGAACATTTTAGAGGTGTATCTACCTTGTTATTCGTCCCATATGCACGCCCTAGTGGTATTACTCATAACGAATATACAGATAAAGTACGCATTGCATTTGCAACTATCGGCATCGAAGTAAAGGGATTACACGAATATGATAATCCCGTAAATGCTGTTAAAGAGGCACAAGCGATATTCACTGGTGGTGGAAACACATTCTTATTAGTAAAACAGTTATATCAAAATAATGTTTTAGATACGATCAAAGAAGTGGTTGACAATGGCACACCTTACTTAGGATGTAGTGCAGGTAGTAATATCTGTGGTTTAACTATGGAAACGACAAACGATATGCCTATTGTGTATCCACCGTCATTTAAGACTTTTGGATTTGTTCCTTTTAATCTTAACCCTCATTATCTAGATCCTATCGAAGGTTCTACACATATGGGAGAAACTAGAGAAACACGTATAAACGAGTTTCACGCATTTAATACTCAACCTGTATTAGGACTTAGAGAAGGAAGCTGGTTAGAAGTAAAAGGAGATGTAATCACACTTAGAGGTGAGCACAGCGCTCGTATATTTGAACAAAACAAAGCTGCTTATGAAGTAGAAACTAATACTGACTTAAGTCAACTGAATTAAATAGTAACTTCTGAACCATATACTAGACTATATCATTTAGTTGATATGGTCTTTTTTTTATTTTAAATATCCCTTAAAACGGTTGTAATAGGAAGTAATGGGTATAAAAAAGCCCTAACAATTGTTAGGGCTAATTAGCAGAGCGGAAGACGAGGCTCGAACTCGCGACAACCAGCTTGGAAGGCTGGAGCTCTACCAACTGAGCTACTTCCGCAGGCGATGTTATTTAAAAACCCACATCAGGTTTATAGAGCGGAAGACGAGGCTCGAACTCGCGACAACCAGCTTGGAAGGCTGGAGCTCTACCAACTGAGCTACTTCCGCAGACGATGTTATTTAAAAACCCACATCAGGTTTATAGAGCGGAAGACGAGGCTCGAACTCGCGACAACCAGCTTGGAAGGCTGGAGCTCTACCAACTGAGCTACTTCCGCAGATGATGTTATTTAAAAACCTACATCAGGTTTAAGCAGAGCGG
>NZ_NSGJ01000063.1 GCF_002286775.1 Myroides sp. N17-2
TAGATACTAAGGCAAGTGATTGTCATACAATAGGAGGTTTCTTTAATATTGATGGTAAAAAACTACAACGCCAATACAAAGATTCACTAAGTGATTTTCAAGCTTGGGAACATAAAGAACACGCTAAAGACTATCTTCTTTTTCCTGAAAACATAGGACCTAAACTATCAATAGACGAAACAGCTTTGTCAAAAGGTGAGCTCTATACAATTATTACAAACAAATATAGTAAAGGTAAAAAAGGGAGTATAGTAGCAATTTTTTCTGGCACTAAAGTAGAGCCTATTATAGAGAAGCTTCTTACAATCTCCTCTAAGACAAGATCTAAAGTTAAGGAGATAACACTTGATATGGCTAATTCTATGAAAAAAATTGTTACGAAGTGCTTTGTTAATGCAACACAAGTAACAGATCGTTTTCATGTACAGAAACTAGTAAATGAAGCATTACAAGATATTAGAATACAAGAACGTTGGAATGCTTCAGATATTGAAAACAACTTAATCCTACAAGCTAAAAAAGAAGGTAAACAATTTATTCCAATAGAATTTGATAATGGAGATACAGCTAAGCAACTACTTATAAGAAGTAGATATCTGCTAACTATGGATCCAAGTAAATGGACAATTAATCAGAAACAAAGAGCAGATATACTATTTAATCAATATCCTTTGATTAAACAAGCTTATGATGTAGCGCAACACTTAAGAATAATATATAACACAACCACAGTAAAAGAAGTAGCTTATACTAAACTCGCTCATTGGTACAATGATGTTATGAAGATTAATTTAAAACAATTCGGCACTGTTATCAATACAATGCAAATCAATTATAAAACCATTCTTAACTATTTTGATAATAGAAGTACCAATGCTTCTGCAGAATCATTTAATGCCAAAATTAAAGCATTCAGAGCTCAGTTTAGAGGTGTAAGAGATATTGATTTCTTTTTATACAGATTGACTAAGCTTTATGCGTAAACACAACTTTTGAGATTGATCCCCAATTTGATCCTTATTATGGTATATTTAAAAATAAAAAAAACCGTAAATAATTAATATTTACGGTTTTATTAGCAATTTAATGCTCTATAAGTCGGGGTGGCAGGATTCGAACCTGCGACCTCCTGCTCCCAAAGCAGGCGCGATGACCGGGCTACGCTACACCCCGATTAAGGTCATCTATTTATTTCAATACACTAAGTTTTTTCGTCGGGGTG
>NZ_NSGJ01000064.1 GCF_002286775.1 Myroides sp. N17-2
TTAAGGTCATCTATTTATTTCAATACACTAAGTTTTTTCGTCGGGGTGGCAGGATTCGAACCTGCGACCTCCTGCTCCCAAAGCAGGCGCGATGACCGGGCTACGCTACACCCCGAAAAACTTAGCGGAGAGACAGGGACTCGAACCCTGGCATCGGTTACCCGATGACAGATTAGCAATCTGCTCCGTTACCACTCCGGCACCTCTCCGTTGCTTAGATAATTACTTCTCTAATGCGGTGCAAACATACCACGACTTTTTGTTATGTGCAAGTTTTACAAAGATAAAATATCTGTATTTTTTATATTTTTTTCATAAGTATTCCTATCCAATTATAAATGAGATGAATAAGAATGTGTCTTTTTTAATAAAATATTCTTGACAATGGTGATTTGCCCGCTATCCCTTGCGAATACTCATACCCAATCAAATTATTTTGTCTTTTTATATCTAAGAAATCAGCAGATCTTCTTTTAATTTATGCCAAAAGAAGCGTTTCAAAAACAACATTACTAAGATTAACGCAGTGTGTATTTGATTAGGAGTGGTGTCAAATTAATCTTCGTATTTAGTAAACCCAGATGAACATTAAGTTTTAGAGTAGTGTATCAGCATTTAGTGATATCACACTAGAATAGATAGAGGGCCAAATCACGCCTTATAATCTCTTATGTGCCAATATGCCATCACAGTCAAAAGTTGGGGACTAATTAAAAAGCTTAGTTAACCTAAATGTTATATACGCAAACAGCCTATAACATATGCTATAGGCTGTTCGTTTTCTCTATAAACTACTCATAAGAAGTCTCTAAAAGATAAGCTTCATTTTATCAGTATTATCTTTAATAGTAGCAGATTTTAATTCTTGTGAATTGCCATCAAAATAAGTCTTAAGAATAAATAAGCTACTATTTGCAAGTAAGTGTCTTGACTTACCTATACTTTTCAGTTGCATTAACCTCTCTTTTTAAAGACCGTATTAGTAGTGTTAGAGCTTTCAATATTTAATCGATGCAATGTCTAAAGGAAGTACAGTTCTGCTTTAAATCCTTTTTTCTGAATGATTTCTATTACTTCTTGTTCTGTGATTCCCTCAGATGCTACAGTAAGTATTTTATCACTATTAGTAGTATCTACATTCCAGTTGTTAATTCCCTGTGCGCTATCTAGATCAGCTGTTACTTTTGATACACAGCTTGAGCAATTTAAGTTCGTTTTGAACTGAAGGTTCTTATTTTCCATTTGATTCTTGTTTTAAGTATTATTTGATAGAGCAAATCTCCTCAAAATTCCCGTTAATCCTTTTACAGTATTCCCTATATGATTTGCAAGATTTACTGATTAAGAGGTTTTGTTATTCGTAAAGTAAACAGCGGGAGATATATGTTCTCACGCTGTTTATACACTGTTACAGACTGATTAGTCCTAATGCAAAGCGCAGTTCTAAATCAAGTATACGCAAGTTGTAAATTGCATTTAGATAGCTTATTTTAGCTTGTGTCAACGCAAGTTCAGCATCTGTTAATTCCAGTCTTGAACCCAATCCATTTTTAAAACGATCCTCTATCATCTGTTGATTTAGTGCTGCTAATTCTACTGTGTTTTGTTGTATTTGTAGTTGTGCATAGCCTTCTGTCTGTTTATTCAGAATAGTTGATAGCTCTGTTTTTACTTTTTCATTTAGATCATCTAATCGTATTTTTTCTTGTTGTGTCTTTATTTTTGACTGGTTGATTTGTGATTTTATACGATTACCACTAAACACAGGCACTGTCAGTTGCACACCTAAATAAGAAGTTCGGGGTAATACATACTGTCCAAAGTCCATATTGTCTTCCTGTGCTTGTACTTGATATTGACCTACTAATGAGAGCTGTGGCAATTGTTCTGCTTGGATTATTTTAGTCTTTTTTTCTTGCAGATTAATAGACAGTTGTTGTATAATCAGCTCTTTTCTATTCTTCTGCGCTATTTCTATAGCTTCGTCGATTTGATATAAATCATTCACATTGCTTTTCTCACCGAGGTCAAGGTTATCTGTTAATTCTATTTCACCTAAGTCATCAGTACCTATTAGTCTTTTTAACTCTATGGCAGATACGTCGATTGTGCTTTTCAAATAAGATACAGAAGATTTTAAATTGCTTACAGCTATAGAGCTACGCAGGGTGTCAGACTTTAGTCCTCTACCTTGCTCATATAGCGATCGGGAGTCTTTTAGCGCTCTTTTGTTACGTTGAAGACTTTCCTCTAATAGATCTAACTGACGATTCATCATTAGCATATCTAAATAGTGAAGAGATACATTATAAGCAACACGGCTACTTAGATCAGCTGTTTTTTCGCTTTCTAATTGTTCATTGAGCTTTGCTATTTTGACCTGTTGTAGCTTATTAGGCGCTATAATAGGTTGGTATAAGGATACATAAGCATTATAAACGTTTTTTCCACCAACAGTGATGTCTTGTACTGGTTTAGTAGAGCCAGCAAAAGAACCTGGTAAGAAGATAACCTGCCTATTGATGTAATAAGAATATCCCGCATTAGCTGAGATAGTTGGCAAAAAACCATTCTTTGTTTCTTTAGTAATCTCTTTGGTGTTTATCTCTTCTAATATCTTCATTTGCAATGTTTTATTTCCCTCTTTAGCCATTTCTAAGGCATCGCTAAGGGTAAGCTTGTTCTTCTGTGCATACAGCCCATTAACACTACTTAGAAGTGTTAAGGCTGTAGCGATATATACTATATTTCGTTTCATTTTTGTTTTCATTACTAGTTAAGCGACTTGACTATTGGCATCTTCAGAATCTTCTTCCACTATTGCTTTTTCACTTTTCTTACTTGATAAATAAGAGTACACTGCTGGAATAATAAATAGGGTAAGTATACCTGAGAATACAAGACCTCCTGCTATTACAATTCCCAATGACTGACGACTATTCGCTGTTAACGCAATAGGTAATGCACCAAATATCATCGCCAATGATGTCATCAGAATAGGGCGAAAGCGCTGTACCGCTGCTTGTATCGCGGCATCGTACTTAGATAGTCCACTTTCTTTTAAACTGTTGGCAAACTCAACGATCAATATCCCGTTCTTGGTAATTAGCCCTACTAAGGTGATAATACCGATCTGACTAAATACATTTAGACTCTGATCAAAACCGTAGAGACTTAAGATAGCTCCTGCCACAGCCATAGGTACAGTTAACATAATCGTTAATGGATCGCGTAAACTTCCAAACTGCGCTGCTAAAATCATATAGATTAATAACAAAGCAAGGATAAGTGTAAACGTGATATTACCTTGGCTCTCTGCATAATCACGAGACTGTCCTGCTAACGAAGTTTTAAAGCTATCACCTAATACCTCTTGTTTTATTCTTTCTATTTCGTCTATTCCTTCTGCTAAGCTCACTCCTGGAGCCATAGCTGCAGAGATAGTAGCCGATGTATACTGGTCATATCGATAGATAGCCGCAGGACTCACTGCTTCTTCTGTTGTAATTAAGTTACTCAGTGGGATCATCTGTCCATTTAATGAGCGTACATAGATAGCACTTAGGTCGTTATTGTCATTTCGATATTCGCGGTCTAGCTGCCCGATTACTTCATACTGGCGGTCGTTGCGTAGGTAATATCCATAGCGTTGTCCTGAGAATGAGAGTTGTAGAGTATGTGCCACTTCTTCCATAGACACGCCCATTAGCGCAGCCTTCTGTCTGTCAATGTTTATTTTTAGTTCGGGCTTGTTTATTTTTAAATCAGAATCTATAAATAACAACTTCTTACTTTGACGTGCAGCTGCTAAGAACTTAGGCAAGACAGTAGTCAAGCTCTCTAAGTTTTCTGTTTGCAACACATATTGTATTGGCATTCCACCTCCATATCGACTTCCAATAGTAGGAGGGAGGTAAGGAAATAATAAGAAGCCTCTAAACTGTCCAGATGCCGCTCCGTACTGGTTATATAGATCTTGAATACTTGATTTTCTGTCTTTAGGATCTTTAAGATAAATACTTTGTACCGCCACATTTACTGGTGCTGGAGCAGGGATAAACGAGATCGCTACCATAGAATAGGTTTGGTATAACCCATCAGTAGAATCGTTTACATAGTTTCCAACTTCATTCATATGTTTTTTCATATAATCGAAAGAGACACCCTCTGGTGCAACAGCGATTAGACTCATATTAGATCTATCTTCTATTGGCGCCAACTCAGAAGGCAGTTGTTTTCCTATAAAGTAAATTAACAACGTTGTCCCTGCTAAGAATACCCAAGCTAACCATCTAACTTTCATAAACGCAATTAGCAAATGAGCATAACCATTATTAAGGCGAACGAAAAAAGGCTCTGTTACACGATAAAACCAATTGGGTTGCTCATTTTTCTTTAAGAAATAAGCACTTAACATCGGCGTTAGCGTCAAGGCTACGAAGGCTGAGACCAATACAGATCCCGATACGACTACGGCAAACTCCATAAATAACTGCCCGCTGATACCCCCCATAAATACAATAGGTAGGAACACAGCTGCTAACGTAATAGTCGTAGAAATTACCGCAAAGTATATTTCCTTAGACCCTTTAAACGCAGCCTGTATAGGAGTCATTCCCTCTTCTATTTTTTTATAGATATTCTCTAGAACTACGATGGCGTCATCGACCACTAATCCTATAGATAATACCAATCCTAAAAGGGTCAAGATATTAATAGAAAAATCAGCGATATACATAATAAAGAAGGCTGATAGAATAGACACAGGTATCGCTATCACAGGTATAAGTGTAGATCGCCAATCTCTTAGGAATAAAAAGATAATAAGAACCACTAAACCAAAAGCGATAAACAGTGTTTCTTCTACTTCTGCTATCGAATCGCGAACTGAACGCGTAAAGTCAAACCCTACGATTAATCTGTATTCTGATGGTATATCCGCTTTTAATTTGTCTAATCGTCTGTAGAACTCGTCTACGACCTCTATGGCATTGGCTCCACGTTGTATTTGTATAGCTACTCCCACACCTATGCGGTTTAGATTACCCGTTTGGTTAATGATAGCTGTGCGTTCATTTACTTCTCCTAATTCGGCAGAACCGATGTCTTTTAATCGAATAGTGGTATTATCTACTTGCTTAATGATCATTTGTTCAAAGTCATTAGCCGTAGTTAAGCGCCCCATAGTACGAATACTTAATTCGCTGTTAGTACCTTCTATTCGACCAGCAGGCAAGTCAATGTTCTCGCGTTGTAGTGCTTGACGGATATCTTCAGGTGTCAGTTGGTACGCAGCAAGTTTATCGGGTTTAAAGCGAAGTCGCATCGCATACTTATGTTCTCCTACTATCGATACATTGCTAATACCCGGGATAGATTGTATTCTATCTTTTATCGTAGTAGAGGCTAAGTGACTCACTTCCTTAATGTCTTTCGTATCGCTCTCTACTTCTAAGAAAGCAACTAAGTTATCAGGTGAGGAAGCCTTCTGTACAATAGGTGGATCCACATCCGCAGGAAGTTGTTTTTTTGACTTAGCCACTTTATCTCTCACATCGTTTAGTGCGTCTTCGATGTTCATCTCTCGGTTAAACTCAATCGAAATAACACTTACTTGCTCTCTTGATTCAGAAGAAATAGTGCGTATTCCATTAGCTTCAGCTATGGATTCTTCCATTGGTTTAGTGATCTTAGATGCGATAACATCTGGGCTTGCACCTGGGTAAAAGGTTACCACTGAGATAACTGGTGGTTCTGTTAACGGGAATTCTCTAATCCCTAATTGTTTCCATCCCACTATTCCTAACAGAACAATTAAGAGGGAGAACACCCCGGCTAATACCGGTTTCTTTATACTTAATGATGATATACTCATAATGTAATTTTGTATTTTGATTATTTGGCCACAACAGCTTCTACAGGAGTTCCATCTCCTAAGCGCAGCATATTTGAAATAATGATTTGATCACCTGTGACAAGGCCTGATGTGATAATAGCGTCTTTCTCTGTTCTATTACTAATAGCGACAGGCATTGCTTTTGCAACTCCATTTTTAATGATGAATACAGAGTAACCTTTTTCTGCAGGCATTAAAGCTTCAGTGGGTACTAAGATTCCTTTGTCTGCTTGATCAGCAACGCTAACGTAGACTTTAGCCGATAGTCCAGCTCTGAATTGGTCATTTGTATTAGGAGTTAGTGCTTGTACTAATAAACTTCTTCCTTGAGCATCTAATCCTGGCTCGATAGCGTAGATCTTAGCTGTATACTCTTTATCAGTCACTTCAGTAGCGAATCGTACTTGTTTACCCATTTGTATCAGTGAAGAATACTTCTCTGGGATAGTAAAATTAACTTTGATGCTACTTAGATCTTGTAATATCACTAAAGGCTCTCCGGGTACTACATAAGCTCCTAAGTGGACTTTCGAAATACCTATCTTCCCTGCAAAAGGTGCTCTAACACGTGTTTTTTCTAACTCGACATATAGCAATTCTTGTTGTGCCTCTAAAGAGCGAAAACGCATTAAGACTTCGTCATACTCTTGTTGTCTCACTGTTTCGGACTGTAATAAATTGCTCATTCTTGTTTTATTTACACGAGCTAATTCTAATTCGGCACCTACTTGTTTTAGACGGGATTTAATATCCGCATCATTTAATTGGTATAGTAAAGCTCCTTTCTGAACATAACTCCCGTCTTTAAATGCGATATGAGTGATCTTTTGTGGTAATTCACTTACGATAGAGACTTCTCTGTTGGCAACCATTGTACCTACTACTGCCTCTTCTTGAATCAACGTTTGTTCTTGGGCTGTAATGATATCAACAGGCAGTTTACTTGTTGCAGCATTATCAGTTGCTTTCTCTTCTGTTCCTGTTTCTGATTTATTCTCACAAGCAAGCAATAAAATGCTCAATAAGGGAATTAGCAATCCTATTTTGAATATTGTAGATTTATATAACATAATCTTCTCTTTAATTATTAATACTGTATTAAATTTCAAAGACAAAAGTACAGGGGAGTAGTATCTCATATTATATAGAATTACCGATAAGAATTACACAATTTACACTTCTACAACGTTGTTAATTTTGCTAAAATTTATAGTTTAAAGAATAAACCCCTTATCTCTAAAGTGAGATAAGGGGTAGGTTGATTTTTAGAAAAAAGACAATTATTTATTATTTGCTGATCGGTTAATAAGTTCGATCTTATCCTGTCTGATCTTTTGATAATGAGAAGGAGTAAAGCCTGTGTGTTTTTTAAGTTGGCTAGATAAGTATGCCGAGCTACTATAGCCTAATGCGTACGCTATTTCGGATAAAGACAAGTCACTATAGACAAGAAACTCCTTGATCTTTTCAATCTTTTTAGAAATAATAAATTGCTCTAAAGTAGAGCCTTCTAAGGACGAAAAGAGAGAGCTTAATGAATCATAGTCTCTGTGTAATTCTTTACTTATAAGGGCTGATAATTTCGTAGACTCACCTGTGTCGATACGCGCTTGAATACTGCTAATCACAATGGTTTTAATCTTCTCTATTGTTTTTTGATCTTTATTGTATAACAATTCAAAGCCATTGTTATCTAGCATTTCCTTAATAGCTTTTTCATCTATAGGTATCTTCTTATTATCATTTAAGGTTACTTCTCCTAAGCGAATATCAGTAACTTCAATATCCAATTTTAAAAACTCTTGTAACAGAACGTAAATACACCTATCGCAAACCATTCCTTTTATTAATATTTTCATTGGGTTAGGGATAATTAGTATTAGGCAGCAAAGATTGTTTTATAATTAGGTTAGCATATTACACTATTCCTTAATTAATTTATGATATTCTAAGTTTTCGAATTGGGCAATATCAAGCTATTGAGACCGTGTTTATTTAGAATAATCAAGGGTGTAGTAAAATCATATCGTTTTAATGTTTATCTTTGCAAAGCAATGAATATCAATTTTATTGGAATTTTTCAGACCATTCTTCTAGGTCAATATTTAAAAATAATCATATCATTTGTTAGTAGGCTAGAATAGGGACTTTTATGCAGTCTTGGTTTGAGTGAGTCCATAGTGAGTCCATTATGAGTCCATAGTGACTCCATTAAAAAGGCTGTTTTAATGGAGTCACTATGCTCTCACGATGCAGTTAGTATACATTCATATAAATGGAGATAGAAACAACTCTAAAAGATGCTACTAACAAGGTGGTTTTGGATTTGGGTAGGGTAGAATAAGTATAATCCTTAAGAGATAGGATCATTGATTTCTAATAGAATAGAAACGTTTAACGACTGCAAGTTACACATTTAAATAGATATTTAGCGATATAGTCAACTAAAATAAATGGACTGTATTTACTAAGTTTTATACCTTAAATCTGCAGATAATGTTTAAACGCGAATGAATTGTACAAAACAGAGTAAGATTAGATTACTATGATAAAAGCAAATGATTATTAATATATTTCATTCCTTATTTTTGAGAATAATTCAATAAAATAAGGCATGTTTAACCTGAGGGTAATATCAATATTATCCTCTATTTTGTTTATAATTTACAGTATAAGACTTATGCTACTTGACGTACTTCATAAGCTTTTTTATCCCTAACACAAGCGCATATACGTTCTACAAGCTTATTTCTAACATTGTTTAATACAAGCATTTTGTGCTTTCCTTCTGCAACTTTTCTCTCATAATAGGCTTTCATCTCAGGATCATGTTTAACACTTGATAATGCGCACATATGTAAAAGTTTTTTAAGCTTTTTATTGGCCATAAAATGAACTCTTGGTTTTCCTCTTATACTTTTACCAGAAGTGTATTCAAAAGGTACGACGCCACAATAAGATGCCAGTTGTCTTGATGTTTCAAATGATGTAAACGCATTGGTATAGCATATTAGAAACATTGCTGTAACATCTCCAACACCTCTTACAGAAGTCACACAATCGAATATCTCAGATACCTCTTGATTCTCTCTAATAAGAGTATTTAACTGTTTCTCAATCGCCTTTATAGCGTTCTCTAATGCCTTGAGAATAGCCTTATCATTTTTAGATAATACCTTATACAGTTCATCATTAAATCCCTTGAGTTCTTTGGTTCTTACTTCCATAGCTGTCTTATGAGCTATATTCATATCTCGTTGTCCCAATAGAACTTGAATCTTATCCAATACATCCTTTGAAGCCTTAAATAATTTTGCTTCTTCTTGATTTTTTTTAGCATACAATGCTATTCTTGTAGAATCTACTTTGTCATTCTTTCCCCTTTGTATTCCACTACTTTTTATTATTCTATAAGCCATTTCCACCCATAGATTGCAATTTTTTGAAAGTAAAACATCTACTAAAATATTTTTATAAATACCTGTATGTTCCATACATATCAATGTTTCCTCTACACAACATCCTTCGTTTTTCATCCACTTAATAAATTGATTAACTCCCTTCTTAGTGTTGTCAAACTGATTGTGTTTATAAGAATTAGCATCTATATAAATAGCTGCATCAAAATACTCTTTGGAAATGTCTATCCCAATAAATTGTGTAAATTTGTCCATATGATAATTATTTAAAGCAACCTATTACTAAAGGATTATCTAAACCTTGATACTAGACCTCGACGTCTTAATTACTAGTCTGATACTTTTTAGTAAAATCAACAAGATCCTTTTCTAATTATAAGCCATTATGCTTTGTGATTAAATTGGTACATCTTGCTGATTAGGTTGTTTTATTTATTCTCTACAAAATTATCATATTCTCTCTTTACAAATCTAAAGGATTAAAGCACACTGTAGTGTGGTTTTAGAGCTAATCGAAGCTATGTAAAGTAGAATTAATTCGTAGTAATCGGTAGTTGCAGATTTGAGGTTATACTTAAACCCAGATTAGAGGTCTATCATATAATCTGAGTTTAAGAAGTAGGATATAACCATAACTAAATGGACTATTAGGCTATCCTAATAGACTAATAGTCACATCTTCATCCATTGGGTAACTTTGGCAGAGAAGGATTATTCCCTCTGTTATATTAGATTCAGTCAGTACGCGATTACTAATCATATGTACTTCACCATCCATTTTAATTGCCCAACAAGCTCCACAAGTTCCATTCTTACAAGAGCTCGGTACACTTATTTTGTGTTCTTTAATGGCTTCTAATAGAGATTGATTGCTTTTGACTTCTACCATAGCTGTACATTCATACGTCTGTACATCATCATTAACAAGGGTATCTTCAAAATAGTGAACGAAGATATCTCTTGATACATCATTACCTACTATACTAATCTCTTCTTGAGTCTCAATATCAAAAAACTCAGCATGTATGTTCTTTTCAGCTATATTTAAACTACTTAGCGCTTCCTGATAGAGATTCATTAGCCCAGTAGGACCACAGATATAGTAGTGTGCCTCAATGTATAAAGGGGTATATTGCTTAATTATAGCCTGTATGCTCTCTATAGAGAATCTACCTGCAATATGATTTGGCTGTGTGGTATTAACCTCTTGGTTTGTAAAGGAGTAGTGTGCTGTTAGTTCTCCTTTTGTTTCTTTATCAAGTAAGGCCTCTCTAAAAATGGTTTGTTCAGGTGACTTATTACTATATAGAAGCAAAGGGACATTTACATTCGTAGTGATGCTTTCTAACATCGATAGCAGTGGCGAAATACCACTACCTCCACCTAATAAAACAATAGGGAACTGCTCACTAATCTCTTTGTCTAACACAAAATTGCCAAAAGGGCCTTGGATATCCCATTCTGTAATAGATGCTGCGTTATCTACAAGATAATTACTCATTAGTCCGCCCTCGACACGCTTTACTGTTACACAAGGATATTGATCTGTTGGGCTTGAACTTAAAGAGTACGACCTGATAGTAGACACTGAATCAATTAGGCAATTAATATTGATAAATTGCCCAGATATAAAAGGGAATACTTCTGTATTGGTATCAAAGTATATACTGATGGTATCTTCTGTTTCTTGAACGATCTTATGTGTATTCCAGTGGTATTTCTTCATTTGTAATTATTAGAGCCAAAGGTATACTTTGACTATTTATTATAAAAAACAAAAGGGATAAAATACACCAAACAAATGATATACTTATCCCTGATATTATAGTTCTTATTTAGTTACCACAGCATCCTGTAGCACAGTCAGATGGTTGATCTATTTTATAACCTGCTTTTTCGATCGCTGTAATAGCCATTGTTTCTGCTTCTTCATTTTCGACAGAGAAGGTGATCATACCAGCTTCTGTTTTGGCCATTGTTAAGCCATTAATATCTTTAACAGCATCACTAACTCTTGTTTGGCAGTGTGCACTTTGCATTGAAGGAATGCTTAATTCTATGTTTTTCATATTGTTTAATTTTATAATTCAAATTTCTACATTATTAGGCAGTTTACTATTAGACTATTACCTAATAGAGTTATAACATTTACTGATTTACGATCGAATTAGAAAAATAGCTGCTCTATACTCATAGAGCACACTATCTTTCAGGTATTCAAAAAAGTAATAAGCAATATTTGTGGTTTTATAATTTAGCTGTTGAAGGGTGATAATCAGGAAGAGTTTTAACTCTTACCGTGTCTATTCCTTGTAGAGACCAAGTGATCGGTAACATCTTCATATAATCACACTTAGGGCATTCATCACCTTCTACACCGATCATTTCTTTATGTATAGGGCATCCAGTGATTAAGTGACCATTCGCATCTAGCGCCTGTCCTAACTCATTCTCGTATTTATTTACTTGATCTCCATTAGTGGTGTTAGCTACATCCACAGTATGCTCTTTATGATCGTGTACTTCTTTAGGTGCATCATTCTTGTTTGCGCAAGAAGTAATCAATAGCCCCATTAAGGCGATTAGCATTACTATCCAGTTGTTTGTTTTCATCTTTATATTGTTTTAAACTATTACCTTAAATCTGCAACCACCATTTACTGCGAATAAATTCTACTTTATATAGCTTCAATTAGCTCTAAAACCACACTACAGTGTGCTTTAATCACTAATTTCGCTCTGTTTTGTATAATTCATTCTCGTTTAAATGTTATCTGCAGATTTAAGGTATTATTTCTTCCATTTTAAGCGTAAGCTGTTGCTGACTACACTTACGCTACTTAGCGCCATAGCTGCACCTGCTATCATAGGGTTTAATAAGAAACCATTAATAGGGTATAGGATACCTGCTGCTAACGGAATACCGATTAGGTTATAGATAAATGCCCAGAATAGGTTTTGTTTTATTGTTGCCACTGTTTGTTTAGACAGTCTGATAGCCTGAGGTATTTTAGTAAGATCAGAAGAGATAATAGTCATCTTAGCCACATCCATGGCGATATCACTACCTTTACCCATCGCTATACTTACATCTGCTGTAGCTAAAGCGGTACTGTCATTAATACCATCACCAACCATCGCTACCACTTTCCCTTGCTGTTGTAATTCTTTTACGAAGTCAGCTTTGTGTTGAGGAAGTACCTCTGCCTTATAATGTAAGATACCTGTCTGCTCTGCGATAGCCTTAGCCGTAGCTTCGTTATCTCCAGTAAGCATATACAACTCGATACCCATCGTTTGCATTTCTTTAATTGCCTGAACTGATGTCTCTTTAATTTTATCAGATATAGCGATTACGGCAAGTGCCTGTGTATTATCCGCAAACCAGATAACGGTTCGAGATTGTTTACCCCATTGATTTGCTTGTTCTTGTAGTTGATCCGCTATTGTAATATTGTTCTCTAAGAGTAACTTTTTATTACCAACGTAATATGTTTTAGCATCATAATCAGCCTTAGCACCCTTACCTGTAATACTGTCAAACATCGATATAGAAGTAATTGCTACCCCTTTTAAATGTTTGACTACAGCTTCTGCTAGTGGATGTTCTGATTGTTTCTCGATGCTCATTAGTACATCTTTTCTTACATCCTCATCGTTTAGCCATTTGACACCTGTTACTTGAGGTCGACCTTCTGTTATAGTACCTGTTTTATCTAAAACGATGGCATTAACTTTCTTCGCTAATTCAAGACTTTCAGCATCTTTAATAAGGATACCGTTCTCAGCACCTTTACCCACACCTACCATAATCGCAGTAGGAGTAGCTAATCCAAGGGCACAAGGACATGCAATAACTAATACAGTGACTGCTGCTAATAACCCCTGTACTACGCCATTATCTCCGCCAAGTATTATCCATAAAACGAAAGTGACAAGAGCAATACCAATAACCACAGGAACAAATATACCTGCTATCTTATCTACTAACTTTTGCACAGGAGCTTTACTACCTTGTGCATCTTGCACCATCTTAATGATCTGAGCAAGCATCGTTTCTTTACCTACCTTGATAGCTTTAAATTTGAAGCTTCCTTTTTGGTTTATCGTTCCTGCGAACACCTTCTCATCTTCTTTTTTAAGCACAGGTATAGGCTCTCCACTTAGCATACTCTCATCTACATACGAACTACCAGACGTAACCATACCATCTACTGCGATCTTCTCACCCGGCTTTACTAAAAGAATATCACCTACATTTACTTCTTCGATAGGTACTTGTCTTTCTGTTCCGTCAGCCTGAATAACCATAACTGTTTTGGGTTGTAACCCCATTAACTTTTTGATGGCAGAAGACGTATTTCCCTTTGCTTTTTCCTCTAATAATTTCCCTAAAAGGATAAAGGCTATAATCACTGCCGCCGCTTCGAAGTACACGTGTGCGTGTAGTCCTCTCTGATGCCAAAAGTCCATAAACAGCATATTAAACACACTGAATAAGTAGGCTATACCTGTGCTCAAGGCTACTAAGGTATCCATATTAGCAGAGCGGTTTTTGGTTTGTTTCCATGCATTGATAAAGAAGTCTTTACCAAACCACAGTACTACAGGGGTAGAGAATAACCACATAATCTCATTGCCATACGGCATATCCATAAAGAACATACCTATCGTCACTACAGGTAGTGATAATAGTACAGACCAAATGGTTTTACTCTTAAGTTTTTTGAATTTTTCGGTGTGAATAGCTTCTAATGATTCTTGTTGTAGCATTTCGTCTACTATCAATAAATCATAGCCTACAGCCTGAACTGCTTTTTGAAGTTTAGTGGCGTCTGTTATATTAGGAATATATTCTACAGTCAGATTACCCGTTGCAAAATTGACAGAGGCATCTACTACACCTGCTTCGAACTTCACAATGCTCTCTGCACTACCTGCACAAGAGGCACAAGTCATCCCCAATACAGGGAAAGTGTTCTTTACCGTAGGGACACCATATCCCATATCTTTAACAACCTTAACAGCTAATCCTACTGTTTCGATATTAGCAACACTGATGGCTGCTCTTCTGTTGTTTATCTCTACTTTAGGGTTTTCAACTCCTTTAACCTGTCCTAATCCTTTCTCTACGATTAAGGCACAGTGCTCACTATCTACATCCTCTAACGGAATATAAACTATCTCTCTATTGTTATTTGTTGCCATATTTATATTGCTTTTATTACAGTACAAATTTGGCAACAAAATCAAACAGAGCTATTACGGAATTAAGGAATTGATTTGTAACATTTACTTACACCTTATCTAAAGACTTTCTTTTGTCTTCTCTGATTTGCTTAAAGTAACTTGGTGTTAATCCGGTTACTTTCTTAAACTGATTACTTAGATAGGCTACACTTGAGTAGTTTAATCTGATGGCGATCTCGCTTAAAGACAATTCGTCATAAACGAGAAGTTCCTTTATCTTCTCTATCTTCTGAGCGATAAAGTACTTCTCTATAGTAGTACCCTCTATCTCCGAAAAAAGGTTAGATAGGTAGTTATAGTCGTGATTTAGTTTTTCACTTAGTAAGTCAGATAGGTTACTTTTAGATTCGTTATTCTGATAATGCACCAGCTCAACGATAGTATTCTTAATTTGCTCTATAAGTCTACTTTTCTTATTATCTATCACTTCAAAACCCAATGGAATTAAAGCAGCCTCAAGAGCCTCTCTATCCTTTGGATTCAATTCTTGTTCCAGAGTGACTTCTCCTAACTTGATACTTTCTATGGCGATGTTTAGTTTAGATAATTCGTTCTCTATAACCATTATACATCGGTTACATACCATGTTTTTTATAAATAGTGTACTCATTTTCTTTAGATCAGATTCTTATTATTAGAGCAAAGTTAGTATTAAACCCAGATTAAGCACTAGCCAAATACTGCAAAGTATTTCTACTTCATATCTCTTTCATTTCTGCTAAAATCATACTACAGTATGCTTTTTTCATAAATTCAGAGCTTTTTACATAATTACTTTTCGTTTATATGTCTATCGCGTATTCCGGGTTAAAATAACTTAGTAGTGCTGTTGATTATTATATCTAGTAGGTTATATAAACCCCTGTTTTTTTGCTTCTCTTAGCAGTCCGTTATTTTCAGATACATTAAATACTTCTTTTAATAGAACGATATTACGCTGTACCGAACTAAGGCTTTTGTGTATTAGCGAGGGTATCTCTTGGACTTTGTATCCTTTATCTAGAAGCATTAATATCTGTATGTTATCTTCTTGTAATAAGATAGTTCTTTGGTTCATTGAGACTAATGCCTGCTGTGCTTTATTAGATCTATAACTATCCCCTTTTAGGGTGCATTCTATAGCATATATTAATTCTTCAGCATTCACGTCTGATTTGATTAACAGAGCATCAGGTCTCACTTTTTTATGGATATTATAGACTATGGTTATTTCTTCATGTGCTGTAATGATTAGTGTTTTTAAAGGAGAGTATTTGCCTGTCAAGTGCTTCGCTAAGTCTATCCCATTCTCTAAGCCGTTATATGCCTTACCAATGTTATAGTCAAGTAATAAAAAATCTATAGTTTTTACAGTATCACATAATGATATAGCGTCTTCGATGTTAGTCGCTTCATGAAAGATAGCGGTTGGGTATTTACTTGTGATAATAGCTTTATAGCCATTAATAATCATCGGGTGGTCATCAACAATAAGGAAGTGGTAGGTTGTATTCATTTATAAAAATTAACATTTTTAAAGTTTTTCAATTCAGTAATTTTAAATACGCATTAGTATTTTTGGAATTAGTGAATGATAAGCTGAATTAGGGCTTATGTTGTAAAAGTATATAAGTAGGATTATAAAATAAAGTAAAATGAACAAAAAGATTATTTATGCATGTTTAGCAGTGCTAGGATTAATGATGTATTCATGTAGTGTAGATCCTTTAGAGAAAGATAGTAAGCCATTAAACGCTACAGACGCTTTAAAAGAAGAAGGATTTAGTAAAGGAAAAGACTCTTTAAAAGTGAAAGCTTTTAGTCAAGAGATGCTAGAGAGTGCAGATAATATAGATAAATACGTAGATAAAGGAAAGAAATAATATATACATCTGAATTAGTTAGTTCACACAGATTACACGTGTATATATAAAATGATCATTGTCATCGATTATTTTTATAAAAAGAGGCTTGTTTATAGCCTCTTTTTTAGTTTTATATCTCAGTGAGTAGGTAGTTAACTATGTGGGAATAGTTAGAATGATAATAGTTCCATCGCTAGTAGAGGTAATTGTAATAGTTGCTTTTAGTTGTTTAGCTCTATTGTTAATATTCTTTAGACCATTGCTGTTTTTTAAAGTTTTATAATCAAATCCAATACCATCATCTGTTATGGTTATTTTATTACCATTCTCTATTTTAGAAATTGAAATAATGCAGTTTCTTGCATTTGAGTGTTTTATAACATTTTGAATTGCTTCTTGGACAATTCTATAAATATTTATTTTGTCTTCATAAGAGATATTACCCCAATGGTAGCTTTTTGAGATTATGAATTGAAACTTCTGATGTTCTGAATTGTTCTTTTCAATTAATTGAGCCATTATTTCAGAAAATCCCTGTTGGATAAACTCTTGATTCTTTAAATCATGAGAGATTAATCGCACTTGATCTTGAACCTTCTCTATTTCACTTAGAATAGAGGTCGAAGCTGTGCTATTTTCAGAATGAGATAGATTTAAGCGAATAATAAACAAAGAATTGATAATTCCATCATGTAGTTCCTGACTAATTCTATCGCGTTCTTTAGTAAGTACCTCTTGTGATAACTGTTCTTGTTCCAAGAATAATTTATAGATTAGTTCTTTGTTTTCTTGATCTTGTTGTATGTATTGAAGTCTTTTTAGCTTGTTGCGATAAAAGATAAAAAATAAGGCTAGGATAGCTATTAGCACTGTTATAACAGCAGATATAAGTAGCTGAGAGTTCTCTTTTTTTAAATTTACTATGTTTCGTTCTAGTTTTTCGCTTTCGTATTTTATCCGAGCAAATTTGTTTCGTTTATTTATCTGAAGTTTATTCATACTATCATTAAAAGAATAGTATAAACTAATGTACTTCTGTGATTCTGACTGATCAGTGATACTTAATGCTTTTAAGCTTTTTAGAATGGTGTTATTGGCATGTGTTTCATTAGATATATTATAGGTATACTTATAATATTCAATTGCTTTTAATGTATCTTTTTTCTTTATAGATAGTTCAGCCAGTCTAAAGTTATTAGCAGTCAAGCTCTGTTTGTAAGACATTTCTTTGCTAATTTTTAGAGATTTTATTAGAAGTTCTTCTGCGTCTTTAAAGTTATTGAGGTTCACATTTAATGTACCTAAATTGGTTAGCACAATGGTATATAACTCATGTTTTATATTTAAATCTATTAGTATGTTATTTGCATAATTTAGATATGTCTTAGCATTTAAATAGGATTTTTGATTTAAATATAAATTGCCAATATTGTTATAACAACCAGCTTTAGAAAGTTGTAGTTCATCGTCAGAGATGACCTTATTCTTGTATAATTCTTCTAGGATATGAATTGCATCAGAATAGTATAGTAAAGCTTCGCTAGGCTGTTGATTAAGGTCAAGAATATTACCCAGATTTAAGTATATTTCGTATAATAATCTGTTTTTAGGTTTGTTGTCTAACGTTGCAAGAGCGTCTAATGCTTTGTTTTCTGCTTCTATGTAGAGTCCCTCTCTAAATAGAACAATAGATTTATACTGTTGCATTTTTGCAATGTCATCAGCAGAGTTTAAGGTTTGATATATTTGGTCAGCCTTATCATAATAGATATAGGCGCTATCAAGTTTCATTTTATAGTCAAAATAGTCCCCTATATACCATAGTGATTTTGCATTTAATATAGAGTCGTTATTTCTTACAGCTATTTGATTTGCTTCTTTAGAGTAGAGAAGGTACTCATCATAAAGCTCAAGATTATATGCTTTAGCTGCTATCTGTATGAGTTGTTCTCCGTTGGAGTTATTACTCTTGATTAGGCTAAATAAAGAGTCAAGTGTATGTTTGTTTTCAGAAAGTGTTCTATTGTTGGTTTCTATATTATCAATCAGCTTTTGATTAACAACTAGGTCGTTATTGTGTTTTTCTTTTTGGCAGCTACCAAGAAGAAATAAAAGCATTAAGAGATTAAGATAGATATATTTCATTCTTTTTAATAGGTTTATTTATTGTAGAGTAAGATGTTTGATATTTCTTTCTCTCTTATAAATGTAGATACTGAACACAGTTTTAATCGAAAAATGTACTATAATGATGACTAAGTTATCTTAGATGCGTAAAAATAGGATAAAAACGTTAACAGGACAAGTATTATAATTAGGAGAGAATAGATTGGTTTTAGTGACTTAGTTGAATAAATTTTAACATTTATGAAGTTTTAAACTCATACTTTCTTAAAGTATGAATTCTGATGAAATAGATGTAAAAATAGAAAACTATATTTGCTTCAGTAAATGCTTAGAAACATATACTTATGCTTTAAAAAGCGTTATGAAAATTATTATAATACATGAAGATGCATACAATGTTTAGTTGATTTACATTGTATATTATAAAGTCACTAAAGACAAAGATGGTAATTGTGGGGACAAAGGCTAAAATAACTAGTATGGTAGGTTATTTTAGTTTATCCATCTAAGTCTGCTACCTAATAGGGGTGACTTTATTTTTCTTCAGCACAGAGGCTCTTCTTGATTTATTCTACACCTTTCCTTTATTGACATTAGCATAATCTATGCGTTATTATCTTCTTCGAAAAGACTATATTTGTTTAGAGACTTAAGTGAGTAATAATATGATTTTTAGCTAGTAGATAAGAATAACCTTATGTCATTAGAACACATTTACCCTCATTATAAAATAGAGTTGATTACAGATGACTCTAGATTACCCTATCCATTATTGTTATTAGCAGACGAGACTGTAAAGGCTATAGATAAATATGTCTTTAAGAGTGATGTTTATGTACTTACAGAAGACGGAGAGCAGTTGGCAGTATTTTGTCTTTATAAGGTTGATAAAGATACTTTAGAGATAAAGAATATAGCTGTCTCTGATGAATTACAAGGGAAGGGAATAGGAACGTTACTAATAGGAGAGATAGTTCGTATAGCTAAAGATTGTGGCTATGTAAGGTTAGTCGTAGGCACGGCAGACTGCGGTATTGATCAGATCAGGTTTTATGAAAGAAATGAGTTTGTGAAGTATGGGATTAAGAAAGATTTCTTTATAGAGAACTATGACGAACCTATCATTGAAAATGGAATCCAATTGCGCGATATGGTTATGTTGGAAAGATATATTTGAACCTAGATTAAGCATTAGCCAAATACTGCAAAGCAATTCTACTTCATATCTCTTTCATTAGTTCCAAAACCATACTTTAGTATGCTTTACTCACTAATTCAGAGTTATTTTGGATCAATCTCAAAAGTTGTGTGTGAATTAAAAACTACAGATCTTTGTAATGATAAATAATAAACGTGGAAAACTATATTGAGTTTATAAAAATGATTTTACCTGAGTTTTTAGT
>NZ_NSGJ01000065.1 GCF_002286775.1 Myroides sp. N17-2
ATACCAATAAAAACAAACAAGAAGTACTTGTATAGTTATCTTAGGATTATAAAAACAAGTGTACAGTTAAAAGTAGGATTATAAACAATAACTGTACAGCTATATTAGGACGAGACACAATGAAATTGGAGTGGTCGCATAATGGTCGCATAGTGATCGCATAATGGTCGCATAGTTTTAGCCCTTTTTGATGCGACCATTATGCCATCAAACTGCCATCATTATCCTATCATAGATATGAACGTGTGTCTCGTCCTACCATAACTGTACAGTTATTGTTTATAATCCTAGTTCTAACTGTACACTTGTTTTAATTTTTAATTAATCCTTAATTTTTTGTTTGAGATATAGCTTATTCTAGTTAAATAGATATAAAAAAAGCACCTCTTATTGAGGTGCTTTGGTTTATTGTGTGATCTCTCTAAAGAGACTTTCGAGGTTCTTGTTTTTGACCTGCATAGATAATGTCTTTAGACCATTCTCTTGAGCGAAGTCATACACTGTAGGTCTGTAATCCTTATCGATTGGGAAGATTAGTTCCCACTGTGTATCGTGAATATGATTAGCGCGAATAAGATTAGCTATTCTATCGATGAACTGTATCTCTATTTTAAAGTCAAACTCCACTGCTATTACTTGTTCATTTTGATTCTCTAACATACTTGACAGCATTTGGTCTGCTACTATCTGCCCTTGTTTGATGATAATCACACGGTCACAGATAGCCTCTACTTCTTGCATAATATGCGTAGATAGAAAAACGGTCTTGTCTTTACCAATATTTTTGATAAGTTCTCTGATTTCTACTAACTGATTCGGGTCAAGACCAGTCGTTGGTTCATCTAAGATTAATACTTCAGGATCGTGTAGTAAAGCAGTAGCTAGCCCTACACGTTGTCTGTATCCTTTAGATAGTTCACCTATACGTTTATGTGCTTCAGGGGTTAGCCCTGTAAGGTTGATTACTTCGTCTATTCTACTTTTAGCTACTTTATATATATCAGCGTTAAACTGTAGATATTCTCTTACATACATTTCTAGATATAACGGATTGTGCTCAGGTAGATAACCTATTGAGCGCTGTACATTGCGTTGTTCTGTCTCTACATTAAAGTCATTGACATAAGCCTGCCCTTCATCACTGTGGATATAGGTAGTCAGTATCTTCATTAGCGTAGATTTACCCGCCCCATTAGGACCTAAGAAACCGGCTATTTGCCCTTTAGGGATAGAGAAGCTAATACTGTCTAAGGCTTTTTGTTCGCCATAGAACTTACTGATATTTTTGACCTGTAGTGACATTGTTCTAATTTAAGTGATAGTTTGCCTAACGCAATTACTAGTTGGTTTAGGAATAACAAAAGTAGCTGTTTTTAGGTAATAGATTAACGGTTCTCCTCTAACAATATTGTTTAATGTGAATACCCAAAAGATACACTGAATACAATAATACTTATTACGATTAGTGTAATGAATACATACAGCCAATCTTTCTCTAAGAAAAAAGAGAGTAATGATAAAAATATACGAAGTACAGGAGTTAAGAATAATAGTAGTATTCCCAAGAATATGATAGACTCTCCATTACCTTGACCAACACCTGCGAAGATGTTTTTTATCACTGTGAGGATATTGTCATCTTTCTCTATAAAGTTAGTGAAGTGCACTTCATCATTGGCGTGAGTAGAGAATAGTATAATACCTCCTATACCTGCTACGCTAAGTGCTGTCCATACTCCATATCTCAGTACATTACCAATGATGGATTGTAAGTCTTTATCTGTAAATTTAGTTGTCTCCATACTCTTAAATATTACCCATTACACCGTTATAAATCATATTAATCGCTAAAGCTAAGATTAGAAAAGCGAAGAATACCTTAAGTTTTTTTGGATTTGCTTTTAGAAGAACTTTAGCACCTACCATAGCACCTACTAATACACCTACGATAACAGGCATACAGATAGAAGGCTCTATATATCCCTTTTGAATATAGATAACCGAACTTGCGATAGCCGTTACTCCCATCATAAAGTTACTTGTAGTCGTAGATACTTTAAAAGGAATCTTCATAATAGAATCCATAGCAATAACTTTAAAAGCTCCTGATCCTATACCTAATAGCCCAGACATCATCCCTGCTAGTCCCATCATACTAAAACCTCCGATGACATTAGTCATTCCGTATTTTACAGTTTCTCCTTGAGGAGTTGGATAAGTACTTACAAGTTTTAGTTTTTTGGCTAGCGTACTTGATTCTTCAGGAGTAACTAAGTGATCTTCTTTTTTGCGAAGTGAGTTAATAGATGAAAAAGTTAAGGTTAATCCAAAGATAACTGCCAATACAGAAGTATTAGCATTTGTAGAAATAATAGCACCTATTACTGCACCTGCAGTAGTAGCTATTTCTAGAAACATACCTAAGCGCATATTGGTTATTCCCTCTTTTACATAAGCTGCAGCTGATCCTGATGAGGTAGCGATTACAGCAACTAAGGCAGTACCGATAGCATAATGCATATCTACACCTAAGAATACAGATAACAAAGGAATGATGATTATACCGCCTCCTAGTCCTGATAATGAACCTACAAAGCCTGCTGCAAATGCTCCTAAAAACATGATCAGCGTGAAAGTTAATAATGTCATTTTTATATTATTTTGTTCTTAAGTGGTTAAAAGTAATTATTTATTGAATAAATAACTTGTAGATGGTCAATTTTATGATTAAAAATAATATATTTATATTCTTGTTTTGACAGATTTAGTCCGCAGTAGGACTGATGTCGTAAAAACGTAATTATATGTAAATACAAATTAATAATTAACCAATGGAAAAACTAAACATTAACAAGGATTGGTTGTCTTTATTTCAAGGACAAAATCCTGCTATAATTGCAGGGCCTTGTAGTGCGGAAACGCCAGAGCAAGTAATGAGAATCGCTAAGTCACTGCCAAAAGAAGTTAAGGTCTATCGCGCAGGGATTTGGAAGCCTCGTACTCGTCCAGGTGGATTCGAAGGAGTAGGTGCCATTGGATTGAAATGGTTACAACAAGTTAAAGCGGAAACAGGAATGTTAATCGCTACTGAAGTTGCAACCGCAGAACATGTACGATTATGCTTAGAGCATGATATTGACATCTTATGGATTGGGGCGCGTACTGCCGTTAATCCTTTTGCTATTCAAGAAATTGCAGATGCACTTAGAGGTACAGATAAAGTTGTTTTGTTAAAGAATCCAGTGAATCCGGACTTATCTTTATGGATGGGTGGAGTAGAGAGACTTGCAGAAGCAGGTATTACTAAATTAGGAGTTATTCACAGAGGCTTTAGTACTTATGAGAAAACAAAGTATCGCAATATCCCTGAGTGGCAAATACCGATTGATTTAAAATTACACTTACCGAATATTCCTATCTTCTGTGATCCATCACATATCACAGGGAATAGAGATAAGATACTAGGTGTATCTCAGCAGGCATTAGACCTTAACTATGAAGGATTAATGATAGAGACACACTGTGATCCTGATAATGCATGGAGTGATGCTGCACAGCAAGTAACACCTGAGCAATTAAGTGATATTATCTCTAAACTTAGAGTGAGAAATGTAACTGATGAGACGGAAGAGTTCTTACAACAAATACAAGCTCACCGTATCCAAATAGATGATATGGACAGCAAACTATTAGACTTGTTAAGAAAGCGTATGTTGATTTCAGATGCAATTGGTAAGTTGAAAAGAGATAAGAACGTTGCTGTATTCCAACAAGACCGTTGGACTAAGATTCTTGAGAAAATGCAAGAGGAAGGTAAACACATCGGATTTACTGAAGAGTTTATCACAGCTATCTATACAGCTATTCACCAAGAGAGTATCTATAGACAAGATAAGATTATCAATAAAGAATAATTGATATAATTAATTATAAGAAAGCTTCTACTGCGGTAGGAGCTTTTTTTGTTTACAGTGTATGGTTAACAGTTAACAGTTCTCCCATTCCCTCATTAAAACAAAGAATTGTATTCATTCCTTTTTTAGGTACATATATTTTGAAGTATATTTGTCGTATGAATGGAATAGTTTACAAATCAACAGGTAGTTGGTACTCAGTGAAAGGTGAAGACGGTGTGTTTTATGACTGTCGAATCAAAGGTAAGTTTAGATTAAAAGGTATTAAAAGTACTAATCCACTTGCTGTAGGTGATCACGTTCGCTTTGAACTAGAGACTACAAATGATGTTACTACGGGTGTTATTAACGAGATAGTACCTCGTAAAAACTATATTGTCCGCAAGTCTGTAAACTTATCTAAGCAAGTACATATTCTTGCTTCTAATATTGATACCTTATTTTTAATAGTAACGATAAACAATCCTGTTACTACGACGAGCTTTATAGATCGTTTCTTAGTTACTGCTGAAGCATACGGGATTACGACAGTATTAGTATTTAATAAAATAGACACTTACTCAGAAGATGCATTAGATGAACAGCTGTATATGCAGTACATCTATAATCAGATAGGGTATGAGTGTCTTAGAGTATCTGCTGTCACAGGTAAAGGGTTAGATGCTATTAAAGAGCGTATGACAGGTAAAGTATCTACATTCACAGGTCACTCAGGAGTAGGTAAGTCTACACTTATCAACGCTATCGAACCGGGACTACACTTAAAGACTGCTCAGATATCAGAACAACATCAGCAGGGACAGCATACGACTACTTTTGCGGAGATGTACGACTTGTCTTTTGATGCACAGATTATTGACACACCAGGAGTTAGAGGATTTGGTGTAGTAGATATGGCACCAACAGAAGTGGGAGATTACTTCCCAGAGTTTTTTGCATTAAAGGATCAGTGTAAGTTTAACAACTGTCTGCATCGAGAAGAACCTCACTGTGCTGTGAAGGACGCTTTAGATAGAGATGAGTTAGCGTGGTCTAGATATAAAAGCTATATACAGATATTAGACGGAGACGAAGAACACTACCGAACAGATATATATAAAGACGGAAAGAACCAAGACGAATAGTCTTGGTTTTTTTATGCTCATAATGTTTCTATTTTGTATTTTTATTAAGTTTTTTTTAACTTAAATTAGTGGATTCAAATTACTAACGAATTATTGTTATGAATAAGTCCCTATTTATATGTTTATTCTTGTGGTTTTCAGCCTTTTCACAAGAGAACTATCAAGTTTCTCTAATCAAAGAGGATTTTAAAGAAGGCGCTACTTCTGTGATAAATGAAGAGCGTATCGATGTGCAGATTATAGCTGTAGACAAGTATATTAATAAAACAAGAAAGGTAATCACTGTATTTTCTGATAATGGTTTAGGACATTTAGATTTTATCGAAGTATACGATAAAAGCACTAAGATTAAACAAATGCAAGTTACACAACTAGATGCCCAAGGGAAGCTAATCAAAGTATTTAAACAAAAAGACTTTAAAGATTATTCGCTAAGCCAAGGAATGTCTATTACCGATAGTCGTGTTCTAGCATTTGAATTTAGACCAGTACAGTATCCTGTTGTTTTTATATACGAAAGCGAGATAGAGTCTCGTAATACTGCCTTTTTACCAAAGTGGCAACCTATTCTGTATCATTCACAATCTATCTTATCATCTACGTTTACTATCGAGAATACGAGTGGAATAAACAGTACACCAGTATTATATAATCCTAATTTTACTAAAGTAGACAAGACAGTACAGGGCAGTAAAGTAATCTATAGCGTTAAAGACTTTAAGGCTGTTACTAATGAGAGCTATACTCCTAATGCAAAGAGCCTTTTGCCTACTGTGATCACTACGCTAGATAAAGTTTCTCTAGAAGGTATAAAGGGAGATTTTACTAATTGGGAGCAATTAGGATCGTGGTATTATAGCAACTTTGTAAAAGGAACAGAAACTTTAAATGCAGCAGTAGTTAATAAAGCAAAAGAACTTACAAGTGGCATAACAGATGATATCGCTAAGGCTAAGATATTATATGAGTATATGCAGAGTCATACGCGATATATTAGTGTGCAATTAGGAGTAGGCGGATGGAAACCTATGCTTGCAAGTGATGTAAATCGACTAAACTATGGGGACTGTAAAGGACTTAGTAACTATTATCGAGCGCTGCTAAAAGCTGTCGGAGTAGAGAGTTACCCTGTGGTAGTTCATGGTTCGTCTACTCCTGTAGATATTAGAGAAGAGTCCGTCTGTCTTCAAGGAAATCATATGATTATAGCAATACCCTTACAACAAGGAGGATATCAATGGGTAGAGTGTACTAATAATCAAGAGCCTTTTGGATTTATCGGTGGATTTACTGATAATCGAAAAGTTTTGGTAGTAAAAGAACACGGCAGCGAATTAGTAAGTACAAAGACTTACAGTGCAGAAGAAAGTACTCAGGTCAGCCATAATTCTTATTTGCTTAAGCCTAATGGAGATATAGAAGCTACGATTGATATTATCTCTAAGGGAACTCAGTTTGATAATAGATCACATCTATTTTATGCGAACTCTACTGATAAAGAGAAATATTATAAGCGCATGTTTTCAACGTTTAATATTAATCAATTTAACACGTTAAATATAGCTATAGATAATAAAGAGGTTTCATTAGAGGAAAAGGTCTCTTTTATAGCGCCTAAATATGCTACTAAGCTCGGTAATAGACTAGTATTTAGTCTAAATGCTTGGAATGCAAGTAATATTACTTTAACGAGCAGTAAGAATAGAAAGCAACCACTATATATCAGTTCTTCTTGGAAAGATATAGATACTATTGAAGTCATTGTACCGGATGGCTATTCAGTTGATAACTTACCTGAGAATGTAAGTTTAGTAACTAAGTATGGGGAGTATAAAACGACGTATGAATCAAAAGATCAGAAGATTTATTATACAAGACATCACACTGTTAATGGTGGATTGTATACAATAGAGGATTATACCTCATTTAAGCAATATAGAGAAGATATTATTAAGTATGATCAAGCAAAAATAGTGTTGAAATTAAATCAATAAACGGATGAGAAAAGTATTACAAATTATTATATGCTGTATAGTATATGTCTATGGTTATGATGTCAAAGCTCAGAACTTTATAGGAAAAGTTACAGTAGAAGAGTTGCAACAAACAGAAGACAAAATAGATCCAGAGGCAGAAGCTTCTATATTAAATGAGTCAGGTCGTGTGTACTTTGATTATATCCCTAATGTTGGTTTTAAACTAGTCAGAGAAGTCAGTCGTAAACTAAAAATATATAAGAAAGAAGGGTTGTCTATGGCAGACTTTCAGGTGGATTATTATGTAGGTAATAAAGTGACAGAATCTGTGCGAATTAATGATGTAAGTACATACAACTTAGTAAATGGTAAAATACAACGCACTAAAGTGAAGTCAAGTGCTATGTTTGATGAGAAGACAAGTGAGAATTGGAAGACGAAGAAAGTAGTCGTACCGGATGTTCGAGAAGGGTCTATTGTAGAATATAGTTTTACGGTGACAAGTGATTACTTTAGTTATATACCATCTTGGGATTTTCAGAGAAGTATACCTGTTCATAATGCAACCTATGAATTAAGAATACCAGAGTACTTTATTTATACCTCTAGATTAATAGGAGATATGAAAGTTGATACTAAGAGAACAAGTGAAAACAAGAAACTTTACTTGACAAATGATAGAGGACAACAAGCTCAATTTTTTGATTATGTGGAGACGACAGATTTATACACAGCATCTAATGTGAAGGCACTTAAATCAGAACCTTATGTCAATAATATAGATAATTACCGCTCTTCAGTAAAACACGATTTATCTATTATTCGTTATCCGAATCAGAAACCACAGAGTATCTCTCTGAGTGAAGCTGATTTGGTCAAGTCTATTTATGAGAATTCGTCCTTTTCAGGGCAATTTAAGATGGATAAGCAATTGAGTAAGATAATAGATGTAAATGAATATAAAGACTTAGATAATAAGGCTAAGATAGAGAAAATATTAGCGAAGACTAAAGATGTTATTTCTTGGAATAAGAAGGGAGGATATTACTCGGATGATTTAAGAAAAGCATTAGAACAAAAAACAGGTAACTATGCAGACGTTAACTTTACCTTACTGACGATGCTTAGATATGTAGGATTAGAAGCTTATCCTATCTTAGTAAGTTCTATTGATAATGGAGTAAGTATATCTCTTCAAAAAACGTCATATAATAGAGTAATTGTAGGAGTAGTGATTGATAGTAAGATAATGTTCTTAGACGCCACAGAGAAGTTCGGAAGTTTAAATGTGATTAGGGCATCTAATCTTAATTGGAAAGGTTTATTAATTAAAGATAAAGATAAGTTCCAAGAAGTAGAGATGACTCCTGATTTCTATTCTGTAACAACAGAAAATTATTCTTTATCGATTAGTGCTGATGGAAAAGCAATAGGAAGAGGTATTGAACAATATAGAGACTACTCTTCATTATGGTTTAGAAAAGATATCGAAGGCAAAGGAGATGAAGCCGTAATTAAGATGTTAGAAGCAGACTTCGATAATGTTGAGGTAGTTAATCTCTCAGTACAAGAGAAAGATAATCCATCTGCACCATTGGGATTAAGGTTCAGTATGTCTAAGAAAGATATGGGAACTATCATAGGGAATGAGTTATATGTGAAGCCAACTTCGCTATTTAGTTATAAAACAAATCCATTTACAGCTACTGAACGCAAGTTGCCAATTAATTTTGGTTATCCTATCTTATATATTTATAAAATTGCATTAGCGGTTCCACAAGGGTATGAAGTAGAGTATTTACCAGAAGCATTGATTATACAGGAAGGGGAGGTAGATCTAAGTTTTGATTATAAAATACAACGTGAAGCAAATAGCATAATTTGTACAATCCAATTTACTAGAGGTAATTTTATTGAAGAGAAGAACTATAATAAAGTTCAAAGTTTTTATATTAAGATGATGGAGAAGTTAGAAGATCAAATCATTTTTAAAAAGAAATAATATATAATGAACCAAGACGAATAGTCTTGGTTTTTTTATTACCTGAAATCTTCAGATAACGTTTAAACGAGAATGAATTATACAAAACAGAGCAAGATTAGCGATTAAAGCATACATTAGTATGGTTTCAGAGCTAATTGAAGCTATGTAAAGTAGAATTCTTTCGAGTAAATGGTAATTGCAGATTTAAGGTATTAGCAATCTTTTTAGAACTTCTGCATTTGCTATGTTGTATAATTGTGGTAATTTTTACCTTTGAAACAAGAACAAGAAAAAAACAGCCAAATGAATAAAATATTATGCCTCTCACTTAGCTTATTGATCCTATTTAGTACTGCTGTGTATGCACAAGACTTTTTGGGTAAAGTAACAGTGACTGAACTTGCAGAACCGAGTAATACCTCTTTTCCTAAAGCAAAAGCAGTTGTCCTTAATGAAGCAATACAAGTAGAGTTTGAATACGACTATGAATACGGTTTTCGTGTAAATGAGACGGTTAGTAGAAAAATAAAACTGTATGACAGTTCAGCTAAGGAACAATTGTCATTTGCAATTCCCTATGCACCTAAAGGTTATTCTAAAGAAGACATGACCATTACGGTGTCTAATATTTATAGATTAATAGGAGGTAAAGTTGTGAAGGAGAAATCAGCAAAAGAGACTTTGAATGATATTGATAAAGGGAATTGGCGTGAGAAGGGGGTATCTTATGATAATGCTAAAGCAGGTGATATCATAGAGTATACGTATACGAAGACAACTAGTTATATAGATGAGTTACCGGAGTGGTATATACAGAATGATCTACCGAAAGAGAAAACGGCTTATATGATCATGGTTCCAGAGTACTTTACGTATAGCATTGTTCAAAAGGGGGATATAAAACTAAAAGAACAGGACTATACTAAACGAGTAAACTTTAGAGGACTTAATGGTGCTTTTGGCAATACAGAGGTAAATGTAATTCAGAAGATATTCTCAGCACAGTTAGTTTCTGCTTATGAAGTAGAGCCTTATCTAGATAACCCAAGTAACTATATCGCTACAGTGCGCTTTGACTTACAGCAAGTACAGTTTAGCCATAGTCCAGTAGAGAAAGTAATGCAAGAGGAGAAAGCATTCTATGCAGATTTGATTAAGAACAGAGGTTTTGGTAGAGAGTTAAAACAAGACAAGTTCCTAAAGAAAGAAATGAATATAGAAGAGTATAAATCTCTTCCTATAGAAGGCCAATTAACGAAGGTGTTAACTGAAGTACAAGCTAGGGTAAAGTGGAATAATGAGTATGGTATCTTTATTCAGAACGGTATCAAACCAACGTATTATAAGGGGACAGGTAATAGTGCTGATATCAACTTACTATTGACTGCGATGTATAGAAACTTAGGCTTAAAAGCTAATCCGGTGCTATTAAGTACACGTAGTAATGGTGTGAAGCCTGTATGGCAACGCAACTTCTATAATCACGTAATCACGGCTGTGGAGGTTAATAATCAAATCTACTTAATGGATGCGACTAGCCCACATACGAGTTTTAATGTGTTAGCACTAGAAGATCTTAATGGAGAGGGAAGTATTATTAGTGATAATGGTACAGTGATGAAGGTAAACCTTATGCCGAACTACGCCTCTGTGTTAACGAAAAAACATCAAGTAAACCTTATGCCTAATGGAACGATATCAGGGCAGATCATAGAGAATTATAATAATTATGAGGCACTGAACTTCCGTTCAATGTATGATGGTAGTGAGTGGAGGTTAGGAAAATGGTATGAGAGTCAAAACTTCGGTATGACTGTAACGAATACGCGTGTATATGACAATGGAAATAAGGCTAAAGATGTGCGTGTAGCTTTTACTTTTACGAAAGACAATGGTGCGATGATGTTTAATAACAAGTACTTTATTAGCCCGTTTCAGTTTTATCCTCTATTAGAAAATCCTTTTAAAGCAGAGGAAAGAAAGAATCCTATCTACTTTGGGTATCCGCAGGTAGATAACTACCAAGTAGGAATCATTATTCCTGAGGGGTATCAAGTAGATGAACTGCCTAAGGCATTTACGACTAAAGATGTGAATACAGGACTAGAAGTACAGACTAAGTTTGAAGTTAAAGATAATCAGGTCTTGTGTACCTTGGTTGTAGCTAAAGGGAAAGGTATTATTCCTGCTAAAGACTACGCAAGTGTCAAAGCAATTTATCAACAATTAGTAGAACAACTAAAAGGACAAGTAATCTTAGAGAAGAAATAGGATAAAGGTTTACAGTAATCAGTTAACGGTTTACAGTGATGATAACACTTTTTTAAGACGAATAGTCATTTTAAGATCAATATTATACAGAAAAGGCTACCTCAAATAGGTAGCCTTTTCTGTGAATTAGAATTATAGTAAAATCAATTAGTAAGATGATTTAAATATTGATAGTGTGGTTATATCCTTATTTAGGAGTTACTAAAAACACAGCATAGCTATCTGTAGAGAACATCGTCTTCGCTGTATTCTTTACATCTTCAGGAGTGATACTATGTAGAATCTCCTCATACTTATCGAAGTCAGACAGCGAACTGAAGTTCAGTTGTACTTCTCTAAGTTTCTCTATCCACTGATAGGTACTAGATTCTGTTAGATGTAGCTTTTTATTATTTAGGATAGCTAGTTTCATTTGTTCTAAATCAGCAGTTGAGATTGGTTTTGATTGGATTGTTTTAATTACCTCTATTGCTAGATCTTCTAATTTTTCTAGATCTTCTAATGATGCTGAGAAGAATAGACTTACTGCTGTCTTTGGGTTGGGGTAGATACTCACCTCTACATCTGAAGAAGGAGAATAGACTAGCCCCTCTTTTTCTCTTGACAATAGTAAGAAGTGATTATTAAATAACTCTCTTGCCATTTGGGCGATGATACTCTCTTTTAAGGTAGGCTTGATACTTCCTCTAAAAACTAAAGTAGCGTCCGTTCTCTCTACATCTACACTGTTTAGGGTAACTCGTTTAATTTCTTTTACAGGAGATTTAAAGTTGTTATTATCTATTGATGTATCCATAGTCTGCTTAGACTGTAAGTGTCCAAAATAGTGTATAGCCTTAGCTTTAATATCTTCTATATCGAAGTTTCCTGAGATTAATACATAGTTGTCAGCTAAGTTTGCATAAGCGTTATTATACAGAGAGAAGAAACTCTCTAAGCTAAGCTGTTGCCAATCTTCAGTTGTTGTTAATTCCTCTGATAGTACAGGAGCTCCTTTTTTGTATTCTTCTATCTGATGTTGTATTTGGATAGAGGGATTATTTAATAGACTTGATGACTGTTTTGCAGTACCTATATTAGCTGTATTCTCAGCTATGTACTCCTTAAAATCTTGGGTAGGTTCTATGTAGTCATACATCTTGCGGTATGTCCATTCGAATAGGTCTTTCGCATTGCCTATTCTACTAGAAGTATTTACTATACTTGCCTCATTAGATAAACTTACTAAAGTAGAGACTTCTCTATCAGATCCCACCTGCATATAACCATCTTGAGTTAGTCCATTTATCCAAGCAGAGTCTATAAAGTAACTAGCATCTTGGTAATACTTGCGTTGACTCATAGGTATCTGTCCTAAGCCATTTCGTGTAAAGACAGTTAATATGAAGTTCTCATCAGTAGCTTGAGTTGGTTTAATACCGATTCGAAGCCCATTAGATAAGGTTAGTTCTGTCACTCCGATGCTAGTGTAACGTTGTTCTTTAATGACACTACTTGTATGGTCATTTGAGATAGAAGGCATCGCTTTCCAACTAAAAGTACCACGTGCTTTAGGTTGTTCTTTCTTTTGTTTTTTCTTTTTAAAGATTAGAGTTTGCGTAGCTCCCTCTGCCCAATATCTATTCAACTCATCCGCTGTAGTATTATTCCCTAAGCTATCATTAGCTGTTAATAAATATAGATTGGCACTGTTAGTAGCCCAAGTATTGTTATGCTTGATTAGCACCTCATCTTTGGTTATCTCAGGTAGAACTTCGGTTAGTAGCAGATGTCTATCTTTAGGTGAGATATAATGACTATTTACCACCACTTCGTCTATATACGCATTCGCTAGATAAGTAGCGTCTACATCTTCACTTGGGACAGAGTGTGTAAGCATATCCTGTTTATATCGCTCTAATTCCTCTTTATGAATGCCTTTTGTAGTCATTGTGTTCAGAACAGAAGCGACTAGACTTATGCGTTTAGCTAGTTCTTCTTTATTCTTTGCAGTGACTTCTATCGCATTTTCATTCATAGAGGGTAGATACCACGTGCTATGTGCATTAGCCTGACTGTTCGCTTGAGATAGCTTTTTGTTTAGCCATTGTTTATACAGCTGTTCTATTATCTGTTGTTTGAACTCTTCTTTAGAAGCTAAGAACGGAGCATCAGTGAAGCGTATTATTTCTAATTTATTGGTATTTGCCTCTTTGTTATTTACAGTTTCAAGTGCCTTGTCAAACGCAGGAGTGAAGTTTCGCTCACTCTGTTTTCTATTTAGTTTTGCATTGCCTTTAAGTGTGCTAAAGTGTTTATTGATATACTCTTTAGCTGCGGTAGGATCTACATTTCCCGTGATGATGACAGTCGCTAGAGAAGGGGAATACCACTGCTGATAGAATGCTTTTAGCCTTATCGGATCTAAGCCGATGATGTTCTCTTCAGTCGAGATAGGTAATCTGTGTGCCTGCTGGCTACCCTCTAGTTTTTTGAGGTTAAAAGCTGACTCAGTCCCATAGTCTTTAATCTCCTGAATGACAATCTTTCTCTCTTTCTCGATATCTTCAAGGTTTAGATGTGCCTTACCTAAGAAGTTGGCAAGTATATTTACCGCTAGGTCTAGCTGCTTATCATCTAGTAAAGACAACTCATATACGGTACGCTCATAAGTAGTATAAGCGTTAATATCTCTACCGAAGCGATAACCTAATCGCTGTAGTGTATCGACAGCCTGACGGTTAGGAAAGTCAGTACTCCCATTAAAGATCATATGTTCTAAGAAGTGCGCATAGCCTTTCTCGTTATTTCGCTCTTGTAGTGATCCTACATTTAAGACTAGTCGATATTCAGTCTTTTGTTGAGATGTAGGATGTATGATATAGTTTAGCCCATTATCTAAAGTACCATAGATAGCCTTATCAGCTTTAGGTAGTTTAGAAAAAGTACTTTGCCCAACTGTGAACAGCGGACAAAGTACCAAAGCAAAGAAATATAATATTTGAGTACGATTCATTATTTTAGTTTGTATTCGATATTAAACAGTACATAATCATCTGCATTCGTATGTGAGATAGTAAATTGAAACTTTAGTGTATTATCTGATAATATAGCTGTTGGTTCTCGCCAGTAGCCCATCCCATCTTTAGTAAAGCCATCTGTAGTGATGTCACCGTTATTAATATAATGCCCTGGATAGACAGATCCTCCCATCTCATAGTTCTCTACTGCTAAAGGGCTCTGCTCATCTATTAGCTTCTTTAATCTATCCCACGCAGTGTATTTATAAGTGAATGGCACAGCAGTATATTCATCGTTATTGATGTCTTTTAAGGTAGATAGATAGGTTATTTTTCTAGTTTTAAGGTCTATGGCTATCTCGTCTAACTCCACTTCGAAGGTCTCTTTAGAGGTAGGACTTAGATTTATTAATTCCATTATCTGCTGTACACTAGGTGTCTGAGTCCAAAAATCTTTATCATCCACTGTCTCACTTCTAAATAGTTCATATAGATAACTCTCTATTCCCATCGGGTTAGAGACCATCCTAAGTACAGGACGATCAGCAGTAGATAGATCACTTAGGGTGATACTCGTGTATCCATTTAGCATTATATCCTTAGCATTAAACATCGTCTCTAGGTTACCTCCTCCAGGAAACTTCACATTAGCCACCACAGGTATATCACCCATCAGGGGATATAGATCTAGACCACGGCGCTTATAGCCATCTAATAACTCTATCTGATGATCTGTCAATGCCTCTGCTCGTCTGATAGGAATAAGATTAATCGTGAATGTCTTATCTAATGGAAGTGAACTCGTGTTTTTGACTAGATTAATGTTTATCGTGTGTTCCTTGTCTAACACACCTCTTGATTTACTCTTGATTTTAAGCTGTCCTTTCTTTTCACCCGGTTTAAAGGTGATAGTGGATTGCTCTAATACCGTTAATGCTTGTTGATCAACTATATTGTTCTCTAACGCAAAGTCTAGTGTCACTGTTTCTGTTACGCTATTTACTAAATAGACATTGACTAGTAACTCATCAGTACTGTTGTCTTGCATATAGATAGTCGTATTAGCTAATAAGACTATCTTATTCTCGCCTACATACCCCTTAAGGTCATTATCCTCTTTAGAGCAGCTAGCTAGTAAGAATACAACTAGTATTAACAAAGGAATGATATAGAATAGTTTTAAACGATGTTTCATAAGTGATTTAGTTTTTAGTCAATGTTTTGCCAACCTTCATTTTGTTTAACATTCGGGTTATACTTAATCTCCGTATATGGTATAGCCCAAGTCCAACGAAAATCGCTTGCTTCTACTGTACTCAGCTTTTTATTAGAATCTGAGATATATCGGGTAATATCTACATTCCAACGCTTCAAATCAAAGTAGTTAATTCGCTCTCCGATAAACTCTTTTTGTTTCTCTGCTCTAAATAGTAATCTCAATACTTGCTGTGAGTGTACACTTTCTATTGGTTCGTTATTCACAGAGACTAAGAACTCGTTTAGCAGTGCAGTGGCTTCGTCGAGTTTTTGTTGTTCGATAAGGCTTTCTAAGAGTATGAAGTGCGACTCTGTATTTCTAGACAATACTATTCTACGCTCTTCTTTATCATTGAAGTTCATCTTGTATTTTCCTAATAATGACCTAGCACTAGTAGTAGCTCCTTCTCCCTTCATTTCGTATTTATATTGGGATACAGTATATCTCATATCAGTTGACTTAAACTCATTAAGGTAGTTAACTTGCATAATATCTCCTGTTTTACCTGTTTCTAAATAATAGTTTGGATTACCTCTATAGTCATATACCCAATAGATCTGCTGTGAAGGAGTGTTATCTGTGTACTTCCATAACGCTCTATAAGACTCAGGTGTATTCGGTAGAGTAGGAGATAGGCTCACTAATGTCTGCGCTAGCTGTTCTGCCTTAGGGTAATCTCTAACGTATAATGCTATCTTAGCCTCTAACTGTTGTGCCGATGCTAGTGTGATAAAATATACCTTAGCACTGTTATAGCCAGTCATCAGCTTAATACCCTCTGTTAACATAGTTTGAATATATTGGATAGATTCTCCTTGTGTTAATCGTTTATTGTTCTCTAGTTTGACGATGTCTTTTCTGACTACACCTAAGTTTTCAGGTGAGTAACGAGGGCTATAAAGTTGTAATAAATCAAAGTATATCTGCGCTTTTAAGGCAAGTGCATTCCCCTTAATATAGTACCATTCTGCCCCTTTATCTTTTATGTTTTGCTCTGTATTGAGAATAGCGTTGAGGTGGGTAATAGCACTGTAGTAGCTATCCCACACTGAAGAAGTAGATGTGCGCAGCGTACGCTCATCCCACGCATAGTACTTCTTCGTATCACTGTTATACTCGATGAGATAAGTAGGCTGTAAATCCTCGCTAAGCATAGTCAATGTCTCTGGCGCATAAGGCAAATCTCGATATGCCTGTGCTAGTATAGAGGTAGCCTTCTGAGTAGTATTAATTATATCATCCCCTGATATCTCCTGTTCGTTCTTGATATCAAGTGAGCAGGCAGTAAGTGATAAGCAAGTTAGTGCTGTGAGTATGTGTCGTATCATTAGAATGTAGCGTTAAGTGAAAAAGTAAGTATAGGCTGTATCACATCCTTAAGACCTCCCTTGTCCTTCTCAAATCTGAATGTGTATATGTTATCTGCTTGTATATTTACCTGCAGTGATTTAAAGTATCTGTTTATAAAACCGCTCTGGGTAATGCTGTAACCTAGTTGGATATAGTTAAGCTTGATATAGTCTGTCTTATATATCTTTCTAGAGCTTGGTTGACTATATAAATAAAAAACATTAGAAGGCATATCCTTCATCGGATACGTCTTGTTCTCATCTCCGACCTCAAACCACATATTATCTAACTGACCTGCTAGTGCATTCATATTAGATGTAGACAAATCTCTGACATACGTACCACTCTGTACAGCCTTACCTCCGAAAGCATAGTTTACATTCACTGCCAGTGACCAATTCTTATATGATAGATAGTTATTAAAGAATCCGTTATATGGTGCTATGGTATTGCCATAGTTTCTAAAGTAGTGTGCAGTAAGTGGGTCATTATAAGAGATTACCTTATTATCTCTGTCTAAGTATTCTGGTAGTCCTGTGATAGGATGTATCCCGTTATCCTCCATACCATAGATTATCCCTAGTGACTTCCCGACTTCATAAGTAGGGATAATAGATTGTTCAGACTCATAGATACGGTCAGTACCATAGAGCTTACTCACCACGTTTTTATTATGAGAGATAGAGGCGCTCGTGTTCCATCTAAAGTCACTAAGACGGATGATATCTCCACTTAGCATAAACTCTATCCCCTTGTTCTCTAGCTCGCCGATGTTCTTAGTCACTAGTCTAAACCCGTTACTCGTAGCGATAGGACTTGCCATTATCGCCTCTTTAGTGGTATTCTTATATAGATTTACTAATAAATTAAATCTACCTACGAAGCCTAAGTTCATACTAAGATTAGTCGTATACGTCTGCTGAGGTTTTAGATCCTTATTAGGAAGAGCTAGTAACTGTAACAGTCTATATTCCCCATAAAATGAGTTATTGTTAGAATAAGTAGTATTAATGGCACTAGGTGTGATGCCTTCCATACTAGCTGTGTAGCCTATCGACCCTTTAAATTTTAGGGAAGTTAACAGCCCTTGCTTCTTAAAGAAATCATACTGACTCACTGACCATCCGATACCTGTAGACCAAGCGTCATTCCATCGTTTATTACTAGGCAATAGAGAAGAACCATCTCGCTTAAAACTACCGTATAGGTCATACGTATCTCGGTAACTATAGCCTAATGCTGTACCAAATCCTAGCTGTGCATTCTTCAGCTTGTTACCACTAGCTTTAGGGGCATAATCTCCCGTAAGCCCGTTATTAACTCCTGATAAGCTATTGACATCATCAGATATACCATATCCACTAGCAGTCACATCTTTAATCTGTGATAGGTAGTAGTCCATATTAATCCCTGCGTATACACTGTGATCCCCGAACTGCTTAGTGTAGTTAACTCTTATATTAGAAGATAGGTCAAAGGTCTTATTATCGCCCTCGCTGATGTATCCTTTCGCATTAGTAGGTAGGCTATTCTGACTATAGGCAGTAGATAAGATGCGTTTATTCTTCTCAGCTAAGCTGTAATCACCCCCCACAACTCCTGAGATATTTAACTCTGGCAAGATGTCCCAATGCATAATCAAGGCTGTACTAAAGCGTTTAGTCGTTGTTTTTTCTTTGTATTGGTTGATGAGGTCTTTATAAGCTAAGTTCTTTTCTTGAGAGAATAGTTTAGTAGAATTCTTCGTTTCATAAGGATTCAAAGAGAAAGCCAATGAAGTCGGGTCGTTCTTCATCCCGTTCTCCGTATTAGTAGTAGAGAGTCCGAAACTATTATTAAATGACAACGCGAAGTTATGCGCTAGTTTATAGTCTAGGTTAGCACGGGCAGTAAGTTGATTAATGTCGTTACCAGGTATGCGCCCACCTTGTTTGCTATAATTAACTGAGTAGAAGTAGGTGTTTTTATCCGTCCCACCACGTACCCCAAGGTTATAAGACTGGAAGGTATTCGGCTTAATTAGTTCTTTAAACCAATCTGTGTTTATCTGCTTTAGAGAATCAAGTGTTCTCGCACCTCTAGCAAGTTCTAGTTCTAGGTTAGGGCTGTTAGCGAAGGCTCTATTTATGTACTTAGCTGAGTTTAGATAACCTGGAGAAGCTGGATTCTCTATGCGTTCTTCGAAGGCTAGTTTCTCGTGCGTCCCCATCATCTTAGCAGGGCGTTCACCTCGTAAGGTCACCCCTTGCTTCATCGAAAAGCTAAAGACTGGTTTACCATCAAATCCCTTTTTAGAAGTCAACTCTATCACTCCGTTAGCCGCCTTGATACCATAAAGGGCAGTGGCAGGAGCGTCTTTAAGTACTTTAATAGTAGAGAAGTCATTCGGGTTAAGCGTCATAAACGTCTCTGTGCTAATGATAATCCCATCCATCACAAATAACGGACTATTAGCCGATCCTTTATAGTTAAACGAAGAGTTACCTCTGAGGCGTATCTCAGGTTTTTGACCTAATTCGCCAGAGTAGTTCACTGTCAGTCCGGGTACCTGCCCCTGTAGTAACTTCGCCATATCTAACTCAGAACGCTGACTTAGCTGTGCCATATCTACTGTGATGACTGACCCTGTACTGTTACGAATATCGATATCGTTAATATTATTTGACTTGCGAATAAGGACTTCGTCTAGCTGTTTTATAGTAGGGAGTAAGTATATCGTTTGGTTACCCTTAGTCAGTTTAGTCTCTAGATTTTCGTATCCGTAATGGCTAATGATGACTGAAGAGTGGTATAGTTCAGGCATCTCGAATACACCTTTGTCATTAGAGAAGTAGGTGTCACCAGAAGCTAATACTGTAATCACAGCCGTATCTAGAGGTCTTTTAGTTTCTAGATCTAATATCTTACCTGTATAAACAGGGTTTTGAGCATAAGTGTTGAAGGCACATAATAGACTTATCACGAGTGTAATAGTGAAAATCTGTTTGGAAGAAAGTAACATAGTAGCGTTTTGTAATTAAGACCAATTCTAAATTAAAGCACAAAAATAGCGAGTTTTTTGTCTTATCAAAGGATAAAGTGTATTTATTTAGATTAGATATGGTTTATATATTGACGTATTGTGATGTTGGTAAGTTTCTTTATTGGTTTGTTTTTTTGTGGTTTTGAGAGTCTATTTATCTTTTAGAGAAGAATGAATTGTATTGGTTTATTTTGTTTTTTGAAGGTTGATGTTTGAGGATTTGTGTTTTTATTGGTTTGATATAGGAGTGCAAATGAAGGAAAAAGCGACTGCTTATTTAGCATATTGGGAGGTATTATAAAGTGGTGTTTTTTGTGCTGACCCGTCCTGAAAAAACTGTACAGTTTTAAATACCAATAAGAGATGGAAAAGTCAATAGGAGAAAAAAAAGTAAAACAGCATTATCATCAAGAATTCATTAAAAAGATAGTGAAGG
>NZ_NSGJ01000066.1 GCF_002286775.1 Myroides sp. N17-2
AAAGTTACATTTGTCATAGAGAGAGTGTTTTTTGGTGTGCAACTCAAAGATAATTTGAGATCCTTAATTTACTCTCTTTTTTTTTGCCTTTTTTTAAGCGTTTAGGACGCTATTGATACAAGATAGTTAAGTTTATATTAGAAGTATTTAAGATAGGTAATAAAAAAGGTCTCTTTAGTATTTTAAAGAGACCTTTTGCTATTTTTAATCAAATGTTAGATTTCAACTTGTTTATCTGCCCCAAACTTAATGCGTTTAGAGAAATACATTAAGACTGCGATAACAGCGAATAGTCCGATACTTCCTACTATTAATGCCGCTTCTTTTAATTGTAATAAGAAGAATAGGAATGCGTATAACGCAGCTAATAAACCAAATATAGAGGCTGCTATTCGGAAGTTTTTACTTAACCCATATATAAAGGATGTGATAAGTAGGACAGTGGCTGATGCTGATATAATGTATGCCCAAGAGAAACCTACGTATTCTGCAAAAGACAGTAACAGTACAAAGTTAATACACAATGACAATCCTACTAATGTATAGTGTAGTATATTAATGCTTAGATTCTTCAGGTTCTCCATAAAGAAGAATGTAGCAAAGGTAAGCCCTATAAATAATAATGCATATTTAGTAGCACGATTTACCTTGCTGTAGAAGTCATTTACTTGGATGAACTTCATACCGAATTTGTACGTATCTAAAGTAACTAAGCTATCTAGAGAGGTATTAATCGGGATAGGCTGAAAGATAGTCCACTTCGCTGATACAGTATTTGCTTGCTTCTCATCAGTATCCGGTAGATAGTTTCCTACGTATTTAATATCTTTATAATCAGGCTTGATATCCACTTTAGTATCTTTAGCAGAAGCAAGGAAGTTGATTTCAGTTGATCCTTTTAGTTTGATAGGGAAGTTGATTTCTGAAATATTAAATGTCTCTCTGTCAAACTCGTAACTTAAAAAGTTATAGTTAGTATTTACTCCTAAATCACGATCAAGTTCAAAAGCTTGACCCGCTACATTATTAATAAGAATCTCTTCCGTAAATCCCTTGCTATCTGATATAGAGAATATAAGCTTAGTACTTAGGATATCAGCAGGATCAGTTACTTTTAGTTTTTCTATTATTTTATCCATAGTAGGATAGCGCGCCTCTACAGCTAAGTTCGTGTTGTATAAAGCCACTTCATAAAGACTTCTCTTTTTTACTTGTGTTTTGATATCACCTGTGATAACTTGCTTTTCAGGTACTTGTAGGTAATTAGTACGATGTGTTAATACTTTTCCTTCAGCATCTACAGAACGCTCTTTGTATTCAATAAGGATGAACGGTCCATACAGAGTTTGTTCTTGTCCCCATTTAGAGGTTACTTCTGAAGTTACTTCTCCCTGGAAGTTTTCTCTCTCGCGGATAAGGCTAGTAATAAACGGTAACGTGATTAGTAGCATTAGGGATAGCACAGCAATAGCGATTCCCTTAAACATTGGTTTTTGACTTTCTTTTATCATATTTTTCTATTTTTAAAGTACTTTGTTTTTCAAAGTGTGTGGGTAAAAAAATTATTTCAACTTATTAATTAAATTTTCTAAATAGGCTAGATGCTTTTTGAAGGCTAGTTTGCCTTCTTCTGTAGCAGTATAGGTAGTATTGGTTTTTCTTCCAACAAATCCCTTGTTCACGGTAATGTAGTTGCTTTCTTCTAAGTTCTTAAGATGAGAAGCCAAGTTCCCATCTGTAAGATCTAGATATTCCTTTAGATCCTTAAACGAAAGGGTATCATTGACCATCAGCCCGCTCATTATCCCTACACGGATGCGATTGTCAAAGACCTTGTTTAATTTTTCTAAATCGAATTTCATAGATGTGTTTATTTAATTTTGTCGTATTTATTCCAAAGGATGATTCCGTAAAGCAAATGCACTAAACCAAAGCCAAGCGCCCAGAATAATAGGGTGTAATCAAGAAAGTAAAAAGCTAATAGCCCAAGAGTAATCTCCAGTATAGCGATTCCCTTTACTTCTTTTACAGTATCTTCTTGTACACTGAATAAGGCTAATCCGTAGAATAATAGGGTGGTAGGTAATGCTAGTTGTAATAAATAATGTGTATAGAATATTATACACAGTATTCCCGCTATTATTAGTGGAATAGAGAAACGCACTAATAAGCGCTTAGTAGTTGTATTTAAGAATGACTTACCTAGTTTGCGTGTCTTTCTTATTGTAAAGTAAAATCCTCCTGTGATCGCTACGATGAATGTGATTAAAGCTAATGCCAATAGCATTTCTACTGTATAAGTAGTCTGATAAGGATCACTTGTGGTTAAGTCTTCATAGGTATAGGTAGAGGCAGACTGCCAACTATATAAGACAGCAGATGCAGCTAGTCCACATAGACCAACCCAAATACCACTCCACCCACTTAAGCTTAAAAACTTAGTAGAGCGTTCCATTATAGACTTGATTTGATTTAAATCATCAATAGCTTTATTTGTCATAGCAAAAGTACTTTGAAATACAAAGTTAGTAAAATAACCTTTACTTGTATGTAATAATTTAAAAAAAGCAGAAATATTTTAATAAGATGAATTATACTTATTCAGGAAAGTTTATTCTATAAAGTATGTGTATGATCACAAATGTAATAACTGTATATGTAAATACATCAATACCTGTCATTTGGTTATGCATATATTGATAGGTAGGGTAGGCCGCACTCAAGACAAGTACAATGATAAAATAGATTATTTTTTTTAAAATCATGATTATTTAATTAAATAAGGGCAAAGGTAAGTTAATCGTTTATAAAGGCATCAGTAGTTTAGTTATAAATTAGCAAGGATTAAATTAAAGAACAGATTCTATAAAGTAGTTCTAATAATCGTATATATTAGTGAATAAATTTATAAGCAATAGCTTTTACTTACTTCAATGTCACCTATATATGTTACATTTAAATTCGTATCTCTGCTATTCTAAATATGGTTCTATTCTTTAGGAATCATTGATATTAATCGTCCTTAAGATTATATATCTAAACTTTTATCCCAATCCAAAACCACCTTATCGAGAGTTTTTTTTAAAGAGTTTGCTACCTCCTTTTATATGAATGGATATTGACAGCATTGTGCGTGCATAGTGACTCCATTAAAACAGCCATTTTAATGGAGTCACTATGGACTCACTCAAAGGGAGATAGCATAAAGAGACCTATTTTATCCTAATACTATATGTTTTGATTGCTTAAAAAATGACCTAGAGGATTGGCCAAAAAAAGGAGGTAAATATTGATTTTCAATTCTTTGCAAATATATACATTAAAAGTTAATTATTTTACGACACCCTAGTATTTGACTATAAATTAATGCCTTATGAATTAACTTACTTTGTGTAGTAGCACTAATATAGCTAAGACTACTTAGGTTTCTTAGTCTCATAAAATTTAGAAAATCAAGAAGGCTTGTGTTCAATATTTCGCTTGAGCAGTATTTTTTGTCAGTTTAGGTTTAAATGAAAGAGTTGTAAATAGTAAATTTGTTACTTGCAGCCAATTAATTAAATAATGAATTATGACACAGATTACTTCCTATACTTTCACCACAGCTAAAGATTTGACAGAAGCGCAAAGCATAAACTATAATAATCAAGTAGATCAGTTTAATGTTTGGCCTGCTTATGTATTAGCAGATAAAGTGAATCTAGAATATTGGGATAGGATATATGAGCTATTTGCTGACTATCAGTTTTATTTGTTAGAAGGAGATGTGGTTGTTGGTAATGGGAACTGTATTCCTCTGCATTTGTCAGAAGCAGAGTTGGCTAACCTTCCTGATAGAGGATGGGATTGGGCATTAGAGAAGTCAGTATTGGATAATGAGAAGGGACTTAAGCCAAATACACTATGTGCATTACAGATTGGTTTAAACAAAGAATATCAAGGCAAAGGGATAAGCAATCAACTAATCAGTTATATGAAGAACATCGCCCTTAAAATGAATTTAAACGCTTTTATTCTTCCGATACGCCCTAATCTTAAAACGAACTTTCCTCTTATTCCGATGGAGGAGTATATCCAATGGACAAATAAAGAGGGCCTACCTTATGACGCTTGGATTCGTACTCACGTTAAGGGAGGAGCTAAAATAGTGAAAATATGTAGCCAATCTATGATCGTCGAAGGAACTATCAAAGAGTGGGAATCATGGACAGGCCTGACCTTTAAAAGCTCAGGAGAATACTTGCTTCCGGTACTTCTTAATCCAATAACGATTGATTTAAAAAATGACTGCGGGGTCTATGTGGAGCCTAACGTGTGGATGCAGTATGGCATAAACTCATAAAGTATGTCTCTTAATGAGGTGGTTGTATGATTATCAATTCGATTTGCATCTTTCTTTAGGATAAATTCAAATATTTAGTGGACAGTAGTGAATTCAGCGAATATTTATTATATTGGCATTCTACAAAAAACTAAAACATTATGCAACAAAATACACCCTATACGCCTACTAACAAGGTGCGTATAGTTACCGCTGCGGCTTTATTTGACGGTCATGATGCGGCGATTAATATTATGCGTCGTATTATACAAGCGACGGGATGTGAGGTAATTCACTTAGGACACGATAAAAGTGTGGAAGAAGTAGTGAATACAGCTATCCAAGAAGATGCAAACGCTATCGCAATGACTTCGTACCAAGGAGGTCATAACGAATATTTTAAATATATGTACGACCTGCTACAAGAGAAAGGTGCAGGACATATCCGCATCGTAGGAGGTGGAGGAGGAGTAATCCTTCCGAGTGAAATCAAAGAACTAATGGACTATGGAATCACTCGTCTATATTCTCCAGATGACGGACGTGCAATGGGATTACAAGGGATGATTAACGATATGGTACAACGTGCGGACTTCCCTACGATGGATCTACAACTTCCAGAGGGAAAAGACGTGTATCAATCTCTTGCAGATAAAGACATCACTACGATAGCTCGTTTAATCTCTTTAGCGGAGAATAGAGAAGAGGACTTCCTTAAAGTATTCCAATTTGATCCAGAGAAACACAGCAGTACACCAGTATTGGGAATCACAGGTACAGGTGGTGCGGGTAAATCATCTATGGTAGATGAGTTAGTTCGCCGCTTCCTTATTGACTTCCCTGAGAAAACGGTAGCTTTAGTTTCTGTCGATCCTTCTAAGCGTAAGACAGGTGGAGCATTGTTAGGAGATCGTATCCGTATGAACTCGATCAACAACCCTCGTGTATTTATGCGTTCATTAGCTACTCGTCAGTCTAACTTAGCGTTATCGCGTTATGTGGAAGAAACACTTCAAGTACTTCAAGCAGCTAATTACGACTTAATTATTCTTGAAACTTCGGGAATCGGGCAGTCAGATACAGAGATTTTAGATCACTCTGATGCTTCATTATACATTATGACACCTGAGTTCGGTGCAGCTACGCAGTTAGAGAAGATTGATATGCTTGACTTCGCTGATATCGTTGCAATCAACAAGTTTGATAAGCGCGGTGCATTAGATGCAATCAGAGATGTAAAGAAACAATACCAACGCAACCACAACTTATGGGATGCTAATCCTGATACGATGCCAGTATTCGGTACTATCGCTTCTCAGTTTAACGATCCAGGAACGAATGCTTTGTACAAAGCGATTATGGATAAGGTAGTTGAGAAAACAGGGGCTAACCTAACGTCTAATATAGAGATCACAAAAGAAATGAGTGAGAAGGTGTATGTTATTCCACCTAATCGTACGCGTTACTTATCTGAGATCGCTGAGAACAACCGTAAATACGACGATACTGTACTTTCTCAAAAAGAGGTAGCACAGAAGTTATACGGGATATTTAAAACAACAGAGAGTGTATCAGGCAAATCAGCTGAGATTAACAAATCAGGGATTGTAGAAGAGAGTGTTGCTTCTAATGATGTTGATACACAATTATTCATCAACCTGCTGTTAAAGGAATTTGACAAGGTGAAGATGAACTTAGATCCATACAATTGGGAAGTTATCTTAATGTGGGATCAAAAAGTAAACAAGTACAAGAATCCTGTTTATTCCTTTAAAGTTCGCGATAAAGAGATAAAGATTGCTACGCACTCAGAGAGTTTATCACACTTACAGATACCGAAGATTGCCTTGCCTAAATATGAAGCTTGGGGAGATATCTTGCGTTGGTCATTACAAGAGAATGTACCAGGTGAGTTTCCTTTCACTTCAGGACTTTATCCGTTTAAACGCGAGGGAGAAGACCCTACGCGTATGTTTGCCGGAGAGGGTGGGCCAGAGCGTACGAACAGACGTTTTCACTATGTGTCTTTAGGGATGCCAGCAAAGCGTTTATCTACTGCTTTTGACTCGGTGACGTTATATGGTAACGATCCAGGACACCGTCCTGATATCTATGGTAAGATTGGTAATGCGGGAGTTTCTATCTGTTGTTTAGACGATGCGAAGAAGCTGTATTCAGGGTTCAACCTTGCGCACGCCTTGACTTCTGTATCCATGACAATCAACGGGCCAGCACCGATGTTACTTGGTTTCTTTATGAATGCAGCTATCGATCAGCAATGTGAGATCTACATCAAAGAGAATGACTTAGAAGTGGAAGTTGAAGCACAGATTGAAGCAATCTACAAAGCGAAAGGAGTAGAAAGACCTCGTTATAATGGTGCTTTACCAGAGGGTAACGACGGTTTAGGACTAATGCTTTTAGGGGTAACAGGAGACCAAGTATTGCCTCAAGATGTTTATCAAAAGATAAAAACAGAGACTTTATCACAAGTGCGTGGTACAGTACAAGCAGATATTTTAAAAGAAGACCAAGCTCAGAATACGTGTATCTTCTCTACGGAGTTTGCACTTCGTTTAATGGGTGACGTACAAGAATACTTTATTGAGAAAAACGTGCGTAACTTCTACTCTGTGTCTATCTCAGGATACCACATCGCAGAAGCAGGAGCGAACCCTATTACACAGTTGGCATTTACATTGGCTAACGGATTTACGTATGTGGAGTATTACCTAAGCAGAGGGATGGATATTAATGCTTTTGGGCCTAACTTATCTTTCTTCTTCTCGAATGGTATTGACCCTGAGTATGCAGTAATCGGGCGTGTAGCTCGTCGTATTTGGGCGAAAGCATTAAAGAATAAGTACGGTGCTAATGAGCGTGCACAGATGTTGAAATACCATATTCAGACATCAGGGCGTTCACTTCACGCACAGGAGATTGACTTTAATGATATCCGTACAACGCTTCAAGCACTTTATGCTATCTATGACAACTGTAACTCTCTTCACACAAATGCGTATGACGAGGCTATTACTACACCTACAGAAGAATCTGTACGTAGAGCAATGGCAATTCAGTTAATCATCAATAAAGAACTTGGATTAGCTAAAAACGAGAATCCAATACAAGGTTCGTTTATCATAGAGGAACTAACAGATTTAGTAGAAGCAGCTGTATTAGCAGAGTTTGACAGAATCACGGAAAGAGGAGGAGTATTAGGTGCAATGGAAACAATGTACCAACGCTCTAAAATCCAAGAGGAATCACTGTACTACGAAACGCTAAAACACAATGGTGAGTTCCCTATCATTGGAGTAAATACTTTCTTGAGCTCTAAAGGTTCGCCTACAGTAGTTCCTGCAGAGGTAATCCGTGCTACGAAAGAAGAAAAGTTATTCCAAATCAAAACGAAGGAGAACTTAAATCAAGCTAACGAAGCGTTAGTAACCGCAGAGTTAGAACGCATCCAAGAGATCGCTATCCAAAATGGCAATATCTTCGAAGCGCTGATGGATGCTTCTAAAATATGTTCTTTAGGTCAGATTACTTCAGCGTTATTTGAAGTAGGAGGACAGTACAGACGCAATATGTAAGATATAATAATCGCTTATTTATATAAAGCCTGTGGACGTAGTGTTCACAGGCTTTTTTTTGTTTACAGTTGACGGTTTTACTAATAGAGACGCAGCACTTTGTGTGTCACATAATGCTAAGAAAATATCTAGTATATTTTTTATTAATACCCATTCTGCCCATAGTAATTTTATCACATTTACATTGTGGTTACGTTGTGTAGACTAATCTTTACTTCTCCTAGCTCATTCGCTAAAACTGTCCACAGGACACTTTTTAAACGCTCTGCCCTGTCTGTACTGTTGTGGAAATAGATTGTGTTATATATGACGGGGTATATCCACACTGTATGACATATATTATGTGACACGCAAAATATTGCGTCTGTACCTTATGTTGATTATGTAATATATGGTGTGGATATATGTTATCATCTACTTTATTAGGTCTGTAAACTGTGGTTATATGTCCATAGTTTATATCACACTCTATTGGCACACAAAATAATAAGTGTTATTCCTTATAAAAGGCAATATAGAAAAAGGTTTTTTTCTGATAGATATACTATCTTCGCATTTATGAGTGTTTAACTCAAAGGAGATAGACATCAAATATTCTGATAATCGTAAATATGAAAAGTATTAAAAAGATTTGTTGCGTAGGAGCAGGATATGTAGGAGGACCAACTATGGCAGTGATTGCACAGAAGAACCCACATATTCAGATTACAGTAGTGGATATCAATCAGGAGCGTATTAACGCTTGGAATGATACAGACTTAAGGAAACTACCTGTGTACGAACCGGGATTAGATCTTATCGTTGCTGAAGCACGTGGGCGTAACTTATTTTTTGATACCAATGTAGATAAAGCTATTGATGAAGCAGATTTGATCTTTATATCTGTTAATACCCCTACCAAGACTTATGGAAAAGGCAAAGGGATGGCAGCTGATCTAAAATATATAGAACTATGCGCTCGACAAATAGCTCGAGTAGCCAAGACAAATAAAATAGTCGTTGAGAAGTCAACACTACCTGTGCGTACTGCACAAGCCATTAAACGTATTCTTGATCAAACAGGTAATGGCGTAGAATTCCAAATCTTATCGAATCCTGAGTTTTTAGCTGAGGGAACTGCTATTGCTGATTTAATGAATCCAGACCGTGTTCTGATCGGAGGAGCAGAGACTGTGGAAGGACAAGAAGCTATTGAAGCACTTGCCTCTATCTATGCAGCTTGGGTTCCTCAGGAGCGTATCTTGCGTACTAATGTATGGTCGTCAGAACTTTCTAAGCTTACAGCCAATGCCTTTTTAGCACAACGTGTATCTTCTATTAACGCTATTTCAGAGTTATGTGAAGTATCAGGAGCTGATGTGAGTGAAGTGTCTAGAGCCATTGGTACAGATAGCCGTATAGGGAGCAAGTTTCTAAAAGCCTCTGTAGGATTTGGAGGATCGTGTTTCCAAAAAGATATTCTAAACTTAGTGTATATCGCTAAGTCTTATGGATTAGATGCAGTTGCAGACTATTGGGAGCAAGTGATTATTATGAACGATCATCAGAAGCATCGTTTTGCAGAGAAGATTGTGACTACATTATTTAATACTGTTAACGATAAGAAAATTGCCTTTTTAGGGTGGGCATTTAAGAAAGATACAAATGATACTCGGGAGTCAGCAGCTATCTATGTAGCAAATGAATTAATGGAAGAGGAAGCACAGATACATGTATATGATCCTAAGGTAACCCATCTTCAGATGTTATCTGATCTAGATTATCTAGCTACACGCACCCCTGAAAAGAATAAAAAACATCTTACAACACATACAGATCCATATACAGCTTTAGAAGCCGCACATGGAATCGCTATATTAACAGAATGGGATGAGTTTAAAGAGTATGATTGGCAACGCATCTATGACAATATGCAAAAACCAGCTTTTATATTCGATGGACGTGATATATTAGATCATCAAGCATTAGAGAACATCGGTTTTGAAGTATATACGATAGGGAAGGGGAATTAATTAAATTGATGTTTTTTTGTGAAGGTGTGAAGTCGTGATCTCGTGAGGTTGTGAAGATGTGAAGTCGTGATGTTGTTATTTGCCTTCGGCATTAGGTGACATCGTTTGCCGACAATATACATCACGCCCTATCGGCACACAAAACAACGAAAACACAAAAAAACAACATCACAAAAAAACAATATAAAACAATATGAAAAAGAATTTAATAGTATTTGGTACTAGGCCAGAGGCTATCAAAATGGCACCACTAGTTAAGGAGTTTAAAAAACACAATACCCAATTTGATACTCGAGTATGTGTTACAGGACAACATAGAGAGATGTTAGATCAGGTGATGGAATTCTTTGATATCGTACCAGAATATGATTTGAATTTGATGAAACCTAATCAAAATCTATATTCTCTAACAGGAGATATTATCGTAGGTTTAAAACCTATTCTAGAAGAGTTTCAACCAGATTATGTGTATGTGCATGGAGATACCACGACTACTATGTCTGCAAGTATCGCTGCATTTTATAGTGGAGCAAAGATATGTCACGTGGAGGCAGGATTGCGCACACACGATAAACGAGCACCTTTTCCTGAGGAAATTAATAGACAGATTACAGGTAGGGTAACGGATTATCACTTTGCACCAACAACAGCTTCTCAAGAGAATTTGTTAAGAGAGAATATCGCTCCTCAAGATATCTTGATTACAGGAAATACGGTGATAGATGCCTTATTAGAGAGTGTAGAGAGAGTAGAAGACTTGCAAAATACAGAAATAGATCAGTTAAAACAGATAGTTGACAGTACTAAGAAATTAGTATTAGTCACAGGACACAGAAGAGAGAATCACGGTGATGGTTTTATCCGTATATGTGAAGCATTAAAGGAGATTGCGACAACGCATAAGGATGTACAGATTATATATCCTGTACATTTAAACCCGAATGTAAAAGGACCTGTTTATGAAATTCTATCAGGTATAAATAATATCCATTTGATAGCTCCTTTAGCTTATCCTTCATTTGTTTGGTTGATGAATAAGAGTTATATGATTGTGACGGATAGTGGAGGGGTACAAGAAGAAGCACCTAGTTTAGGTAAACCCGTATTAGTAATGCGTGATACTACAGAACGTCCAGAGGCAGTAGTTGCAGGAACAGTAATTTTAGTGGGAACAGATAAAGATAAGATTGTAAACGAAGCGAATAGTCTATTAACAGACACAACACGATATGCACAAATGTCTGCTTTGCACAATCCATATGGAGATGGAAAAGCATGTGAGCGCATCGTTGAATTTATTAGCAAATTACAGTAGAGACGTAATACTTTACGTCTAATAAAGAATTAGGAATTGCTTCACACGGATTGTAAATCCGCGCGAGCAAATCACAAAATCACAAAAAAATAAAAGAAAATGAATACACAAGTAGTAACAATAGGTTTAGGGTATATAGGATTACCTACATCTGCTTTAATAGCACAAAACAAGATTGGAGTACACGGAGTTGATATTTCACAGCATGTGGTAGATACAATTAATGCGGGAAAGATTCATATCGTTGAACCAGATTTAGATAAAGCAGTTGCTGAAGCAGTAGCAGCAGGTTATTTAAAAGCTTCTACAACACCTATTGTTGCGGACACTTATCTTGTAGTGGTGCCAACACCGTTTAAAGGAAATCACGAGCCTGATATTTCGTATGTGAAAGCTGCTACTACAGCTATTTTACCATTGTTAAAAGAAGGAGATATGTACATCATTGAATCTACTTCACCTGTAGGAACTACAGAGAAAATGATGGAGTATATTTTTAGTGAACGCCCAGAATTAATAGGTAAGATATTCTTAGCATATTGTCCCGAGAGAGTACTACCAGGAAATGTGATGTACGAGCTAGTAAATAATGATAGAGTAATTGGAGGTGTTGATGAAGCATCTACTCAAAAGGCTATTGCTTTTTATAGTCAATTTGTACAAGGAACATTACACCCAACCAATGCTCGTACAGCAGAGATGTGTAAGTTGACAGAGAACTCTTCTCGTGATGTACAGATTGCATTTGCTAATGAGTTATCACTAATCTGTGATAAAGCAGGTATTAATGTATGGGAGTTAATAGACCTAGCGAATAAGCATCCACGTGTGAACATTTTACAGCCAGGCTGTGGAGTAGGAGGACACTGTATCGCAGTAGATCCTTACTTTATAGTATCAGAATTCCCGATGGAATCTAGAATTATAGGACAAGCTAGAGAAATTAATAATTATAAGTCGTTTTGGTGTGCTGAGAAAGTAAAATCAGCACGTTTAGAGTTTGAATTAAAACAAGGACGTCAACCAGCTATTGCAGTAATGGGACTTGCATTTAAACCGAATATTGATGATTTACGTGAGTCACCTGCCATTTATATTGCAGAGCGTATTTTACAAGATTCAGGAGATGCAGATATGTTTATTGTAGAGCCAAACGTAGAAGATCATAAGATATTTAAACTAACAGATTATAAAGTAGCAATAGAAAAAGCAGATATCGTTGTTTTCTTAGTAGCACATAAAGAGTTTAAAAACCTAGATATTCCAACAGGTAAAGTTGTATTAGACTTTTGTGGAGTACGTCGATAGAAAAGGGGACGCTTCGCTTAATTGAGAATTAGGTGATGTTTTTTTGTGAAGATGTGATTTCGTGATGTCGTGATGTTGTTATTTGCCTACGGCATTATGTACTTAGATGATGTGATGTTTTTTTGTGAAGATGTGATGTCGTGATGTTGTGATGGTGAACAAATAAGCTTTAATAGTTTAAATCAACTTATAAAAGATGATTTATCTCAAACAAAATCACAGGGCCAAGCGTTAAGAAAGTGTCCAGTGGGCAGTTTTAGCGATGGAGCCAGCCGGCGTGCGAGGGTAAAAAAAAACAAAAATATGAAAAAGATACTAATTACAGGAGGAGCAGGATTTATTGGATCACATGTTGTTAGACAATTTGTTACTAAATATCCAACATACCACATCTATAATTTAGATGCGCTAACCTATGCAGGTAATCTAGACAATTTAAGAGATGTAGAATCCTCTCCTAACTATACTTTTATAAAAGCAGATATCACTGATGAACAGTTGATAAACAAATTATTTCAAGAATATCAGTTCGATGCAGTAATACACCTTGCAGCAGAGTCACATGTAGACCGTTCTATTACAGATCCTCTAGCCTTTGTACGTACCAACGTATTGGGAACAGTTAACCTGTTACAAGCCTTCAAATCACTTTGGCAAAACCAATGGGGAGGAAAGCGTTTTTACCACATCAGTACAGATGAAGTATATGGAGCATTAGGAGAAGTTGGATTATTTACAGAGACTACAGCTTATGATCCTAATTCACCTTACTCAGCCTCTAAAGCTAGTTCAGATCACTTCGTACGTGCTTATGGTGAGACCTATGGAATGCCGTATGTCGTGAGCAATTGCTCTAATAACTATGGACCGAATCACTTTCCGGAGAAGTTGATTCCACTTTGTATACACAATATTATAAATAAGAAACCACTACCTATCTATGGCGATGGCAAGTACACCCGCGATTGGTTATTCGTGATTGATCATGCTAGAGCGATAGACGATGTGTTTCACAGAGGAGGTAATGCAGAGACTTATAATATCGGAGGCTTCAATGAATGGCAAAATATCGACCTAGTAAAAGAACTGTGTAAACAAATGGATACTGTCCTAGGTAGAGCAGTAGGAGAGAGTGAACAACTAATCACATTTATACAAGACCGACCAGGTCATGACCTGCGTTACGCTATTGATGCCACTAAGATCAATAAAGAATTAGGTTGGGCACCTTCAGTTACTTTCGAAGAGGGGTTAGCCAAGACCATAGAGTGGTATATGAATAACCAAGATTGGCTTGATAATGTGACTAGTGGAGCATATGCTGATTACTATCACGAGCAGTATAAGTAATAGTTTTCGTTTTTTTGTGAAGATGTGATGTCGTGTTTTTGTTTTTGCCTTCGGCATTAGGTGGGGTGGTTAACTTGTATGTGAGGGAGGTGGGTAAATATCTGCCTCAAGTGCAAAACACTTCTCTAGATATCGCATAACATTATCAAGGTCATTTTTAATCTCTAAATCTGTAAAACGGATAACTACTAACCCTAAGCTCTCTAGGTAAGCTTGGCGTTGAGCGTCTTCTTTTTCTTTACCTATATGACTATCACCATCGATTTCAATAATTACAAAATAATTAGCATTAAAAAAATCAACAATATAGTTGCCTATTATCTTTTGGCGATCAAAATCCAATCCTAAAAACTGCTTATTACGTACCTGACTCCAAAATATTACCTCTGCATAATTGCCCGCTTTTCGCAATGCTTTAGCATAAAGTGTTAACTTTGGATTATAAGGTAATTGCATATATCTTACTGTATCTCTCTTACGGAGTGGTAAAGTAGTGCGTGTCTCTTTGTTAATATCCATCTTTTTTATAGTATAGATTGTATTATACTTACCACAATATCTATACCTCAATTACACTCTAGGGCATAATATTTATCATAATATCAAGATAAATATGTTTGCGGATGTCACTGAAGTGATGAGGATTAGCGTGATAATTTTTGTATAAAGAATCTGTACTAACTACATAAACCACCTCGATTAGTAGCACAGCATAAGACCACCCCGCCCTGCGGGCACCCCTCCACAGGAGGGGAATAGTAGTACCGCATAGAGATACAGAGTAGACGTACCGTCGGCACCCAATACATTCCCCTCCCTTGGAGGGGTGCCTGAAAGGCGGGGTGGTCCATCACAAAAAAACAACAAAATCATTCTATCGCCATCAGGTACTCACCATACCCACTTTTACACAGAGGGAGAGCTATTTGTCTAAGTTGTTCTTTGTTGATATATCCCATGCGATAAGCGACCTCTTCGATTGCACCAATTTTAAGTCCTTGGCGTTCCTCAATGACTTGGACGAATTGCCCTGCTTGCATAAGAGAGGCGAAAGTACCCGTGTCAAGCCACGCCGTTCCCCTGTCAAGAATACCAACTTTAAGTTTGCCTTGACGCAAATATTCTTTATTTACATCCGTAATCTCATATTCTCCACGAGCGGAAGGAGTGATGTTTTTGGCTATTTGAACTACGTCATTGGTATAGAAGTATAGCCCAGGAACTGCATAATTAGACTTAGGATTAGCCGGTTTTTCCTCTATTGAAATTACCTTTTTATCCTTGTCAAACTCCACTACACCATATTGCTTTGGATCTGCTACAGCGTAAGCGAATATCGTTGGTTCACCCGAATAAGCACATTGCTGCAAGAGTTTAGACATCCCACTAGCGTAGAATATATTGTCTCCCAAGATTAATGCTACAGCATCAGAACCAATAAACTCTTCCCCAATAACAAAAGCCTGAGCCAATCCATTAGGTTCCTCCTGTACCGCATACGAAAATTGGCACCCAAGGATAGAACCATCTCCAAGGAGTTTTTTGAAGTGAGGCAAATCATGCGGAGTAGAGATAATCAGTATTTCATTAATCCCCGCTAACATTAACGTTGATAAGGGATAATAAATCATCGGCTTATCGTATATCGGCATAAGTTGTTTGCTTACTGCTAACGTTAATGGGTGTAATCTAGTTCCCGATCCACCTGCAAGAATAATTCCTTTCATATCTCAATTGTAATAAGCGATAAAGTTAAGCTTTTTTGTTGGTTTGTGATGTGGTGATCGCGCAGATTTGCAATCTGTGTGATCACGCCATCACTAATATAACTAAAAATACAACTTTTGCAAATGTTCGCAAATTGTTTGAATATTTAAATTAATACTTTGGTTTTTAGTAGTTTAGTGTATAGTAATATAAGTAGATAAACTGTGTTTTGCCATTTGTTGTCGTAAATTGTAGTAAGACAAAACACTATAAATTGTACTATTATGAAAGCAAGATTAATACTATTAGCGATTTTCTCTATAATTGCTTCTGGTTGTTCTTCAGATAGTGGAGGAGGATCAGATGTAGTTGAGAAAACAGTAACTATCACTTTTAAGAATAAAGAAAAGACGATGTTGATAAATGATAGTTTTGACCTATTTACTGAGTTGACATTAGAAAATGCAACCAGAGAAGATGTAGTATGGAACAGTGATAATCCTAAAGCAGTTAGGATTGATGGGAGTATGGCTAAGTCAGTGGGCGAGGGGGAAGCTGTGATTACAGCAAAAGTGAAGAACACTGCTAAGCAAACGAGTATGAAGGTGATTGTACGTCAGCAAGTTTTGAAGTTTAAGCTAAAGGAACTTGCTATTGTCAACGGGAAGTCCTTTGATCTAAATGAACTCCTAGACGTTAAAGGAATTGGATCAGGAGATCTTGTTTGGAGTAGTGCCGATGAAGGTATTGTATCAGTAAATAAGGGAATAATTACTCCACATAGGGAAGGTGTTACTACAGTAAGCGTTCAGACTAAAAGTGGTACCCCAAAAGATGAAATCAAGATTACAGTCAAAAAGAACGAGATAGAGCGTATTATTTTTCCAGCTAAAATAATGGAGATGTATGCGATGTCTAATGTAGAGATTCCCTTTAAAGTTATTCCGGAGGGAGCTAGTACAGAGGGTATTAAATGGGAAATAGATAACTATAGCCCTATTGTAGTTGTATCACCAGGAGTGTTATACAGTGATCAGTTGGCAAATGGAGAATTGACAGTAACCTTGCCAAATGGTGAAAAGACATACCTAACGATTAGAGTTGTTTCGAAAGGTATTTTAGCCATTACTGCTCCGTTGGGAAATGAACTTAAGGTCTATGAAGGAAACAGTCCTACTTTGTACTTAAAATTATTGCCATTGGGAGAGACTTTAGATGAAGTAGAGTTTATCGTAGAGAATCCTATTATTACTGTGGATAATCAAGGTGTGATTACAACTTATCCTGGTAAACATGGAATAACCAATCTAACTATTCGAAGTAGAACAAATCCGAATGTTAAGCTCATTATGAAAATAGATGTGCGCAACTTTTCGGAATATGTCTATACCGATTTAAATATATTGGTTAATGCCACACCAGACGGGATGTACTCTGGCGATGGACAGATTAATATCTGGAGGTACTTTAATAACGATATTAGAGTCAGTGACTTTACCCTCTATGATGGTAATGGACGTGTACTATATAATGATAGAGCTACTTATGCATTAGATAAGGTTTATAAAATCAAGTTTGATAATGTCAGAAGAGCCTATATAGAGTATACATTGTCTTTTCATGGGACAACCGAGAAAAAAAGAGTATCAGTAACTCCGAGTTAAATATCAATAATCACCTAATATTGAAAAGGAAAGCCTGTCTAGTAATAGATGGGTTTTTTTGTGATGTGATGTTGTGAAGTTATCTTTGTGCGCCGGCTGGCTCCATCGTTAAAACTGCCTACTAGGCACTTTTTTAGCGTTTGGTCCTGTGAAGATGCGATGTTGGTTTATGTCGATTGTGGATGTTTTTATAGGTATGATGTTATATGGACACTATGGCTACAGGATAGGGCTAATGTTAATAAGCTTATTAGCTTTTAATGACTGTGTATTGATAGGATGCGATGTTGGTTTATGTCGATTGTGGATGTTTTTATAGGTATGATGTTATATGGACACTATGGCTACAGGATAGGGCTAATATTAATAAGCTTATTAGCTTTTAATGACTGTGTATTGATAGGATGAGATGTGTTTTTATTTCATAGATTTGTATCTACACCTAATTTATATATGATGAGATCAAAGTACACACTATTATTATTTCTTTCTTTTCTGTTTTTTAATTGTTCGTCTGATGATAATACAGGATTAAAGGGACAAACACCAGCTATAGAATTTAGGAATAGTGAATGTGTTTTATTATTGGATGATAATCTTTCTCTGCTAAAAGAGTTAAAGATAAATGATGAAACTGATGTTTTTGATATAGAGTGGAGTAGTAGTAATAAAAAGGTAATCAATACTATTGATATTTTTAAAATAAGTCTGAAGCCTTTGGACTATGGTGAAACTACAATAACAGCTAAGATTAAAGGAACAAATAAAAAGGCTACCTTAAAGGTTATTGTCAAGGATATGAAGCTCTTCTTTACTCAAGGGCAAGTAGAAATAGATATGCTTAAAGAATCAACAACCGATCTTACCAAAGTCCTTGACTTTATGAATTTAAAGAAAGAGAATCTTATTTGGACTACATTTTCTCCTGCTATGGTAAGTGTAGATGAAAAAGGAATTGTAACAGGTATTCAGAGTGGAGAAGCTTATGTTAAGGTTACCGTTAAAAATAACAAGAGTGTAGGTGCATCTATCTATGTAGTAGTAACAGGTGTTAAGTAAAATCTTTTGGTTTTGTCTTTTGAAAAAGTAACTTGTTTAAAATCAATTTCAAAACTGCCATTTGGATGTGTGTTATTGGATAAGATATTACTAGAGCTATTTTGTATTTACTTTTTTTTCTAAATATTTATTATACTAGTAATTAATTCGATCCCATCTAGAAACAATAATTCAGCAAGTTTAGCACCAATATACCCTTTATCAGCAAATAGTTTTCCAAAGATATTTTTTAAGAACCCTTCGTTTTTCAAAGGATCACGATCATTTACATTAGCTTGAGTAATGGCAAAACTCAAGATTTCGCCTTTATCATTAATAATGATATGAAGTTTAAAACCATGGAACCAACCAATAGTTGACTTACCCGTTGTTGCTATATTTTTGAAAACTTTGTTTCTACTGATTCTTTTCGATTTACAAACTTGGATGGGAGTAGAATCAACAAATGAAATACCTGCACATTTCCCTAAACAACATGTTTTAGCAAAGATAGTCATTGGCATAATCATAGATTGCATCAACTCTACAAAACGATTATAAGAAACAGTATTGGGAAACTCTTTTGTCATATGCTTCTGAACATAATAAATGTAGAAATGCTTAAAACAACGAAAACCACTTAAATGAAATAGAAGATAAATGGTGATTACTTCGGATTTAGACATTCTAGATGGACGCTTTGAGGGATTCCCTAAAAGAAACGATTTAGTAGGATTTTCAAAATCTTTGCAGAATTCATCTACAATACAAAAAATATCAGTAATTTTATTAAAACAAATCATAGGTGAAAATCTTTTGTATATTTAAATTTAAGATCAATAGCGTCCTAAACGTTTAAAAAAAGGCACAAAAAAAGAGAGTAAATTAAGGATCTCAAATTATCTTTGAGTTGCACACCTAAAAAAGACTCTCTTGATGTCAAATATAACATTG
>NZ_NSGJ01000067.1 GCF_002286775.1 Myroides sp. N17-2
TGGAGAAGGTATAATCCTTTGAAAAAAAAGTATAACATCACTCAAAAAGAAAGTGATAAAGGGGCTAATTTTAAAGAATTACAAGTAGTAATTCACCAACTTAAATCCTGGATTAGGACCGTACCTTCACATATCAATAAGAAATACATCCAAGCTTACTTTAATGAGTTCGTATATAGATTAAATAGATCCTTATTTAAGGAAACTATTTTTCATAACACAATTGTAAAGATGGTTAAAGCGAAACCAACTACTTTAAATATGATTAGCGGAAACTAAACGGATAACTCAATGGTATTATTTAGTTAATGGGATAATTACAACATTACTGCCCTCTTGTTACATCAAACAGACATACATAAAAAACTTTGTCCAACTTCAACTAAAATAATTTTATAGAAGAAAATGCTCTAGGTATAGTTAAATTACAGATCTTTTACTACATTTAAGGAAAGGCTAATTAATACTTAAGATATGCCAGGAGGTACAGTAAAATTTTTCAATGAAACAAAAGGATTCGAATTTATTTGTTCGATCTATTACAAGGACATATGATTCTTGAGTAGGAACTAGTGCAAATATTAGTCGTAATACTCACTCTAATTCTATTGATGAGATAAAACGTTGAATATGTCTATAGTTGCTACTAGTTTTTGCATTATTGTCAAATCCAGTTGAGATTTTAGAAAAATTCACAGACTTTACTTTGCATATAGCAACGATAATAGACCACTAGGGACTGAAAGTCCTTAGTTTGTTAAAGCAGACTAAAGCCTGCCTGGATGGAGCAACTTACTCAAGTATACAGTTACCCTCATTATCATTGGGTTTACGATGATGATCTAAATGTTCATTTAGCATTTCATCAGTAATGTTTCCTGTACTCCAACACCCAAAACCTATCGCCCAAAAGTGACGTCTCCAATACCGTTGTTTCAAAACAGGAAATTCAATTTGTAACTTTTGCGATGTACGACCTTTTAGCAACGTGACTATATTACTCAGATTTTGTGAAGGACGATACTCTATGTGTAGATGCATATGATCTTTCGAAACAATTCCTTTTAGGATTTGAATATCTTCTGCCTCACAAATTTGAATTATTAGACTACGACATCGTATCTGAATATCACCTTCCAATACTGGATAACGATATTTTGTCACCCATACTAAATGCGCTGTTAAACGTGAGACACTAGGTCCATTTGTGCGTTGGTATACCATATATCAAAGGTAAACATTTTTAGAAGCTGAAAGCTAAATGCACTAAAGTGCATAGTTTTGAGTAGGTCTATGACCAAATCAGTCGAATCCTTGCTAATTGAAAGCTTCTTTTGAAACTAGCTTTTATAGTTGTTAGAAGTTCTGTGTTTTTGCATTCTAGGTTGTTGTTCGTTTTTAAAGGCATTTTGTAGGAGGGGAACTTTTAATATACTGAATATCAGCCTTTTTTACAAACAATTCCTTCCTTTATTTCTCTCTAATTCAACTAATTAATACTTTTGTCGTGTACTAAGCGATTTCACACAATTTATCTATGCTAGATTAGCAGAGAAAGAGGGTTAGCTTCTAGAATTAGCTGTAAGGTATCATTTTGATGCAGCCCAGTATTTTGAAAATGAAGATATTGATAATGCTTTTGAGTGCAATGCAAAAGCACAAGATAGCGCGAATAAGATGATGGAATACAGTTCGAAAATTGGTCACAAATATTTATCGCAATAGAAGAATAATCATTTGATGATTGGGTTTAATGAATGTTATATAAAATTGGAGTAAGAAAACAGGCGTTGGTATTGAATGCTCAAAAGTATTTTTTTTTCGATATCCTTACCTTATTTTTGATCAATATTTTTTTGGGAATCTCCGCTGTGAGATTTAACTAAATAGTATTTTTTTAGAAGAGGAAGATTTATATAGATCTCCCTCTTTGTCTGTGTGTTTTATATATCAATTCGTTTTTTTAACTATTAATATCAGATAATCAACTATTTAGGGTACCTTTAGATAAAAGTTCTTAAGTATGAAGATTTTCATAAAATACATGGCGAGTTTTCGCTGTAAGATGATAGTGAAGATGGTGTTAGATAAACTCGGCATCATTTATGGTAGTGTAGATCTTGGTGAAGTAGAATTAAAACAAGAACTTACCAATGAAGAGTTTATACAATTAGAAAAGGCTTTACTTCACACAGGATTAGAACTCATAGAGAGTAAACGAGCTATTTTGATTGAGAAAATTAAAAAAGTAGTAATTGAAATGGTGTATGGTGATACAGAGGTTTTAAAAATAAAAAAATCAGATTACATAAGTAAACAGCTAAATTATGATTATACTTATCTGGCTAATATATTTTCTGAGTCTACAGGTACTACAATAGAACAATTTGGTATTGTTCATAAAATTGAACGAGTAAAAGAACTTCTAATTTATGATGAAATGAATCTATCTGAAATCGCCTATAAGCTTAACTATAGTAGCGTAGCACATTTATCTGCTCAATTTAAAAAAGTCATGGGTTTGACTCCAACTTTTTTTAAAAAACTTAAAGATAAAAAAAGGATAAATCGCGAAGATGTGTGAATGATATAATAGATAATGATTATTATGTAATTATTTTATAGTCAGTAATTTATATTTTTGTATTGTAGTAATTAAACTACAATACAAAAACATGAGATATATGGACAAGAAAGATGAGAAAACAAAGCCTTAGCTAGTAGTTCACAAAATGAAATCAAGAATCATCGTGAAGCAGCTGGTCATTTAGAATCAGCTGTAAAATATCATTTAGATGCTGCTAAACATTATGAGGACGGATTGGTTGAAAAAGCTGTAGAATGTAATACTAAGGCACAAGCTTGTACAGAAAAAGCAATCAGTGGAACTGGTAAAAAGATGCTAGCCTTTAATCAAAAGAAGTCCTCGAGGCTCTACCTCGGGGTTTATTGGTAAAGATTAGTGTGTTTTTTGTCCGTGTAGATATTATGTATATACAGTTGGTCAGTATAGTAATGTGGATGTAGTTCAGAAATACCTTAAAAATCAAAGAGAAGAAAAATTATTTACAAATCGTTCAATAAAAATTAACTGCGGTTATCTTTTGAGTAACGCAATACCTCGAGGCTCTGCCTCTGGGTAGTTCATTGTGAAGTAAACAGAATATCAAATTTTAATACTATAATTCTTAACCGTAATAAATAAAACTTAATATGTATATCCGCTTGATGTAATAAGAAGAACTTAAAGCCATAATTATTCTATTACTAAAGGTAAAGCTCCTTTTAACGATATTTGTAATTCAATGATTTACATTTTCAAAAAGAAACGAATTTATTCTTTAAATAATCGATATGACATTAAACTTATTAATAATTTGTTACTTCTTTAAAAGCCACTTGATATTTGTTGTCATCAGGAGATTTTTTGATTATTGATAAAAATTAAATTCCAGCAAATATTTTTCCTATGGCAGGGTTATAAACTTTCTGACAATCAAGAGTTTTTAATTTGTAAAAGATAATAGAGATGAATGGATTAGTAGAAAATATTGATTTTAGTATTTATATTGAAGAATTTAAGAAGCGATTGAAATATCTGTTTCGAGAAAAATATAATTATAATGCTATGGGACTTACCCGTGATTTTCCTGCTGAATTAGTGGATGAAATTATGGATCTAATCCCCTTATCTGTAGCTATTCCTGAGGCCTATGGAGGTAGGGGGATAAAAGTAAAGGAATGCCTGCAAATCCTCTCAGTAACTTCTTATGAATCTTTACCTCTTTCGTTGATGTTTGGGATAAATATCGCTCTTTTTTTGGAACCTTTGGCTAAATATGGACAGGTTGCTGTTCAGCAAAAGGTGTTTAAAGAGTTTATAGAAAACAAAGCAATGGGTGGATTAATGATTACTGAAAAAGCACACGGGAACGACGCTTTGAATATGAAAACAGCTTTTGAGCAAAAGCAAGAAATGTTTTATATTAAAGGACAAAAACATTGGCAAGGACTAAGTGGTGTAGCTGATTTTTGGATTGTAGCGGCTAGAGAGAGTAAGCCAAATGGAGAATTAGCAAGAGATATTGATTTTTTTGTTTCTGAAAATAACAAAGAACATCAACATATTCCTATGGTTCACCGTTATAATAACTTGGGTTTATATGCTATTGCTTATGGTATTAATGAAATTGATATAGTTGTTCCTAAGGAGCAAAAATTACTTAATGAAACAACGGGTATTAAATTAATGCTTGATACGCTTCATCGCAGCAGGCTTCAATTCCCGGGTATGGGATTAGGTTTTATTAAAAGGCTTTTAGATGAGTCCTTAGCACATTGCCAAGAAAGACAGGTAGGGGGCACACCTTTGTTGACTATTGATTCGGTTAAAAATCAAATTGCAAAAATCCAAGCCGCTTACACGTTATGTTCTGGTATGTGCCTTTTTAGCGTTAATACAAGTGGAATTGACAAAAATGTAGCTTTGATGAGTATTGAGGCTAATGTACTAAAAGCATTAGTTACAGATTTAATGCAAGAATCAGCCCAAATTAGTTTACAATTAGCTGGGGCTAATGGATATCGATTAGACCATATTGCTGGAAGATCTTTAGTTGATTGTAGACCTTTCCAAATTTTTGAAGGATCAAATGAAATGCTGTATACCCAAATTGCGGAGGGGATACTAAAATTGATGAGACAAGCTAAAGAAACGAATCTATATGATTTTTTAAAGTTGTATGAACGCACGAGTTTGAGTGCTGAATATTTTGTATCTCAATTAGATTTAAGTGTTGATAATACATTAAAACAACGAGATTTAATACTTATAGGTAAAATGTTAGCTCGAGTTATAAGCTTTCAATTAGTCTTGCAACTAGATGGTTTTAATATGCAACTTATAGAAATTACACGTCAAAGCCTTCTTTCAGATCTAGCTTCTTTTTATGGTCAATTTAATGTACAAAATGATGTAAATCCCATTTTAGATTATGAGATTAATTCAGATTGGACTACTTTTTAACAAAATTTAAAAATCAAGTTTAAATATTGAATAATTGGAATGGTTTACCGTAACCACAATAGAATACTTCTATTGAGTTATCAGTTTAATATCCGTATATTAGTATCTTAAAATCAATAGTATGGAAATTTTTAAGGGTCAAAATATTCTTAACTTAGTAAAAGAACTACCAGCTGACGAAGCATGTAAGGCTTATTTAAGTAAAATTAAGTGGTCAAACGGTTTTACTTGTGTAAAATGTGGGCATAAAAAAGGTTGCTTAAAATCTAATCATTCATACTATTGTTATAACTGTGAGCATGTTGAAAGCTCAACAGCTAATACCTTATTTCACAAAGTCAAATTTGGTTTACATAAAGCATTTATGATTGTGTTTGAAATGACAACTTCTACCAAAAGCCTCTCTAGTATTCAAATGGGTAAACGCTATGGTATAAGCCAGCCAACAGCATGGGCTTTATCAGGGCAAACGCATGATAATTTATAATCTATAAAGATAAAATAATTCGATAAAACGTTGTTTTATTCATTATTTATCTTAGTACATGACAAAAATGTTAAACATTTGATTCACAACAAAATAAGCGAGTATTACATTTGCAAAAAAAGCTGATATTCAGCATCTTAAAGGAAAAATTCTCACGGAATGCCTTTAGAAACGAACAACAGCCTAGATTACAAAAGTACAGAACTTTTAACGATATTAAAAGGAGGTTTTAAGGATAAACTCAATAACCAAAACATCAATATACTGATGCTTGGAGTTTGCTATAAGAATATTGCTTTTCCTCTCATGTTTAAGATGTTAGATAAAAAAGGAAACTCAAATACCAATGAAAGGAAAGAGCTTATTAATGATTTTATAGAATGGTTTGGAAAAGATTGTATAGACTGCTTATTAGCTGAAAGAGAGTTTGTTGGAGAACATTGGATAGAATATCTGAATGACAAAAGAATTAGGTATTACATACGTATTCGAAACAATTTTAAAGTTTATCTACCTCATAAGCAAGAAGGTAAATATGTGTATCATCTGTTTTACAATTTAAAAGTTGGAGAGTTTAGAGCCTATGAGAAAATTGTATACCTCCATGGACAACTATGTTATTTATCAGCTACAAAAATAAGGACTGATGGCAAAACTGATTATTGTATAATTGTAAGTTTTAATAAACCAGAAAATGCCTCTGAAAAATATAAGAAAAGATGGCAAATAGAAACATTATTTAGAGCAATGAAATCAAGTGGTTTTAATATTGAAGACACACATCTAAAGTGTCTCAAAAAACTTGAACAACTCATTATGCTAGTAATGGTTGCTCTTGTTTGGTGTTATAAAATTGGAGATTATATCGATACTTATATTAAGCCTATAGTCGTCAAAAAACATGGTAATCGAAGTATTAGTGCGGTTAAATTAGGTCTTGATTACTTGGCTAGGCTATTTCATTCGAAGGTTAATCAATTAGATATTAGTATTTTTAGTTTTTTGTCATGTACTTAGATAAAAATTAAAGAAAAATAATCGAATTAATCTTGAAAAAGTGTGAAATATGTAAATCATATAGATTATTATGTAACACATCTTAGATACGAAAAGGGCACCTTTGTATAGTAGCAATTAAGTTACAAACTTAATATTAATAAAGTATGAAAAGTAATGATCAATCCAGTAAAGACAGTGCTAAAAAAGGTAATACTGATGGTGAAGTAACAAAACACAGAGAGGCAGCTGCTCATTTAGAATCAGCAGTGAAGTACCATTTTGATGCTGCAAGGCATTATGAGAATGGTGATAATGATCAAGCTAAACAGTGCAATACAAAAGCGAAAGCGTGCACAGATCAAGCGATTAGCAAAATAGCTAAATAAAGAAGAACTCCATAATTAATTATAATCATTCGTAGGATAAAATCTATTTTTTTTTGTTTAATTTTTTTTAAGTAAAGGGACTGTTTCTTAAAGACAGTCCCTTTCTTTTGTCACTAGAATTAGTTTTTCTATTTTGTGGCTTTATTTTGTGATGTTGTAGTAATGATAGACTAAGTCTTTTTGCTATCAGTGTCAGTCAGGTTAACTGTTAGAAGAAATAATTTAGCTTCATCTCTAGATAGTTTCTTTTTGCTGGCATCTATCTGATACAAATATTCCTAGTATATTCAATTGCAGCTCTACTTTTTAGAAAAATCTTGGAGCATTAAATGTATGTCCGTTTGATGTAATAAGAGGGGAGTAATGTTGTAATTATCCCATTAAACTAAATAATACCATTTTTTACAATTACTATATATTAACTAGTTACGTATTTACATGATCAGTTCCTTTAACCTATAAATTATCAGTATGACACTAAACGGAGATACATAAGCATTTATTTTACTGAAAGGATTTAAGAGTTCAAATCTCAAAAATATCTCATGCGATCCCGAATTGTAATTTCTTAATCTTGTGGTATCAAAGTCATAACCAATAAGTAATTTGTCATCTAACTTAAATCCAACTAGTGCACTAACTGATGCATCCCAGCGGTATGCCTCTCCTAGAGTATACTTGTCATATAATAAAAAGTTAGCTGTTAGGTCGATATTATAGAGTATATAGAAAAACTTATTTGTAGGCTTCCCCCTACAAATAAGTTTAATTTTGTTATGTATTTCCGTTTACTATCATAAACGTATATTTGTAGTCTAAAGAAGAGAAAATCTCTATGAATCTATTCACCTTTACCGCGGAATTTACAAGTGAAGAATCTTGCTGTTTACATTTTAAAGAACAACGAGCTAAGTTAGGAGTTACTTGTCAAAAATGTGGTCATGACAGTCATTACTGGATTCAAAGTAGATGGAGTTATGAATGTAAGAAATGTCGTGCTCGTATGAGCTTAAAAAGTGGTACTATAATGGAACATTCTAAGCTATCATTTTTAGTGTGGTATAGGACAATGTTTTTAATGACAACGACTAAGAAAGACTTTTCAACTTTAGAGATTCAAAAGCAATTAGGACTAAAGAGATATGAACCTGTTTGGGCAATGGTTCATAAATTACGTAAAGCGATGGGTAATAGAGATAGTAAGTACACTTTAGAAGGAATGTTGGAGATGGATGAGGGATATTTCAAAGTATAAACATCTGAAAAAGAGAAATATAAAACTAAAAGTGCTCGTGGCTCTACAGGAGTTCAAAACGTAGCTATTATGGCTGAAAGTACCGTTTTGGAAGATATAGAAACAGGTAAAAAACAAAATCACCTACGCTATTTTAAAGCAGTTGTTCTTGAAGATCATAAAGCTGAGGGCATAAGCCAAATGGTGAAAAAGAATATTCAAGAAAGTAATATTGTTTTAACCGACAAGAGTACTTCTTATGTAGATATTTCCGATTTTGTACAGATACATATCTGTGAAAAATCATCTTCAGAAACAACTAAAGAAACCCTAAAATGGGTACATATAGCAATCAGTAATGCCAAGAGAAATATGCTTGGGAATTATCATAAAATTAAACGAAAATATCTTCAAGCTTACTTAGATGAATTCATCTATAAACTTAATAGAAGGTACTTTGGTGAAAAGCTCTTTGATAGGTTAATTATTGCTAATATTACGACTTATGACTAAAAGCGGAGATACATTAATTTTGTTGATTAAAATTTAGTCCTAGTTCATTTTTATTTTCTTTTTTATCGATTAAGGGTAATTGATAATTATCTTCAATGCACTTGTCTATTAAATGGTTAGAAGTTAAATTTATTTTTCTTATAAAAAAATGGTTATTAGATTTTATTTTTTTTAGAATTAATTCAATTGGTTCGCTTTTTGAAAATAATATTCTTTGGTCATGATTAATTATTATGCGTTTGTAATCAGAGTTTAATAAGATTGTAGCAAAGAATGAATTAGAAGGGAATAACGAATTTGAATATAATTGTATATAATGATCAACTTGTTTACTGTAAGAGAGAAAAGCACATGAATCTCGGGTTAGTATTAACCATGTATTACTCATATACGGTATGATTGTATTTTCACTAAAAGTAGCGTCTTTTAATGCAATTAAGCCACTATAGTTATGCTTATTTCTATTATAAGTATCTAGATTATACCTGCTTTTATCATAATAGATAAAATAATTATTTTCTTTATTATTACTTAAGTATTCACAAATTCTGTATTGAGATTTTAAGGGGTAATGATCATCAGTTAAATTGATGTAATAGTCCCATTTAGCGCTGACATTTAGTAAGTATTGCATCGCATTTAACTGAATTTTGTATTTATTATGACTATCTGTTTGTAAATAGAAACTATCTAAGACGTATACACTTGATAAGTGGACTACGTAGGTTTGAATCATGTTTTTTACCTCTATAGAGCAAGTATGATCGATATAAATAAGATACAATTGATCTTTGTTGTATAATTTTTTAAACATAGTCAAAAAATGATCTGGATTGTATTTTATTGTGATAAAATAAGCTACGGTAATTAATTTATTTACTGTATTATTTTTAGTTTCGAATTTCAATTGGGGGTAAATTTTATCTTGGTTAGTTGCCATTAGTTATATCGGATATTATTTTTAATAATTTAGAATCGTTATCATTTATACAAGATGTTAAACATTAATTATATGTATCTCCGTTTAGTGTCATACTGATAATTTATAGGTTAAAGGAACTGATTATGTAAACATGTAACTAGTTAATATACAGTAATTGTAAAAAATGGTATTATTTAGTTTAATGGGATAATTACAACATTGCTCCCCTCTTATTACATCAAACGGACATACATATTAATTATAAATAATATAAGCAATATAATGATTAAATTTAAATAATATAAGCAATATAGTGATTAAATTTAATTTATCTCTGTTTAATGTCATATCGATGATTTAAAGAATAAATACGTTTCTTTTTGAAAGGCTGTAGTTTATTATTGTGTTGAGATTAGCTCATGATATCTTTTAGAAATATGTTTAAAGTTTAGATAAGCCTTGGTATCAAGTATAGTCTTTAATCTAAAGAATTCTCCGAGGCTTGCCTCGGGGTTCGGAGGAAAAGTTTGAAAAACGGATGGTTTTTCAATACACTTTGAAAAAAGTGTATTATAGAGAATACTACATCGTACTCCGAAATTCCTCGTGGGCTTGCCCCGAGGAATTCTTTTGATTAAACTACAGCCTATCCTTTTTTGTAGGAGGATTTTATTAGTCTTCAGTAATTCTTACAATCTTGATTTCCTTTTATTTTAAAGAGGACATATATTATGATAAAACTCAGTTTTTTTTTTGAATGTAAGTTTTATTGATTTGGAGGTAGAAGAAATTATTACTTGATTTTTATTCAAGTAATATGGTTTTTAATAGTAAAATAGGGATATATTTTTAATGTTACTTGAATATATAGAGTGTTGTTTTTATTAAAATAGTGTATTTGTGTTTTATTTTTATACCTATTTGGTATGTTTTTGTATTTATTTTATGTTAATTTTGGTGCTAAATAAAACACACTTGTTATGATAAAGAATATAATACAATTTATTGTACTATTTGGAACAGTAAGTATTTATGCCCAAACTGGGATAGGAACAGTATTACCTGATAGGAATGCAGTATTAGATGTAGTATCTACTGATAAGGGGGTTTTAATACCTCGAATGAAATTAACAGGAGAGGATGATATTACCACCATACCAGGAGGAGATTACACAGAGGGACTAATAGTATTTAATACTGGTGCTACTAATTTCGAAGCAGGGTTTTATTTTTGGGGAAAAGGTAAATGGAATGCGTTAATAAGCAATAATACTTTATTTAAGTATATTGAAGAGAAGGCAGATCCTAATTCTGTTCAGATTATTAAAAAAGGCGATGATTTTACTTTTATATGGAAAGAAGCAGGAGTAGAGAAAAGGAAAGATATTAGTGAACTTGTTAAAGATTTTGAAACATTAACCACGTTGACTCCTGAGGAAATTGAGATTTATGTTTATCTAGAGCAGAATGCTCAGACAGGTGAAATGATGGAAGTACATGTAGATAAAATAAAGGAAATTGACCCTAATAATCCAGTTATACCTTCATTGTTAAGAACCTATAAGGCTAAGAAATTTGTCTATAAAAATGAACAATCACAACTTGTTGATATAAAAGGGAGTGATCTATTTGGTGGGATTGGAAGTGATGGGGGGAAAGTTGGCCTTGAGACTATAACGTCACTAAAGTTAGAAGACAATTATAAAGAAAATGGCAAAGCTTTAGTTTATACAGATGAGAATAAAGATGCTACTCCAATATATATATCCGATATTTTTAATGATTCTGAGACTTTAACAGCTTTGAAGGCAGACTCGACTAAAAAAGAATTAATCTATACAGATGAATTAAAAAATCCAACAGTTATTGCTTTTAGTCAAATTACCCAAGAACCTTGGTATGTTGCTAAGAGTACTGAGCAAGCAACAAAAAATGATCAAGATATATACATCAATGGATGGGTAGGTATAGGGTATGATGAAAAATCTGACTTAACTAAAGTTCCGAATGAGAAATTGCGTGTTAAAGGGAGTATAACAGCTACTAATAGTTATTATGCAGATTATGTATTTGATAGTTACTTTGAAGGATCTTCAAGTTTAAAATATGATTATAAATTTAATGATCTAAAAACAGTAGATTATTTTATACGCACTAATAGACATCTACCAGGTATTACACCGATAAGTGATTTAGAAAAAACTTCAGAAGGTTATTCTTTTAATATGTCTGAATTATCAATTCAGTTGTTAGAGAAAACAGAAGAGTTGTTTTTACATATAATTGATCAACAGAAGGAATTAGATGCCAAAGAATTGCGTATTGACAAATTAGAGTCTGAAATGTCTGAAATGAGAAAGCACTTTAAAGCCTTAGAAACTTTATTAGCTAAATAGTAATTATTAAATTTTGTATTGATGAAAAGTAAAGATTTATATAAGAAGTTATTTCAATCGATTCTATTGATAATGATTACATTATTTTTTAATGTTTCATTGTCATTTGGACAGAATGAGATGACTAAATTAAAGGACGGTTCTGTAGCTGGTGTGACAAGCGCTACTGCAGCGCCCTATTCTATATTGGAATTAGAGAGTGTTACCAAAGGTTTTTTATTACCTCGTATGACAACTGTTGAACGAGATAAAATCGTCATAAATGATAAAATACGCGGAAATGGATTAGTGATTTATAATGTTGAAAATGATTGTATAAATTATTGGAGCACAACAGTAAATAAATGGTTAAGTGTGTGTGGTACATTACCACCAGCTAAGTTAACGCTTGATTGTTCGAAAGTTTATTTAAGCTCTAATGGAGAAAAAGAACTTAAACAAGGACAAAGTTTAAGAGATACAGATATTCTGTACCTAACAGTTAATGTATTGGAAACCGGGTCTTATAATATTAGTGCAGTTACTAATAATGGATATTCATTTAGTAAAACTGGTATTTTTGAGACAAAAGGGATATACTCTATTGCATTAGAGGGATTAGGTACACCACTAGAAGCAAATGAGACTTTAGGAGATTTGGTGACTTTCTTGGTAAATGGAAAGAAGGATACAACATGTAATTCAAGTTATATTAAAGTAAAGTCTTCTCAGCTTGATTTTAAACTTATTGAACCTCAGGCTGTTGATGTGTCATGGCCTGCTTATAAAGGAGTGGCTTTAAATGCTAATGATAATAAGATTAAAGTACTAGTAGATGTTACTACTGTAGGTTTTTGGAGAATCCAAAGTACAGAAACTTTAAACGGAATAAGTTTTAGTGGATCAGGAGAATTTACACAAACTGGACAATCTGAAGTATATCTGTATGCTCAAGGAGTTCCTGAAAGAATTGAGAATAGTACATTTAAATTTATTACAAACTCTAAAACTAATAAAACACCGAATGTAACTGCGCAGGTAAAAGTTGTACCAACTAGTTTTGATTTGGTGTGTGATGCAAGTAAAATTCAAATCAGAGGTGAATACAGGGAAGATTCGTTTTTGAATAAAAGTAATTCTATTTTAATACCAATTAAAGTATTAGCTCCAGGTGTAGTAGATATAGAATTACTTGGAGTTATAAAAGGAAGTACAGATGTACCAATAAAGTTTGTTGCGCCTAGTACGATACTAACATTTAATGGATCAGATAATATTCAATATGTTACATTATATCCTGAAGTCGTAAATGGCAAGAATATAGAAATACCTGTTAAATCAAAGACTATTGAATTTAATAATATTACTCCTAATAAGGGAGGAGTCTTTTGTCCAAGTTTCCCTATAACCACAGTGGTGCAACGTTCTAAGAATTATACATTTGATTGTAATGAATCATTTGCTTTTTCAGCAGGACCAGTAGGTAAAAATAACGTATTTTTATTAAATACTCCTTTAGAAAGCGGAAAACATGGTATCTCAGTTAATGTTAATGTTGGCTATGCTGAAAATTATACAATCAAAACAAATACTGTTAATGGAGTATATTTTACAAAAACAGGAACATTTAGTGATGATGAAAAAACAAGGGGCAAAGCTACAATTGTATTAGATCCTATTGGAAAGTTTACTTCTGCTGGAAATGTAATGTTTAATTTAACAGCAGAAGGTTTAGATGTAAGTACATCACCTATATGCTCTATAATAGCAAAAGTAAAATCTCATGATATTGTTGTACTTTCATTAGGTGGAGCAAATTACGGAGCCAACAGTAGTTCATTGTATGCTGGTGGTGCTATATTAAAGAGTCCTACTAATTTTGGACCTAATGGAACAGTAAAAGTTAACTCAGTAACAGTCTTAACTACTAGTGCTCAAGGAAATGCTTTAGAGAGCTTTATTAATGCAAATAAGGTTGATATAATAGTTAATGTTATCGGCTATAATTTTTCAACAGCAACTCAAGATGTATTAGTTTCATTTGTCAGAGATAAAAAAGGAGTTTTAATCGTAGGTGACGAGAATACAGCAAATAGTTACACTAAGAATGTGATAGAAAGATTAGCTGGTTTAACTGTCGGAGGTAGTGGTATATCTGCTTCAGGAAGTTTCACTATGCTTAACCCAGTCTTATCTTCTGCAAATAGTGAGTCTATTATAAATGGTCCTTTTGGAAATCTAGCAGGAAAGCTTATGGGTAATGATGCTCATAATGGTTGGTATTATTCTAATTTACCTAATTCTTATATTCCTTTAGTATCTAAACAAGGCGATTCTAATTCTATATGGGCGTTAAAACATAGGGATTTAGGTTTTATGTTTGTTGGAGATGGAGGTTGGTTTATTGGGAAAAAAGATTATGTGAATCCTGTTATTTTTCCGTCTAACTTTGATAATCAAGGTGTACCAAAGCCTAAAAGCTATACAGATAATGGGACTGTTTATAATGCTGTTTTATATGCCAATGCTTTAGCTTGGGCTATAGATTATGTAATAATACATAAAAAATAATAGATTATTTATAAAATACGAGATTAGAGTTTTTAGATATAATCTGTTATAGTAATAAATGAAATTTATGATAAAATATATAAGTGTAAAGGCAGTTGTACGAATTGTGTTAGTGGCCATATTTATTTTATTGCCAGTAGTAAGCTATACTGTTTCAGCTCAAAATATTAATAGCGTAGGAACACAAATTTCTGATGGTACTTCTCCTAATGTATTAGAACCTACTGGTTTTAGTCTTATGGAACTGAACTCTAAAGAAAAAGGTTTCTTATTGCCTCGTATGACAACAGCTGAGCGTAAGCGTATTCCTGTAGAAAGTCTAGTTGGTGGTATGTCTATATATAATACGACGATAGAATGTATTGAGTTTTATAATACTAGTCGCCTACAATGGATGAGTGTATGTGGAGATGTTGGACCGGCTACATTTGTTATTCCTGATAATAAGTGTAGTTCATTAAAGATAAATGGGGAGTATACTGAAGGCGTCTTTCTTGATTCAAGAAAGAATACTATTATAGTAGAAGTGAGTGTTAGTATTCCTGGAACTTATGAGGTTGAAGCTATAGCTTACGATGATGTAAATAAAGAAAATGGTTATAATTTTTATACTAGTGGAGTTTTTCCTCAAAAAGGCGATTATGTATTAGTACTTAAAGGAAATGGAACACCTGTAAAAGGGTATGTTCGTACAAATGGGATTCCTAGTGGAAAAGATAATATTAAGTTTTTCTTAAACAAGAAAGAATCTACGTGTAAGGCTACTAATGAAGTTGAGAAGAAAGCTCTGTCTTATGATATTATAAAAGTAGAACAAATAGGTAATTTCTACACAGGAGTTGATCTTAGTTCGACCAAGACGACTGGTAAAATGTTAGTCACTATTTCTAATATTTCTAAGCAAGGAACAGTTACTATAACTACTCAAACAGTTAATGGTATTTATTTTAAGAAAAGTAGACTACTGACTCCTCAGGAGGTTAGTAGTGGTACTGCTATTATAGAGTTGGAGGGATTTGGAAGTCCTATTTGGCCTCTTCAAACTGATTTTGTTTTTACTAGTAATTCTTATGTAAAAGTAGAACAGGGTGAATCCGTGAAGACTTATCCTTATTTTGCCACTATATCAAAAGTAAATGTAACTATAGACTGTAGTACTGTTACAACACAAGGAGATTTTTATAAAGATGACGCTTTAACTGAAGCAAATAAAGTTATCGTACCAGTAAAAGTTAACGCTACTGGTAGGGGGAAAATTAGAGGAGTTATTGAAGTTACAGGCGCTCAAACCCAAAAGATTGAGTTCGAGTCAGAAGTTGTAGACTTCAAATTTAATGCGACTACTAATGATATTCAAAAAGTAGAAATGAAACCTGTGACTAATACAGGAAAGCTTACAGTAGGGGGAACAACTTTACCTATGGTTATACAGATGTATTCTCAGGGTATAAAGGAGTATGACCCTAAAGCCGTGGATGAAAAGATAATTAGTACAAGCTGTATTTATAATTTGCCTATTAAAACTAAAAATGCCGAAGTAACGATTTATTGTCAATATGAAGACCAGGTACAGGTGTCTGGTAAATATAGGGCTTGGGTTCCATTGAATACTACTAATTTTGTTACAATATTTGTTGATGTAAAAAATACAGGAGCATATAATATTACGACAAACACAGTAGATGGTATTAAGTTTAGTTCAACAGGTACATTTACTACAGTAGGTACTATAGAGTTAAAGTTATATGGTAGTGGAACGCCAACAAGTAATGATAAAAAAAGAATGACTATTTCTGTTCCAACTAATATTAATCCAATAAGTTGTGGTTTTGATGTGAAATTAGCAATGTCTTCTAAAACAATGTTGACATACTCTAATTTAACTAGTTTTGGTTATGGATTTGATAATGGGCATTCTAAGTTATTTATTAATAGCCCTAATAATTTTGGGTCTTTACCAACTAGTACTGTAGCAATGGAGGGAAGTATTATAGTAGCGGCATATGGATCTGGTACTACGAGTCAAGTAGCATCACATATTAGCACCCATAATCCTGCTCTTATTAGTATTGGTTATAGTACAACATTAACTGTTTCAGAAGCAAGTACAATTGCTGCTTATGTTCGCAGTGGGGGAGCACTACTAGCCGCAACTGATGCTGCAAATCCAGGTTATACATATAATTTATTAAACGCAGTTTTAGGTATATCTAATGTGCAAGCCGTAGGTATTGGTTCAGGTGGTTCTACGTTCCCAACAACATTAGTTGATGATCCAGTTTTAAATGGTCCATTTGGTGATATACGCAATAGGTATTTAGGAGATGATGCCACTGGAGGGATAGGGTTAGTTCCTAGTTCTTTAGGAAGTGCATTGAGTAATATAGTCATTCTTTCACAAGATAGTAATGGTAATATATTTGCATTCAGACATAAAACACTCAATTTTGTATGGATGGGTGATGGAGGATTTAATTCTCAAAACGGTAGTAGTGTTGATTCAAAAACTATTTGTCCTTTTGTTGTAAATACGAGTACTAATAAACCTATTACTAAAACATCGTATGGGAATGTTGTTTATAACTCACAATTTACAGCTAATGCTCTAGCATGGTTGTTTAGTGTGACTTCAAAATAGATAATTAATGAGTTTAAGTTTTAACAATCAATATAAATAAAAAAATCTCAATAGATTAAGGGTTCTGAAAAAGTTTTCTTTCAAATAGAGGTAAAATAGAGAGTTTATACTTTCTGTTTTACCTCTTTGTTTTTTGGCTTTATATTGAACAAATAAAAATCCCATCGTTATTAGTCATCAAGGAATAATCTCATCGAGGCCGAAAGTTAGTTACCTATTAAACTTTTTCTGTATCTCCGTCTAGTATCATAAATGTATATTTGTAATCAATAGCGTCCTAAATAAATTTAGCACATAGAATATCCTCCCACTTTAGTAGGATAGAAATATATCTTTGATAATTTTTAAAACAGAATCCCCTGTTGTAATTTAGGAGGTGGTTTTTCTACCTCATTTAGTGGATTATCCAGCCATCTTTGTAGTTCAATCTTGACAAAGAGGTTAAGTCTTATAAAAGCGACTAAATTTGATAGGTGCCACTTGAATTTTGACTGTGCTCTAAGAGCTTTTAGTATTAAAATGGTAATTAACGCTGTCCAAATTTGTATCATCA
>NZ_NSGJ01000068.1 GCF_002286775.1 Myroides sp. N17-2
ATTTAATGCCAAAATTAAAGCATTCAGGGCTCAATTTAGAGGAGTAAGAGATATTGACTTCTTCTTATACAGATTGACTAAACTTTATGCATAAACACAACTTTTGAGATTGATCCGTTTAAATGTTCTCTGCAGATTTAAGGTATAAAAAAACAGGAGAGTAAGACTGATCTTACTCTCCCGTTATAATTTAAACACACTTAACACACGTATTTATTATCTAAAATATAATAACACTCTTCTTTAAGAAGTAATAAACTTGTCTTTTAGGTCTCTGATACTCCCTTACATAGATTATAAAACCGGTCAATACTATATCAGATTACATTTATTCACAGATCTAAATCTGAAACAAAAAGACAAAAAACGGGAGAGTACCACTTACCTTACTCTCCCGTTTTTGTTTAAAAAAACACTTATCACTTTGAAATATAATTGAAAAAAACTTATCAAATTTAATTAAAGAAGACACCAGCACAGTATTCTTCTTAATCTTAATATAAAACTCCTTAAATCATTTAGGTTTATAAGTTTTAATACTTAATTTTGATACTGCAAAAATCACTAATATTGCATAATCCACATAGGACATTTGTCCCTAAGGCTATAAAAAAATGTTAAGAATAAATATTGACTTCCTATCCTATATAGAATCATTAGCACAAACAGATGTGTTCAATGATAAAATCTTATTGCACCCTTATAAACCAAAAGAGATGCTACTTCATCAAGGCGATCCTGTTACTAAGGTTATCGTCATCAAGGAGGGTATCACTAAATGTTTTATCACTGAAGAAAATGGGAAAGAATACATCCCAGAGTTCTTAAGTACCGGTGAGATAATGGGCGAGATAGAATACATTGGTAAGAAAAACTGCCTATGTTCAGTAGAAGCAATCACTCCTGTAAATGCCTATATTATACCTCTTTCTGTATTTGAACATTTGCTAAAGACAGATATTACATTTAATAATACACTACTTGAAGTAGAAGCATTAAGAGTATATCACACAAGTGAAAGAGCATCGTTTCAACAGTTATATACTGTAGAATACGCACTAGAGAAACTACTTGAGCTACAAGAAAAAGAACAGGTACATATCTCTAAAGAAGATATGGCGTCCTACTTAGGGATTACTACTCGTACACTGAATAGAGCACTTAAAAAAGTACAGGAAGACGAATAAGTCTTTACTGATAACAAGATTAGGAACTATACAGTAGAAATTCGCTCTACTATATAGTTCCTAATTTTTATTTATATACTCTTCTCTTTTACTCTTAATGTTGCTTTACATCCACTGAAGATTAGTTGATTCTACTCGGTATAACCATTCATCTCTTAGACGAACTAATTCACTATACTGCGTAGTGCTAAAACTGACTATACCTCCTGCTGTATAGATACGCATACTACCTACATCTGCTGACTCTTGCCACCATAGTTGAGACAATACTATCTTTTGTATCTTATGAGGCTCTAAATAGGTGTAAGATACATCCCATACTCCCTTACGTACTACTATGAACGAATCATTCACATATAACCTACCTACTCTGTAAAGTCTGTACAAGACTAATGTCATCACTATCGTATAACTACAAGTGATAAGAAGAAACATATTTAGTGCGAACTCGGTTCTGAATATAAAAGTGAAGGTAAATACAGGTATTCCTATCAATAGAAAAAGTCTAAAGCCGAAGTATCTATAATTATACTTTAACACTGTGTGATAGTCCGCTTTCTGAGGTGCCATTAATAAGCTCAACAAGGCTTCTTTCTCCTCAAAAGAACATCCAGGTATCTGTAATCCCGATTTCTTATTCTCATTATCCTCTCCTGCTACTTGGCTAATTTTCAAGGCACAGATATCAAATAACTTCTGAAAATAGTTTTGCTCCACCTCTATTTTCTGTACTCGTTCAGGTCTAATAATCGTATTACGAGTAGAAATAAGTCCTTGGGATAACATTAATGTTCCTCTTGATAATACAGCCTTGAAGTCCCAAAACTTAAGAAATGTCCTTACTATATTGACAATCAAAACAGTTATTACAATTAGAAGAATCAACCAAAACAATACTAAAGCAGGTACTCCCCTCTCTACATATGCAGTCACTTCCTCTGTGTTAACATAGTTCTCTACAGAGAAGCTTTTTGCTAATGACTCATAAAGCATATTAAAGAACAGCATTATAGCTCCTAGTGTATACAGATAGTTAGATGTAACCCCTACTTTTAGTAAAGTAGAAAAACTAATTCTATTAGCCTCCTGTATTTGTTCATTCTCTAGTACAGGAATTCCATCATCCTGACTCACATTTATGTTAGAGAACTCCTTTTTATAATCTAATAAGATTTGCTTCAGAATATTAGCATCTTCTAATGCCATAGAAGGAATAGTTGCCTCTTTATCCTTGCTACCTGCTGAGTCTATCTCTACAGAATACACGTTAATTAATCTATTAATAAAATTCTGATTAAGGTTGACCTGCTGTATCTTATCTAGTTGAATAGTAACTTTTGATTTGTTTATGATCCCCTTCTGAATGACAAAAGAATTAGTCTGCTCATCGATATAGAACAAGAAATTTCTATAACTTAAATAAGCAATTGCCATAGCAATCACACAACCTAATAGTACCATTCCCCAAATACTAACAGATATATCCATCTTCTTGTTGACAAAAATAATCAACAACAAAGGTGCAAATCCTCTCACTAACTTCTGTGAAGTGTTTAAAAAATTGGCTACTATACCGATAGTCGCTTGGCGAGTAGGTGTATAAAAACTATTGTTCATCTACCACCTCTTTTATCTGTTCTACAAGTTGTTCCACTGATGGTATTACTGTCTCTTCTTTATGGGTAATTATCTTCTGTATGACGTATGCCTTAAGACGCTCACCTTCTTCTTTAGAGATACCTGAGATCTTTAAATCCCCTAATGCCCCTCCAGCAGTAAAGAACTCTACTGTACACAAATTAAAGACTCTCAATAAAGCACTTTCATATACACCTACGTGCTGTACACGATTAAATGGTATGACAGTCTGACTTCTACTGATTAAGCCTGTCTTATAGATGATATCCTGTTCTCTTAATGCATATCCCTTCTTACCAATTCCGATCCAAGTAACCACACTTATTAATATTGCTAAAACTACCCCAACAATACCTACTAATAGAAGTAAAGTACTATCAATAGGAAGTTCATTCGTAATAACCTGTAAAACATAAGGACTAAAAAATAAGGCGATAAGTATAACAGAGATAATCACTAATCGGATACCTACTACATAGTTATATTTCTCGTGTAAGTGCTGATAGTTAACACTATTGACTGTTGGCAGGTCACTAACTATTATTTGGTCGTTTGTAAACATATTAAGGTGTCATTTTAAATACTATTACTGTATTCCCATTCCTAATGTTAAGATTACTATGAGAGAATACAGTAGTAAAGATATTGTATTAAATAGTACTTCTGAAGCACTACACTATATTATGTATCAAAAAAAAATCCTTTAAAGCCCTAAGGCTTTAAAGGATTCAGTACTATTATTATTTTTTACTTATCTAACTGCTTGATTTACGACTCCGATATAGTATGGTTTCTCACTACTATCTTTAGATCCTATCAAGATGATTGAATAAAAGCGAGACGCATCAAGCTTCACATTCTCTTTAGACACTAATTCTTTACCATCTTTATCTTTAATCGTAATCTTATACGTATTAGAGTCTAATGCTCTAAACTCTTGGCTTCTCAGTACAGTTTCTTCACTATCTTGAGGACGCATTACGAATTCTTTGATTAAAGGTTTCTCGTTAAACTCCACTGTAGCAATCACTTCATCAGAACTAAGGTTAAAGAAACGTACTCCTGATTGTTTCGCCTCATTAAATGGGTTTACCTTAGCCATTTTATCTTCAGTGATAAAATTAACGGCCTTCTTCTCATTACCTCCAATAAATGAAGTATAGAACTGTTTATTCTCTATCTTCTTTGTTTTATTCGCTAGTACTTTGTTAGAATGTGCACCGTGCACTGTTAGAAGACGTGTACCTTCCCAAAGGTTAACATACCCTACCATCTGATAAGGCAATGGATAGTAAAGATTCTGTATAGGTCGTCCATCTGCTGCGAAGACCACTGCTCCCTCACTTTCATATGCATTAACCATGGTATATCCACCTACTAAATTAGACACGTCAGTATAATTATCATCTGAACTACAGCCTAATAAAAATAGGCTTAACATAAAAGCTGATAAATAACTTAAAACTTTTCTCATAATAAATCTTTTAAAATTGGTATTAATATTCTTTGTTTCATTAAACACAGCAATAATTATGCAATTCTAGTCAAGAACTAATATTAAAAAATTCTAATCTCCTTAAATCTATTCACTTAATTTCCTATTGGTATATAACAACAGGGATTCAACATAATCATTATCAAAGTCTATCTTATAGACTTTCGATATCTTAAACTCCTCTATCTCATCAAACCATTCTCCGTTAGCAGATAGCTCTTCAAATGCGAAATACTCATTATCATCGCTATCCATATACTTTCCTACATAGACACAGTCCTCTTCCTTAAACTCTAGCCCAAAAGCACCATACTTATTACCTATAGTTCTTAAAGTATCAAATATATTATCCCTTAGAACTATAGGGCTATTATAAAAATCTACGTGCTTTGCTTTTAGTACTTCTTCTATAAATGCAATATTCTCTCCACGTTCTATTGTAGATATTTTATCAACAGCTATTAGCTCATATCCATCGATAATGTAGTCTAATGAATTACACTTCGTCAATAACCATTTATCATTATAAGCAAGTACTATACCAAGTACTAATTCTTTCTTTCTGCCTTTTAAGCGAATACCTACTAATTTATTTAAATAATCTTTTATCATAGTAATATAGTATTAACCTTAAATCTTGGACGACTGTTTATTACCACTAAATTCTGTTTTACATCACTTAGTTCTGTTTAAACGTATTCCTTAGCTTTAAAGCATTAATAAATTAGGCATTACCTTTTTGCGATAATAGATATGAAATCTTCTACTACCTAACCTATTCTAATTAGGCTATTACTAAAATTAAAAATAATTCAACAATTATTCATAATTATTTAGAAAATTTTCACTCTTCAAAAAAACACAAACAATAACCTATTAATCAACCACATACCTCAATATTTTCATGTATTATCTAGGGGCTTCAAAAAAACTCAGCAATATATAACCCGTACAATCGCCTTAATACCGTAGTTTAAGGTTAAACTGCTTACTAAATAACAAAAGCAGAATATCTCTATTCTGCTTTTGTTATTATTTTGCTTTAAGATGAGTTGCCACTCCTATTCGGTTCCAAGCATTGATAATGACCATCGCCATAATTAGTTGAGCGAGATACTTCTCATCAAACAACTCTTGTGCCTTAGTATATAACTCATCACTAATTCCACCTTGATGAATTAAAGTTACAGCTTCTGTCATCTCTAAGATTACTCGTTCTTCCACAGTATAGAGTTCTGTTTCACGCCAAGCTGCTAATGCCAGTAGTCTTCTAGCTGACTCGCCATATTTTAATGCATCTTGACAGTGCATATCTAGACAGTATCCACATCCGTTTAATTGTGATGCTCTGATCTTAATAAATTCTTTGTGAATTGGGGTTAATAAAGACTCATTTAAGTACTTTTCTAACATTAACATCCCTTCATAAGCCTTAGGCTCAACACTATTGATTGTTTTTCTATTTGTCATAATTTGATTATTTTCTTATGACAAAATTACAGCTTGCTTATTCCAATAAACTTAAACCGGTTTAAGAAAACCTCTTCTTCTTTATTTCACTTAAATACTCAGGGCTAAAACCTAAATAAGATGCCATTAAATACTGTGGTATACGCTGTACAAAATTAGGAAATGATTCCTCAAAGTGAAAGTATAACTCTTCTCTACTAAACTCATATAAATACTTGAGTCTATACTGCGCTGCTGCATACGCTCGCTGAAACACGCATCTAAAATACTTCTCCATTATAGGATGTTCCTCTACCAATAAAGCAAACTGTTTTGCTGTTATCACTAAGACTTCTGTAGCCTCAACTGCCTGAATAGAAAAGCCACTAGTACTCTGCTGCTCAAATGCTTTATTATCCGTAATCCACCAATTCTCTATAGCGAAGTCTGTTGTTTGTTCTCCTCCATTAGTCTTTATATAATAACTCCTAAGGCATCCTTTTAAAACAAAGAACATCTTATCACATAACATACCTGACTCCTGAATACACTCCTTTTTCTTGATGTGAAGAACATCAAAGTAAGAAATTATAGTATCCATCTCTTCTTGTACTCCGATAAACTTCTCTATGTGCTTTTTTAAAATATCTATATTCATTATTAGAATGGGTATACGTAGTTAATTACATCAGATGTAACTTCTTAAAATAGGCTATCTTCTCTCTAGTAAAATTAGTTGTTAATTCACAATCAAAAAAATCAAATGTATGTACAGCTCCTTTTATTTCCCAAATGTCAACTTCTCCACCACGAGCTAGAACTAAATCGGCGTACTGCTTCGCTTCATCTATTAATGGATCGCACTCTGCTAAGATAAGCGTGATCTTAGGTAGTAACCAAAAGTCAATCATTTGATTCGGTACGGCATACTCAGTCCATTTATCACTTGTTCTAGACAAATAGTGTTTCCACATATAACGAGCACTTTTATACGTTTGCATTGGGGCATTCGCGTAAGTCTTCATTGACAGGGTATTTAATTTATCTGACGTCGGAGGATACATTACAAATGCTCCACGAATAGGAATGTGATAAAGATCTCTATTCAGATGAAGTAAAGACAGCGCTATAGCTCCACCTGCACTACTTCCCATAAGCGTAATATTATCACTATTCCCTCCTATTGATTGGGCTTCTTTAGATCCCCATTGTAAGGCTAATACAGCATCCTCTAAAGCTGCAGGATAAGGATGTTCTGGTGCTAATCTATAATCTACTGATACTGCGATAACATTAGCCTCCTCTACTAAGGGATACATCTGAAAATCATACTGATCAGGAGAGCCGAAGATAAAAGCACCACCGTGAAAGAATAGTACTACAGGTAGATTATCTGCTACTTTAGGTTTGTAAATTCTTAGAGATAAAGACTCCGACTTACCTACACGCTCAATCTCCTTATTAAAAACTTCGATTGTATCAGGTACTTCTAGTACACCTTCCTCTTTCATTAAGTTATTTTCTTCTATGCGTATCTGTTGAGGATTAGTCTCTAGAAGTGATTCATAAGGTATTTTAGTCCATGCGCTAGCTTGTAATACCTTTAATAGTTGCTTATCTATGTTCATATCAACAATCGGTTTAATTAAAAGTACAAAGATCTGTACTTCTCTTTACAACTAAGAGGACATAGGTCTATAAAACAACTTCTTTTCGTATCCTACTTAAATGTCGCGTACTAATGTTTAAAAAGGAAGCGAGGTAAATACCTTGTATTTGTTGAATATAATGAGGGTATCTATTAAGTAGTTTGATATATCTAGTCTTCGCATCCAACCTTTGAATATCCAATAGCTTCTCTTCAAGTTCCATAAACTGTTCTTCTAATAGTTGTTTAAAGAACATTGTCCACTGTATATTATTGTCACATAGTCTATCTACTTCTGCCTTAGGCAATGTATAGATAGATGTCGTACCTATAGACTGAATATTTTCTTTAGTTGGTTGACCTGAGATAAAAGAAGTCATCGCTGTCATCATACTCTCATCAAACGTAATACAGTACGTACGCTCCTCCCCTTCTTCTGTTAGAAAATAAGAACGCAATACTCCCCGCTTTATCCATACAATCTGATTAGCAACAGTACCTTCACTAATCAACATTTCTTTATTCTCTAAGATCTTTTTTGTGATAAGTGGTTCTAAAGTATGCCATAACTTTAACTGCTTGACATTAGATAATGCGCTAAAAGACTTCGTTCTCATTTATTATTTATTCTTTGATTTCAATGGTTCTAAATGTAAGATTAATACGCGGAGTATGCACTACTTTAGTTGGAGGAAGTCTGTGCAGCCAATTCTCTTGTGTTGTTCCCTTCATCACGAGTAGACTACCGTGATCCAAGATTACGTCTATCTTCACTCCGTTCTCCTTATGTTTAAAAGCAAACTTGCGCACGGCTCCAAAGCTCACAGAAGCAATCGCTCCATGCTTCTTTAAATCTTTCTCTCCATCACTGTGCCAAGCCATTCCCTCTTCACCTGAGTGATATAAGTTAAGTAAGCAAGAATTATAAGTCTCTCCTGTTTTCTCTTCAATTAACTTCTTTAATATGATTAAATCTTCTGTCCAAGCTAGCGCAGTCTTGGTAATATTTGAATAGGTATAACTAAATGGAATATCCCCATACCAAGCTACTTTACGCTTCGTTGTTACTTTTTTGCCAAATATAACAGCTTGATCATTTTGCCATTCTATATCAGACAATAGTTGCCTATAGTAATAATCGCTATCTTCTCTATTCAAAACAATACCATAATACTCTACTTCTCCATCATAAGGAAGAATAGTAGTAAATGCCTGACTATAATCACTAAACAAATCCATAATACTGTATTTTACAATACAAGTTTAGTTATTATCTCACTCAGAATAAAGTATTTAATGCGATAAATTAAAGCAATATTTATACAATGAAATAATCTAACTCGACTATGCTTTTGTTGGGTATTTTATGCAGAATCCTTGAAGTTTAGTAGCCTAACAGGGCTATTTCAGCACGCATATCTCTACTATACCTCTAGAAATGCACAAGTATATTAGATATAAAAAAAAAGCCTATGGTCTATACCATAGGCTTTTTATATATTTAAATTAATCTTTTACTCGCAGTTATTGATCTTTGTTTTCTTGAACATAATCAATCGCCCAATGCACTAAGTTTAATAAAAACCAAGAGTTATAAACATCACCACCAGTAAATTTTGTTGTTACTGGTTTTCCTAAATAAGATCCTGTAGGATAATTATTATTTCCTCCCGATGTTCCTCTATTATATCCTCCCATAAAGTTAGAACTATTTACTCCTACAAAACCTAAATCTCTATGAACAAAAGCAAAAACATTATTATTACCTGAACTCACTCCATTACCCTGAGCAATTATTTCATATTGATAAGGTAAGCTATTTATGAAAAATTCACTTCCTGTTGTTTGCCCTCCAAGTAACTTACCACTAAGTGGTAAACTGCCATAAGCTTGTCCGAAATATTTATTACTCTCTCCTAAAACCAACCTATTCTTTGTACTTAAACTTGAAACAATTCTATTAGCTTGATTATGCTGTGTTCCAGAAATACTACTAGAAGATCCCGACCCTGTACCTAAACTATTCATAAAATCAGTCATATGATTAGCTATTCCCTCTCCATATACTAGTGCTCCTTTTTTATTCACAACAAAGTCTCTTAACGTACTCATTTGGGCTGGTTGTTTTACAATATTACCTCCTGCACTTCTAGCACCAATAAACACCATATCTGCTTGAGAAATATTAGTACTAAATGTTCCAGCCATCCCACTATTGCTCATATGGGTATCTGTATTCTGAGTATCATTATCATTTCTCAGTAACAAAATTTTAAGATCAGCAATCCTTACTACACCATTCCAACCAAAATTATCCTTATTTCTCACTAAGTAAGGGCCTCCACCCCATCCTCCAGTAAGACCTCCAGGGTGCCAACCTTCATTACCAATAGAATACATTGTCATTTGACGATAAACAAAATCAACATTTACGTTCAACCCTGTGTTTAATCCAAAATTAGAAAGATTATACTTTTGTGTTGGCATATCTGATCCAGATTTTCCATTTGGATATAATACGATTGTTTGTGTACCAACATTAGAGATAGACCCTTTCGCAGTAAAAGTAATTCCGTTAATCTCCTGTGTAGCAAAATCATACTCACCCATCTCTAAAACATTTGTAGTTAATAATAATCTGAAATTATTTCTATTTCCTTTATTATCAATATCTGTACGCGGTGTAAAGAAAGAAACACTTGAATATTTTAGGTTACCTTCAAATCTTAAATTGGTATTTCTAGAAAAATCAAACTTAGCTTCTCCTTTTACATTAACTGGATAAGTACATAGAGATTTTTCAACTATATTATAGTTTGGATATGTATCTCCATACTCAGCTGGTCCTTGACTTTCTAATTGAATATCTAAATTAGTCACCCCACTTTTTAATGGAATTCCAGATTTATAATTCAATTTTAAATATCTAATCTGGCCTGTAGTACCTGTATCAAAACTAAAATCTTCTATATCTGAAGCAAAAACTATTGTAGTTCCTTGATTAGAAGTTCTTGCTACAACTTTTGCCTTTCCTGGTGCTAATACACGAATAGGTACCAATAAATTATGATTAACTGTAAATGGTTTATTTACTTCCCAATCACCTTTAACTTGAAAAGGATAAATATTATTATTACAAATAAATTCTAACTTAACATTCTCTACTGTGACATCTTTATTAACTACAACTTCACGTTCTCCTTGGCTATAATCAACATAAGAATTAGATCTAAACTGCATTGGTGTCACCATAGGAACATAAGCAGTACCTTTGGCTACTAACTTAATTGTAGTTGTTCTATTTTTTACATCAGTAGGTGTTAGTACATATGATCCACTAAATAGCATACCATTGTCAGATACGCTACTGATTTCTATTCTTCCTGGCATAGTAATATTGGTAACTACAGCCTCTAGAATATCATTACGTCCTTCTATACTTACACCTTTATATACCTTGTTGGCAAGGTTTTGATTAATAGTAAAATCGTATTTTAAAGCCTTACTCTCTACAAAATTATATGCGATACAACTAGATTCTTTTCCATTTAAAACAAATCTAATATTATCTCCTTTTTCTATCTGTTCTCCAGATGTATTGCGCAGATACCCTTTAATAGGTGTACCGCTACCACGTAAGGTTACATTATAGATACCAGCTGCAGGGAAACTTCCATTTGTTGTAAAAGAATAACCATTCTTAGTATTTCCATTATAAGCTTCTGCTTCTATCTGATATGTACCTGGCACAGATACACTTACTTGCAAATTAATAATATTTGCTCTTGGATTTAAAAAAACCCCTTCTGCATAATTTCCAGAAATAGTAATATTGTTACAATTAGCATTAGAAATTTCAAGTTCAGCAGGAGCCTTTTCATCTCCACATAAACTTAGCCACAACTGGTGACTTGCACTATAAAACTCAATACAATCAATAGTTGTATTATAAACCATTAAACCTGGTTTTATATCAGCAATAGATATTGCTGATCTTTCTTCAGTTGACATACGAGGCAATAAAAAACCTCTTTCAACAGAACTTAAATCTAGAATACTAAACGTTAAAGGATTGTGAACCGTACTTAGTACTGTACCATCCGATACTTGAGTCCCTTTAGTAGTATTGGTACTTTGAGCTTGTACTACCACTGAAAACAGTAGAAAGAATGCAAACTTCAAAAAATACTTAAGACTCTTTTTATATGAATCATTTATAATCATAAACTTTATTTTATAAAACCAGATTAGAATATCTCCTAATCTGGTTTTTAATTATCTTATTGGTTTATGTTGTTTAACATAATCTATTGCCCAAGCCATAAGGTTAGCATATAGTACACTATTATAAACTTCTGTTCCTTGCCAATATGGTTTAGCAATAGGAGTACCATCGGCTAAATATCTTGAAGGCCACACATTAGTACTTGTATTATTAGTTGTTCCAACTGGCCAACCTCCATCTCCAAAATAAGCAAACCCTAAAGTTTTATGCTTCAATCCCCAAACTTCACTAGAACTACCTTCTTTTGAAATTAAAGGTGTTAATTGGTTATTGCTATTTACACCTTCATAATACCAACCATTACTTGCATCATTCCCGATAAGTTTACCACTTAAATTCCCGAAAGGTCCTTTGATAATTGATTCATTATTTGCAGAACTCAAAACAGGATTCACCATAGTATATCTACCATTTGCAGCCCCCACACTTTGACCTGTTAACATTTCAATGAATTGTTTTGTTGATGTATGGGCTGTATTCTCATCACTAATAATTAAAACACCCTTATCTTTTTCAACAAAATCCTTAAATACATTTAATGTTGCATTATTTGCGTTATACCCAATTACATTATGTATAATATCTACTTTATTACTATTTAGGTAAGTACGTAGAGATTCTCCTTGAAGACCTGTGTTTAAAATTCTAATATTGCTAACTTTAACTATACCATTTGATCCAAAATTCTTAGTACTCTTTAGTATAGCACTTCCAGCATAAGCATTCCCTGAAGGACTCGCTCCATAATTTACATTACCTAGGGTTAAGATAACTATTTCACGTTCTCTAACACTTACAGTTGCAGAACAAACATTACTTCCAACAGAACTATCTGTTGTAATTGTATAATTAATGAATCCACCTGTGTGATACTTTCCTTGAGCAAATAACTTAATAGTCTGTTGTCCGTTACCACTAAAAGTTCCATTGGCTACAAATTTGACTCCATTTACTTCATTGGTTGATATATTATATACACCTGGATAATCAACATTTACAGTCATTTCAATATAATTATCTCCTGTTAAATCTATTTCAGTATGATAATTACCATTAACTCTAACAGAATTACAAAGAACACTATAACGAATCTTCTGTACATCTACTTCAATCTTCGGGAAACCAGTAGCACACCAATTTACAGTATTTGGAGAAATTCCATTAAACTCTATTGATGTAACACCTTTATCTATTGTGATATCTCCTTCGGGATAAAGAGTAATATATTGTATATTATCTCGACTCGCGTTAAATGTTAAAGTGACATTTTTAGCCACATATCTTATGTCTCTAGAAAAATTATCTCCTATTAACTTCCCTTTTAATGCTATCTCAGATACAACACCTGGTGCGTTCACCTTAATAGGTAATAATATTGCGTTATTATTAGTTAACTTAGTATCTTCTTTATATTCACCTCTAAATTCCACAGGGTACGAAGGATCATTACAAACCATTTCAAAACTAACTGGCAATACATAAACGCTTAATTTAATAGTAGGGTTATCACCCTTAGTTGAATTGGTTCTAAATGTAAATACATTAGGTTTGCCTACCTCTGTCTCTTTAATTGGGACTCCTTGTCCTACTAATTCTATTTCTTGATCTCCAGTGGTAATAAATTGTCCTGAACCACTAAAAGACATACCGTTTATAGAAGATGGACTACTTGACATTTGCCAATATCCAGTATTAACTACATTTACTTTTACTTTTACAGTATTTCTAGATGCTGTTAATGGAACACCTATATATGCCTTCCAACTTGCTTCTATATTCTGATCAAGAATTGAGAATTCTATAGCAGAAGACAACACCTTTATTCTAAAATTATTACATAATCCAGATTTCACACCATTAATAGTAAAAGATACTAAATCTCCTATATCCTCATTACTACTTAAGGGTGTACCTAGCCCTTCTAGTGCTAAAGTATAAATACCCGCAGAATTAAAAGTACCCGACCTTGAGAATGAGTAACCATTATCAGTATTTGCACTAATATTATACGTTCCAGACTCTCTTACCTGTACTGTAATGTATAGAATATCTGTATCTCTCAAATACTCACCTTGCTTAAGGGTATTACTTCCATGTAAAGAACTTAAGTAAATATTCTCACAGTTAGTAACATTGACAATAGCTGGTGGTAATGTACCACATAAACTCAACCATCTACTACTTACTTTACTCCAATAATTAATACAATCTGTATCAATATTATAAATAGACAGCCCATTGCCTCTTTCTTTATCAGCTATACTAATAGCATCACGTTGAGCATTTGTCAACCTTGGTAACAAGAATCCTTTATTAGAACTTTCCAATTCTAAAATTGATGTACTAGATGCTGTAACTTCACTGTTAGCTACCGTTCCATCTTTTATCTTAGTCATATTCATATTTCCTTGTCCTAAGGATGTAGCTATGTTGAAAAACATAGCTACAATCAATAGAACAATTGAATGAATTGATACTTTATTTAAACCTTTATTATTCATCAACATAATATTTGATTAATATTTTATTACTTCAATAATGCCTCTAAAGCCTCTAATCGCTTAGTTAAATCATTAACATCTTTTCTTAAATCAAGAATCTCGCCATCTTTTGCATTTAACTCTTTTTGTTGTTCAATTACGTGTAAGAATAATTCTTCTGTTTTTTCTAACAACTGAATTGACAATTCTGAAACATTAAAAGAATAGCCTGTTTCTGTTTTTTCAAGTTCACTAATTGGCGTAATACCAGGTAAGTGTCTATTTGACTTAATATAGCTATCAACAGAACTTAAGTTATTAAACTTATAATCATATTTCAATGAAGAATACCCATCAAAGTAACTTTCAAATACATAATCAGCATAGTAACTATTTGTTGCAGTAATACTTCCATTTACACGTAATCTCTCATTAGGAGCACCTGATTTCTCTTTATAACCAATTCCAACCCATCCCATTGTATAGATATCTTGGTTATTCTTAGTTGCTTGTACATCATTTCCAGTATACCAAGGTTCTTGTACAATTCCATCATAAGAAATATAGCTTTCCTTCTCTTCCTCATTTTTATAGACTAACGCTCTTTTTGTATCATCTGCTTTTAAACTAGTAATTGTCTCTGATGATTGGAATAATTGATCAATAAATATTGGTGTTGAATTTTTCTTCTCATCTTCATAAACTAAAGCAGGTCTAGCCACTATACCATTAGCTGCATCTTCACCATACTTATCATCAAAAGATAAAGAAGTTAATGTCTCAATAGTATTGTTTCCATCTTCAGATCCTCCACCAAACAAATCGCTTCCTTTGATCTCTTTTTGCTCATCTTTCTCATTTGTATAAACATATTTAGTAGCCATATAATCCTTACCTAAATAAGAATATCCTTTAGCTAATAGCTCTTCATCTGTGAATTTAACTTCGCTCTCGATTTGCTTATTAGCATTAGTGTCTAGATAAACATAAACAGGATACTTGACAGATTCTAAAGTTGTTACTGTTTGTTTATTTCTAATTTCGTCAGATAAATTAACTTCCAAACCACCTTTACTTTTGATAATTATATCCTCACCTACTTTTACAACAGATACATCTCCTGCAGCATTAGAAATAAAAGTGTTTAAAGTATTCTTGACATTATCGAACTTAACTAATTTATCAAACTCATCAATGATAGTTTCTGAAACTTTAATGACAACATCATCTCTTTCCTCTCTCTCATCTATAAAGTAATATTCTTTAAGCTCTATATCTTCTGTACCAACAACATGTTTACTATAACCTTTCTCAAGCTCAGTCAATGTCTCAGCAAAAACAACCTCTGCATTATTAGTACCGTCTTTAAATACAAATCCAGCCTTAACATTACCTTTATTACCGTTATCTCTAGTAACTAAGTTTGCTATAATTGAATTCTCTTTAATTAGTTCTTTAAGACTCTTTTCTACTGGCTTATTATCTTTGTCCTTCCAATTAAAGATAAAGTCACCGTCTTTCTCCACCACCGTTACTGTACCAGGTCCTGCTTCTTTCTCTATCTGATTGATAATCTCTTTGATAATTGAGTTATCCTCAAATATCGTTTTGCTATTATCTATAACTGACTGAATTACATCAATCTCTGTAACTACATTCTTCTCATTCGTATAAGTATACTTTCCTGTTAACTTACCATCGCCATCTTTCTGAGCAACTAAAGTAGTTTCTGTCTCTGCAAACTTCACTAAATCATTAATATTGATCTCTTCCGTTTTATAAACATCGCCTTCTTTTACTGTAACATAGAACTTACCGCCCTCATAAGTTACATTCCCTTCAATGTTCTCTGTTACATATTTATTTAAGATATCTTGTACTTCTTTCTTGTTGATAATCTCTTCAAAATTATTCTGTACATCACTAACTACTGAAATACGCATTGGTGCATATCCTGCTGTAGCGCGATCCTCGTTAAAGTAATCGTAGTTTCCTGTTCGCTTTCCTGCTACTTCTTCTGCTACAATTGTGGTAATCGTTTGATCTACACTTACCGAGCTTACAAAGTTTTTCAAGAATTCTTGGAACACATTACTATTTTGTAATAAGACTGTTAAATCTACATTCTGAATAGCATTGTCTTCATCTTTATATACCAACAAAGCTTTATCTCCATCATTTGACCCTGTCAATGAGGTTAAGGTTTCAAACTTAGATACTAGTTCTTTAATAGTTGTACTGTGTTCTTTTCCTGTTGCATCCTTCCAATTAAAGATAAAGTCGCCGTCTTTCTCTACTACTGTTACTGTACCAGGTCCTGCTTCTTTTTCTATCTGATTGATAATCTCTTTGATGATTGAGTTATCCTCAAATATCGTTTTGCTATTATCTATAACTGATTGTACAACATCAATCTCTGTAACTACATTCTTCTCATTCGTATAAGTATACTTTCCTGTTAACTTACCATCGCCGTCTTTCTGAGCAACTAAAGTAGTTTCTGTCTCTGCAAACTTCACTAGATCATTAATGTTGATCTCTTCTGTCTTATAAACATCTCCTTCTTTTACTGTCACATAGAACTTACCGCCTTCATAAGTAACGTTTCCTTCTATATTCTCAGTTACATATTTATTTAAGATCTCTTGTACCTCTTTCTTGTTGATAATCTCTTCAAAGTTGTTCTGTACATCGCTAACTACTGAAATACGCATTGGTGCATATCCAGCTGCAGCACGATCCTCGTTAAAGTAATCGTAGTTTCCTGTGCGTTTTCCTGCTACTTCTTCTGCTACAATTGTTGTAATCGTTTGGTCTACACTTACTGAGCTAACAAAGTTTTTCAAGAATTCTTGGAACACATTACTATTCTGTAATAAGACTGTTAAGTCTACATTCTGAATAGCATTATCTTCATCTTTATATACCAATAA
>NZ_NSGJ01000069.1 GCF_002286775.1 Myroides sp. N17-2
AAAAATAATAAAAGTGGTAGAGTAAAAGTAATGGCTTTATGGAAGCGTCAAAAAGGAATCTGTCCTATTTGTCTAGAGAAAGTTACTAAGTTGAGTAATTGGGTTGTGTATTGGCATAAGAATAAACTAGAAGGAGGTAGTGATAACATAAATAATCTCAGCCTACTTCATCCAAGTTGTTCTCGTGCGAAAAGTCCTAAATTTGTGGTACCCCATCGGTTAAGCCAATAAAGCTTAGTTTGAAATAACTTGAGCCGTGTGCAGGGAAACTTGCACGCACGGTTCTTAGGGGAGTCGGCTCAGGTAACTGAGCCCTCTTACCCGACTATCACGCACCTATATCCAAGCTTGTAATGTTTAATTACAGTCCTACTCGTAGCGGTAGTGCTGCACTGCCTATATTAAAAAACTTCAAAGGATATCTGCAAACTGATGGATTTAGCGGCGTGCGACCTGCAAAGGTCATTATACAATTGTTCAACCAGGAAACTGGATACAGAACCTGCCATACTGTTGGCAGTAGCCTACTTCGACATGCAGGATGAGTAATTGTTCTGTGTGATAGCTCGAAGAACAATATACCAAATTACCTCAGAGGGAAGACTTAAATTCCTGTGAGGGAAATAGGTGCCGAAAAGTTCAATTTCGGATAGGGTTAGGCTTGCTGATATGATGAAATTAAATGAATCGATGTTAAACACCGTTAATCCAAATAAGCGAAAAGAACTGATACGCTTAAACCAAAATGGTAATTGTGCAGGTTATCCCTTTTTCCGCTTGAGGATACACAGTCAATTAATGCACACGGTGGAAAGTCGACATCTAAGTCAGTGTGTTGGATAATGGCAACAGGGTAAGACCGTTCATTCGCACATTAGTGCAAAACTGACCGTAAGGAAAGTCTATGGATGAGCGGTTAAAGGACGAGATAAAAAGCGAATGACATTCTGTAATGGAATGTATAAGGGATGAAAGGATTGCCCTACAGTGAAAACTGGCAGACTTATCTCTGGTTATTTCAGCGAGAGAAGAAGAAGAACTTTTATAAAGACAATTATGCAAATGACTGTGAACACAAATAGTGCCACGGATGCGATTGGCACCTGCAAAGACTGGAACTCCATTAACTGGAAAGCTTGTCTATTGGAGGTAAAGAAGCTTCAACTGCGTATCGCTAGATGGGAAAAACTAGGAAATCATCGTAAAGTTAAAGCATTACAATGGCTTCTCACACACAGTTTTTCTGCCAAATGTTTGGCGGTAAAACGTGTATCACAAAACAAAGGACACCGTACTGCTGGCATAGACGGAGTTTTGTTATCATCCGCAAAGGATAAATGGAATATGGTACACTCTCTTAAACGAAGAGGCTATAAAGCACTTCCGCTAAAACGAGTATATATCCTTAAATCAGACGGAAAAAGCCGTAGACCATTAGGTCTTCCTTGTATGAAAGACCGTGCAATGCAAGCTTTGCATACGATGGCTCTACTGCCTATTTCTGAAATAAAAGCGGATTGGAATAGCTATGGATTTCGTCCTGAAAGAGGTACAGCCGATGCTATTGAACAACTTTTTACTAGTTTAGCTACAAAGAGAGCTTCTCAATGGGTTTTAGAAGGTGATATTAAATCTTGTTTTGACTTGATTAGCCATCAATGGATAATAGAAAACATTCCTATGGATAAAAAAGTTCTTTTACAATGGTTAAAATCTGGTTTTATGGAACGTGGTAAACTATTTCCAACAAATCTAGGTACACCCCAAGGAGGGCTTGCGTCACCAACACTCGCAAATATGGTTCTTGACGGAATTGAAGATTTGTTAGGTAGAAAGTTCGGTTCTTTTAAATTGGACTGAACTTATTCCAAACAACGCAAGAATCCTATTTTATTCGTACGTTATGCTGATGACTTTGTAATCATAGGCAAAACGAAGGAAGTTCTAGAAGATGAAGTTAAACCTATGATTCAATCTTTTCTAAAGCAACGTGGCTTAGAGCTTTCTTTAACAAAAACCAGCATAACCCATATTTACAATGGTTTCGATTTTCTTGGACAAAATATTCGAAAGTACAGAATGCGCAATGGAAATGAAAAACTTTTGATTAAACCCTCTAAAGCAAACATAAAAACTTTTCTCACCAATATTAGAAAGATAACTCGTTGGGCAAGAAGTATGAGTCAAACTGAGCTTATCCGTATATTAAATCCGAAAATAAGAGGTTGGGCTTATTATCACAGGCATGTGGTTTCGTCAGAAATATTTAGCCAAGTGGATAAAGAAATTTGGATAGCTTTATGGAGTTGGTGTATTAGAAGACATCCAAACAAAGGGAAAAAATGGATAAAATCTAAATATTTCCATCGTATCGAACAACGTGATTGGATTTTCAGAAGTATTACCAAGGAGCATGGAACAATCGTGACAGATACTCTATGTTCTGCTAGAAGTATCCTCATCATACGACACATTAAAATAAAGCAACAAGCTACTCCGTTTGACCCATCTTACGAAAAGTATTTTCAAGAACGCACCTCACAAAAATGGAGAAATAATAAAAGTGGGAAGTTAAAAGTTATGGCTTTATGGAAACATCAAAATGGAATTTGCCCTGTTTGTCTTGAGAAAGTTACTAAATTAAGTAATTGGGTTGTGTATTGGCACAAGAATAAACTTGAAGGTGGAAGTGACAGTTTGGATAACCTCAGTTTACTGCATCCAAAGTGTGCTCGTGGGAACGAACCTAAATTTGTGATACCCTATCGGCTAAACCAATAAAAGATTTAGCTTGAAATAACTTGAGCCGTGTGCAGGGAAACTTGCACGCACGGTTCTTAGGGGAGTCGGCTCAGGTAACTGAGCCCTCTTACCCGACTACCAAGCCTATGGAAATAAGTCAGATGTTACACATCTTGCTTGTTGGGCACATGCTCGACGTGAATTTGAAAAAGCTTTAGATAACGATAGAAAAAGGGCGCAGCATGTACTAGTAGAAATACAGAAGTTATATGCTATAGAGAGAAAAGCTAAAGAACAAAACTTAGCTCCTGACCAAATCAAAGAACTTCGTCTAGATGAAAGTTTACCAATCATCAACAAGCTTGGTAAATATATGATTGCTCAGATGAATCTTACCTTACCTCAAAGTAGAATAGGTAAAGCTTTTGCGTACTGTCAAAAAAGATGGAGTAATCTAAGTGATTACTTACACAATGGAAACTTGCAGATAGACAATAATCTTGTTGAAAATGTAATCAGACCTGTAGCAATTGGTCGTAAAAACTATCTCTTTGCCGGTTCTCATGATGCAGCACAAAGAGCAGCTATGGCCTATACGTTTTTTGCTAACTGCAAAAAGCATGACATTAATCCATATCAATGGCTAAAGTATGTTCTTGAAAATATTCAATCCATCAACCACAAGAATATCGCTGACTTATATCCTCATAATTACAAGAAACTTATCCTGGATAATGTAGAAGAATAATTAGATCTCACAAGATGTACTTGCTCGGGTGCATACTTTAAAATAGACTCATTAGAATATAATGAGATAAAAAAAGTTATCTAAAAATTGTTTATAAATGTAAAAATGAGTATTTTTATTCTAGTTAAATTACTTAAAAATCATCGATTTAAAAGCTCGGCTATTTCATGGCACACAAAAATTCAAAAGCCTAAAAGCCGTAATTTATAAGATATATGGAGTAGGGGGTAAATCCCTCTTTTTCCAATAAAATAAAACACCCCAACTATCTCTAGGTTGGGGTGTTTTATTTCATTCACTTTCCATCATCTTTAAAATATCCTCATACCTATAAAACATCAAGCCACCAATCTTTTTAAATGGTATGGTACCATTTATTCTCATATTTTGTAAGGTACCAGGAGAAATACCAAGAAGCTTTCTTACCTCATAGCTTTTGATCCATTGTTTTATTTCTTGATCTTTCTTTCTATTAAAAGGACTATACCTTCTTATCTCCGTAATAATCTCTTGTTTAAAAATCTCAAGGTCATCTTTTGTAATAAATTCTACTTTCATAATTAATAGTATTTAGGGTTAGTTTTGATTTGTTTTAAGCTGCTGTAAGCTTAGCTCTAACCCTAAATAACAATTTGTATGTGCTGGTTTAGTTCTGTTGTCTTTGGGAGGTTTAATTTGACTCTTCAAAGTTGTATTTGTGATTTTCCTGAATAAGTCTTCTTTCTCTTAGGTTGTCCATATCTTCACCCAGTTTATGTTCTAATACCTTCGCATAGATTTGAGTTGTTTTAATAGCCGTATGCCCAAGCATCTTACTCACTGACTCAATAGGTACACCATTGTTTAGTGTGATGGTTGTGGCAAAGGTATGTCTGGCTAAGTGAAAAGATAAGTTCTTATCTATTTCACAGATAATAGCAATCTCTTTTAAGTAACCATTCATTCGTTGGTTACTAATAACTGGGAACAGTTTGCCTTTGGCAAAAGCAATAGGATGGTCTTTGTATTTTTCAATTAGTTCTAAAGCTTCAGGCAATAGTGGAACCCTAACAGGTATTTTTGTTTTCTCTCTGCTTGATATAATCCAATCTTTTCCATCACTTCCTTTAGCTATATTTTGTGGTGCTAAGTGAAAGATGTCTATATAAGCTAAGCCAGTATAACAACTAAACAAAAACATATCAAGAACAGCTTGTAATCTTTCAATAGCAAAATTTTTGTTTACAAGGATTTCAAGTTCAGATTTAGTTAAGTGTCCTCTTTCTGTTTTCTCAAATTGAAGTTTATATTTGGTAAAGGGATCTTTTTCCATCCATTCCATTGTGATGGCTAAGTTGATTAACTTTTTAAACCTTTCAATGTGTTTCATAATACCATTGTTATTTAATGGTTGATGTTTATGAATCGGTTTGCAGTTTCGCAAAAAGTTTTCAAAGTCAAAGATAAATTTGTAGTTAATTTCACTTAAATAGATATCAGTTCGATTGTGTACTTTACGCAAATAGCTTTTAAGGTACTTTTCCGTAGAGAAGTAGTTCTTTAGTGTACCATAAGCTAATTTGCTTGTAGCAATCTCTCTGTGATAGTCTATTAGCTTTAAAAGTGATGATTCAGTATCATCATGTCCAAGAAAGATGTTTTTAACAGCTCCAATTGAGACAACTCTTTTTTGTTGAACTAATTGATGATAGGCATCTGTAATGAGGGAACGTACTCGCTCAATATGTGCATTGATTCGAACTGTGTCCTCACTTTTTCCTTTTGCTTTTCCTTTAATGTTATCCCAAGAAGTAGGGGATATTTTTAGTTTTAAAGAAATTTCTGTTCGTTGTCCATTTACCGTTATCCTTGCGTATATAAGGGATGGGACTGTTTTGTTTGAATTAGAAACACGTATAATGAAGTGTATTCCAAATGTGTTTTTTGTTTTCATATCAATCTATTTTAATGTTAACCGAACTGTTTTGATATGGTTTTAAAAAACTACTCACCTGAATAGTACTCAAACAAGACCAAAAAGCACTGAATTAAACTAAAATAAATTGTATTTAATTTGTTGAAATACAATTAGTTAAACTCGATTCGGTGAGCTAATTTACCTTTTAAAAATAGCTCACCTAATAGCTCACATTTAGATTGATTTACAATGGATTATTATGATATATTTAAAAATAAAAAAATCCGTAAGTAATTGATACTTACGGATTTAGGCACATTCTGATGCCGAAAAAGTCGGGGTGGCAGGATTCGAACCTGCGACCTCCTGCTCCCAAAGCAGGCGCGATGACCGGGCTACGCTACACCCCGCTAGACTTATTCTGTCATTGCGAGTGCAAATATAGTACAATATTCTATATCCGCAAGGTTTTGGTGAAGAAAATAAATGTTTTTTTATATTGTTTTGTGTAAGTGTTTGTTTTAATGTGTGATAAGTGTTTCTAAAATGTATTAAAGTCAATGATTGTTTTAGAAGTTTAAGAATTGTGTAATATGTAAAGGGGTGAAAATGATACTTGCGATGCTAGTTTATATTTTGAAGTGTACAGTGTTTAATAGAGGATAGATAATCTGTATGTAAGTATTGATATTTTAAATCATTTTTATGTAGACATATTGGTTTAAAAAAGTATTTTTGTTTAGAAACAAAATTAAACGAACAAATATGTCAACTATAGAGAGAGTAAAGTGTCTAATTATCGGATCAGGACCTGCTGGATATACAGCAGCTATTTATGCAGCACGTGCTAATATGGCGCCTGTAATGTATCAAGGAATGCAACCTGGAGGACAGTTAACGACTACTAATGAAGTAGAGAACTTCCCTGGATATCCAGAAGGAGTAACTGGACCAGAGATGATGATGCAGTTGCAAGCTCAAGCGCAACGATTCGGTACTGATATTCGCGATGGATGGGTTACTAAAGCAGAATTAACTGGAGAAGTAAAAAAAGTGTGGGTAAATGAAACAACAGAAGTTCACGCTGATACAGTTATTATCTCTACTGGAGCTACGGCTAAGTATTTAGGATTGCCATCTGAGCAACATTACCTATCTTTAGGTGGAGGAGTATCTGCGTGTGCAGTGTGTGATGGATTCTTTTATAGAAATCAAGAAGTAGTGATTGTAGGAGCTGGAGATTCTGCATGTGAGGAAGCTCATTACTTATCTCAGTTATGTAAGAAAGTAACGATGTTAGTACGTACTGATAAATTCCGTGCATCTCGTATTATGGAAGAGCGTGTGCGTAAAACTGAGAATATAGAGATTCTATTAAATACATCTACAGATGAGGTATTAGGAGATGGTAATGTAGTAACAGGTATTCGTGTGAAAAATAACGTAACTGGAGAGCTTACTGATATCCCTGCTACTGGGTTCTTCGTTGCTATAGGTCATAAGCCAAATACTGATATCTTTAAAGGAGAGTTAGAAATGGACGAAACAGGATATCTACAGACTCATGGGAAAACAAGTAAAACAAATGTAGCCGGAGTATTTGCATGTGGAGATGTTCAAGATAAAGATTATAGACAAGCTATTACTGCTGCTGGATCAGGATGTATAGCTGCACTAGATGCAGAGCGTTACTTAGCTGCTAAGTAATTTATATTAAATACACTACCTTAAATCTGCAACAACCATTTACTACGAATTAATTCTACTTTACATAGCTTCAATTAGCTCTAAAACCATACTAATGTATGCTTTAATCGCTAATCTTACTCTGTTTTGTACAATTCATTCTCGTGTAAATGTTATCTGGAGATTTAAGGTAGTAGAAAAGGTCATCTGATTAGATGGCCTTTTTTATGTTTAAATAGTTAATGTTCTATAGTGCTTAGGGGTATATTATTATATTTGCCTTTCATAAAAAATAGAAATGCTTTTACTTAAGAATATATCATTTAGTTACTTAGAAGAAAAAACAGTTATTAATAACCTTAGTTTAGTAGTTGAAAAAGGTCAACATGTTGCTTTACTAGGAGAAAGTGGATGTGGAAAGAGTACTTTATTAAAGTTAATTTACGGTTTACAAGATTTAGATCATGGGGAAATTCATTGGAATGGTAAACAAGTTTTAGGGCCTGCTTATCATTTGGTTCCAGGAATAGATGAGATGAGATATCTTGCACAAGATTTTGATCTAATGCCATTTACTTCTGTAAAAGAGAATATAGGAAAATATCTTTCTAATTTCTATATGGAAGAAAAAGAACATCGAATAGCTGAATTACTAGCATTAGTTGATTTGACCGAGTATGCTGATGTGAAAGTTAAGCATTTAAGTGGAGGACAACAACAGCGTGTAGCTATCGCAAGAGTTCTTGCTTTGGAGCCTGAGATTCTATTATTAGATGAGCCTTTTAGTCATATAGATTATTCTAGAAGAAGTTTGCTTAGACGTAACCTATTTGCTTATTTAAAGGAAAAAGGGATAACGTGTATAGTAGCAACGCATGATAGTATAGATGCATTGAGTTTTGCCGATGAGACTATTGTTCTTAAGGATGGTATGTTAGTCGATATGGGAGAAACGAAAGATGTGTATGACTTTCCTTTAGATAAGTATGTAGCTTCTCTTTTTGGAGAAGTTAATGAGCTATATATTTCGGACTTTACATCAACTTTTGAGAAAGATGAATTATTGCTTATTTACCCACATCAACTGATGTTGTCTAAACAGAAAGGGCAGATAGAGGTGGAAGTATTGGACTCTTATTTTAAAGGTGATGGATATATGATTAAGACTTTCTTTAATGAAGATCGAGTTGTATTCTTTGATCACCCTTTTGATGTAGAGAAAGGAAGTATTATTAAATTAGCACTGAAGAAATTTCAATAAATAAAAAACGCTACTTAGTCTTTAAGTGGCGTTTTTTGTTACATCAATTGATCATAGATAAATAAAAAAGCTCAGCATTTGCCGAGCTTTTTAAGTATATTATTTCTTGTTCTTTACGTTTTTCTCTAAGAACTGATCTTGTTCCCATAATAGGTGTAAGATGTTCTCTTTCGCTACGTAACTGTGGCTTTCTTTAGGTAAGATAACCATTCTAACAGGTGCTCCTAATCCTTTTAATGCTTGGAAGTAACGCTCTGTTTGTAGCGTGAAAGTACCAGGGTTATTATCAGCCTCACCATGTACTAATAACATAGGTGTTTTCATTTTACCTGCATTCATAAATGGAGACATTGTGTTATATACCTCAGGAACTTCCCAATAGTTTCTTTGTTCTGTTTGGAAACCAAAAGGAGTTAATGTTCTGTTGTACGCTCCACTACGTGCAATACCTGCAGCGAATAAGTTAGAGTGCGTTAATAAGTTAGCAGTCATAAAGGCACCATAAGAGTGTCCACCTACAGCTACTCTGTTTCTGTCAATATATCCTAATGCATCCACAGCATCGATAGCTGCTTTACCATTAGCTACTAACTGCTGTACATAAGTATCATTAGGCTCTTCTTTACCTTCTCCTACGATAGGGAATGCAGCATCATCTAATACAGCATATCCTTTAGTTACCCAATAAACGAATGATCCGTAGTAAGGGAATGTGAATTCGTTAGGATTAGATGTTACTTGTGAAGCACTGTTTTTATCTTTATATTCAGCTGGGTAAGCCCAGATTAATAGAGGTAATTTTTCTTTCTTTGCTTTTAAGTCATATCCAGCAGGTAAGTATAATGTACCTGATAACTCTAGACCATCTTCTCTCTTGTATTTAATAACTTCTTTATGTACTCCGTTAAGAGAAACAAAAGGATTCTTAAATGACGTAATTGGTTTTAAGTCATTCTTTTTATAGATATTTCGAAAGTAGTAATTAGGATACTCAGTAGCAGACTGAATAGATACAAGTACTAAACCTTTCTTAACATCTTCTAGAGACTGAATAGTTTCTTGTTTATCTGTATAAGTAGATTGGTAAAGTCTTTTTGTTTTTAATGTTTTTAAATCAAACTCATCAATGAATGGGAATTGACCTTTAGCAGTAAAACCTTCTCCGATTAAGAATAATTTATTGTTCTCTTGTGCTAATACATAACGACCAAAGTCATTTTTCTTTAATTCGAAAGTTCCTGGATCACTGTATTTGTCTTGAGAGTTTCTATCTTCTATTTTGATAGGAGAATCATTGAATTTAGAAGGGTTGATAATGAATGTTCTCGTGTTACGAGTATCATACCATTGATCAGCTACTAAAGCTAGATTATCGTCTCCCCAAGTGATACCACCAAAACGTTGAGATAACTTAACGATAGATTTAGGAGCATCAGTAAATGGTGCTTCCCAAGTGAATACTTCATCTCTAAAAGGAACATCTTTAGCAGGATCTCCACCATCTAAAGCTTCTACGAAGTAGATAGACGCTGCTTTATCAGCTCTCCACCCCATACTTCTCTTTCCTTCACGAGTAGCCATAAACCCTTTAGGCATAACCTCATTAAGGGCGATATCATTTACTTCTTTTACTAAATTACCTACTTTATCATAAACAACAGTTTTCATTGGAAAACGGTTTAAAGTAACTAAGTAAGAGAATGGTTTTTGTAATGTAGTAACCATTATATATTCTCCATCAGGTGAGAATGAAGAACCGATGTATAAATCTCCTTTTTTGAAAAGTGTTTTATTTCCTTTTAAATCAACTGTGTAGATTTCTGAGTTAACTAACGTTTCGAAGTTAGCTTCATCAGTTTTGTTTTTAAGTAGATCTTGGTAAGTTCTATTTTGAGAAACAACACCTTCACTTACAGAGACGATAGGACCTGTAGGTAGATTATGTGCAGTATCGATTAATGCTGGTCTGTTAGCAGGAATCTGATTGATCAGGATGTTTTGACCATCTCTATACCATGTGATAGGATTACCTACATTGGCATTTAGGTTAGCATCAGTAAGTTTAGTAGCTTGAGCTGTTTTAATATCAACAATCCATAATTCTACACCATTTGAAACGGTGTTAGTAAAAGCGATTTTAGACTGATCAGGAGACCAAGTGATATTAGTAATTCTCGCATTTGCAGGAAGACCTTTTACTTGTATTTCTTGAGTATCTTTTACTTTACGCACTTTTAAGTTAGTTGTGTAAGTAATCGTACTAGAAATATTCGTGTTTACATCAATTCGCAAACCAGCAAGTTTCATTTCATTTACATTCAAATCTGCTAATGTCTTATATGTACTTCTATAAGTTAGAAGCATATATTCCAATTTGCTATCCATAGAAATACTTGGTGCTCTTTCGAAGTCAGCTAATTCAAGGATTTCTTGTGATGGTTTTTGATAAGTAACATTTTCTTGTGCGTACATAGAAGTAATCAAAAAAAGAGATAATAAAGTCGTTTTTATGATTTTCATATCAGTTATTTATTTACGTTAGGTCGGCTAATATAAATGAAAATCCCCATTATAACGTGTATGTAATGGCTTTTTGTGTCAAAAATGATAATGTTTTTAGTTATTAGTGTACTTTTGTATTACATAAACCAATTTTTTTAAAATGTTTAGAGCAAAGATTAGTGGATTAGGTCATTATGTTCCTGAGAATATAGTTACAAATGATGACCTAGCAAAGGTGATGGATACGAACAATGAGTGGATTATTGAACGTACAGGTATTCAAGAGAGAAGACATACTGTTTTAGAAGAAGATACTACATCTGGAATGGGTGTAAAAGCATCTAGAATAGCTATGGAGAGAGCAGGTGTAGAGGCTAAAGATATTGACTTCGTTGTATTTGCTACTTTAAGTCCTGATTACTACTTTCCAGGACCAGGAGTAATGTTACAAAAAGAATTAGGATTAGAAACTGTAGCTGCACTAGATATTAGAGCTCAGTGTTCAGGATTTATATATGCGTTATCTGTAGCTGATCAATATATCAAAACAGGAATGTATAAAACGATACTTGTAGTAGGGGCAGAAGTACATTCTAAAGGATTAGATATGTCTACTAGAGGTAGAGGTGTATCTGTAATATTCGGAGATGGAGCAGGTGCTGCAATATTAACTCGCTCAGAGAATGAGAATCAAGGTCTGTTATCTACACATATTCACTCACAAGGAGAACATGCTGAAGAGCTTGCTTTAATCGCTCCAGGGATGGGTGGACGTTGGGTGTCTGATATATTGAAAGACAATAACCCAGATGATGAATCTTACTATCCTCATATGAATGGGCAGTTTGTATTTAAGAATGCTGTAGTTCGATTTAGTGAAGTTATTAATGAAGGATTAGAAGCAAACGGACTTCACGTATCTGATATTAATATGTTGATTCCACATCAAGCTAACTTGAGAATCTCTCAGTTTATTCAACAGAAGTTTAAACTAACAGATGATCAAGTCTTTAATAATATTCAGAAGTATGGAAATACTACTGCAGCTTCAGTGCCAATAGCATTAACAGAGGCATGGGAAGCAGGTAAGATTAAAGAAGGAGACTTGGTAGTATTAGCTGCTTTCGGTAGTGGATTTACTTGGGGAAGTGTCATAATTAGATGGTAATTGCAATAGTTGTTACTAGATATATAAAATAAATAAGGCTGTCGATTGACAGCCTTATTTATTTTATTATTTCCATTTGTTTTCAGCGTTATACTGAGGCATACGCCAGATAACATTGGCTAAGCTAGGATTATCTATAAAAGGATTACGATTACCTTGAGCATATTTATTAGCTGTATTTCCATGGTATTCGTTGCGCTTTCTTTCTATTTCAGAGACAGGATCTTCAGCATTCCATTTTAAGAATAAGTCAATCATTCCATCATCTAGAGGAGCTCTAGGATTTAGAGCTATTCCAACTTTACTAGCGATAGTATAGTTTTTATATTTTTGATATTCTTGACTGTCTCTGTTTTCTTGATATCTAATATGCATATATAACATCATACGAGCTACATCTCCTTTCCATTCATCGCCAGGATACCAGTATGGACCAATAGCTCCTGCATTTCCTTTTCCATCAGTGAATTTTCTATTACTTCTATCATTGTTCCATTGTCCATTGATAGGGCGAAGATTGTGTACATCAGTTCCTGCTATTTCAGCAATAGTGCGACCTATGTAATTATAATTTGGATTTGCGTCTAATGCAAGTTGACCAGAATTATTTTGTTTGGTAAGGGATTTAGCGAATACATGTTCACGTTCCCATCTTTTGTGACGGTTAGCATCTGAGTCGTATTTTAAGTCTTTGTTTATTGAACGTTGCTGTACAGTTGAATTTTTACTGTCTTTATCTGGCCATCCATAAATCAAAAGAACGTTGTTTTCATTCTCAGGATCCTCATCAGTTATTTTACTTGCTTCCCATACACCTGGTGTATAGGGTATTGGGTGATGAGTACGTGTTACTAAATTAGCTAGTTCTTTTTTAAGTTCCATTCCTTTTTTAGACCAATCTATACCTTGATAGTAATCACTATATTCACTAGGTATACGAAATGTTTTCGGATCAGGAATATCTTTGTCGTTTCCAATAGGTGGAGTAATAACAGGAGGTTTAGTTGTTCCTGTTTCAGGGTCTTTAATCTGTACACTATCATCTTTCGAACAAGAAAGAGTTAGCAGGGAAAGACACAGCGCTATACTTAGTCTTTTAATCATAATAGTAATGTTTTGTTTCTGTTGACACAAAATTACAACATTAGCTAAAATAAAAAAAGAGTTACCTTAAGTAACTCTTTTATATAGTTGATTTTAGGTTTAGATTATTTCCAATTGTTTTCGGCACTTGTGCCTCCCCAAATTTGTGTTGCTAAATAAGGATTGTCTATAAAAGGATTACGATTTCCTTGAGCAGCTGAATTACTAGTATTTGAATGATAATTATTTCGGTTTCTTTCCATGTCTGATACAGGGTCGATTGCATTCCATTCAAGTAATAGATTAATCATAGCAGGATCTATACCATTTCTTTCTCCAACAGCTACTCCAGAAGGAGGGCATTGGGTATTATAAGTGATGTACATATACATCATCATACGAGCTACATCTCCTCTCCATTCATCACCTGGATACCATCCACTAGCTACAGGACCTGAGTTGCCTGTACCTTTGGCAAATTTAAGATTATCTCTTGCCCCATTCCATTTAACATCAGCAGATCTTAAGTGATGTGCATCCGCACCAGGACCACTTTGACCTAATGCTGGACTCCCTAGTGCTTGAGCATAGGTGTGTTCTCTGTTCCATTGACCAATGCCTCCACCGTTCTCGTTTTTACCACGAGTATAGGCTTTATCTCCACTTGTTACACCTTTATGGCCATAAATTAAGTAAACATCTTTACCGTCCGGGGTTACATCAGTTGCTTTACAAGCATCCCAAATATCACTATAAGTTAGCTTTTTAGTAAGTTTAGTTGTTGTTAGATAAGTTAATTGATTTTTTAGTTGGATACCGTTTTTTGTAAAGTCGATTGACTTGTAGTAATCTTTTTGATTTTCGGGTATTTTAAAATCTCCTGGCTTACCTGGTTCTACAGTAGGAGGTACTACTACAGGTGGTTTAACTACAGGTGGCTTAGTATTATCTGGATCGGTGATTATAGGATCTTTACTACAACCAAAAGCAACTACCAATAGAGATGCTAATAAAAGTAAGTGTTTCTTTTTCATGGTTCTTGTTTTATGAAAGAATAGGATAAAGTTACTAAAATAAGTGGTATGTTGTCAGTATTTTATATTATATAAATCAAATAATATAAAAAATTGTACAATAAAAGGAACATGACCTTTAAATTATATCCTTAAGTAAGTATCCACTGTAGAGAAGATATCTAAATAGTTCATTTAGGATTTCAATCTTGGCATTAAATAGCCCAATATTTATAACGATCGTTTTATGTATTAAACATCAGATGATTTTTAGGTTTTTCTTTTACTTGTAATTATTTGATTAGAACTTCAGTTTTGTTGTATTTACTAATGCATATTGTGGGATGGCATAGTATTGAGGAAGTATAATCCGTATTTTTGTCAATAAACTATACAGCATTTTAAGGGATGAAGGACAACGACACAAATCGACTATCGCGACTTACGGCAATACTTACTCAGTTGCAAACTAGACGACTTTTGACAGCTAGAACATTGGCAGATAAGTTCGGTGTGAGTGTTCGTACTATCTATAGAGATATAAAATCTTTAGAGCAAGCAGGTGTTCCTATCATTTCAGAAGAAGGTAGAGGATATAGTCTTATGGAGGGGTATAGACTGCCACCATTAATGTTTACAGAGGCACAAGCAAATGCTTTAATTACAGCAGAACAATTGGTTCTCAAAAATAAAGATACTTCTTTTATAAAAGACTATACAGAAGCCATTGAAAAAATAAAAGCTGTATTAAAGTATAATTTACAAGACAACGCTAATTTGCTTTCAGAAAGAACACGCTTTGACCAAAATAACTATTTGGAAAGAAATAGTAACAGTTTGTCTGAGTTGCAATTTGCTTTGACTAACTTTAGGATTGTAAAGATTGAATATACTAATGAACAAAAGATAACTACAATAAGGAATATTGAGCCATTTGCATTACTAAGTACTGAAAACTGGTTGTTGGTTGCTTATTGTCGATTAAGGAACGAGTTTCGTTTTTTTCGCTTAGACAGAATTAAAAAATTAGAGATACTTATGGATACGTTTGAACCTCATAAAATGACCTTACAGGAGTATTTCGAAAGATATCATTAATTTATTTCTAACCCTTGCCATAGGGGTGTCACTAAGTGGGTATAAGTTTGCATCATTAAGTAATCTATAATTGAATAAAAATGATCAACGAAATTAACTCAAACAGTTTTCCTCAGCCCTCTCTTATCTCTGTCAACGGAGTAGAATTAGAAGTATTTGAAGCAGGTAAACAGAATGCAGGTAAACCAATTGTGCTTTGTCATGGTTTTCCCGAACATGCTTTCTCATGGCGTCATCAAGTATCAGCACTTGTTTCGGCTGGTTATCATGTTATTATTCCTAATCAGAGAGGTTATGGCAACTCATCAAGTCCTACCGAAATAACTCAATATGATATCGTACATCTTACAGGTGATTTAGTAGCATTACTTGATCATTTTGGATACAAAGATGCCGTATTTGTAGGTCATGATTGGGGAGCTAACGTTGTTTGGAATCTAGCGTTATTACATCCTACACGAGTGAGTAAAATTATAAACTTAGCTTTACCTTATCAAGAACGAGGTGATATACCATGGCTTGAATTTATGGAAGCAATATTTGGAGAGGATTTCTATTTTGTTCATTTTAATCGACAAGTAGGAGTAGCAGATGCTATTATGAATGAGAATACATCTCAATTCCTACAAAATATATTTCGAAAAAATGTACCTCCAATACCACCATCACCAGGAATGCATATGATAAATCTTGCGCAGATAGAAAACCCTGTAGGAGAGCCTCTAATGGATGATAGTGAACTATCTGTATTTGTTTCTGCCTTTGAATTATCGGGGTTTACAGGAAGTATAAACTGGTATAGAAATATGGATAGAAACTGGCATCTAATGGCAGATGTAATTCCAAGTATTAATCAGCCTACTCTTATGATATATGGTAAGCAGGATACAATTCCTGAGAATGAAAATTTAAAAAATGTTGTTCCTAATTTAGATATTGTAAGATTGGATTGTGGACATTGGATTCAACAAGAAAAACCAGAAGAAACTACTCAAGCAATTTTACAATGGTTAGCACAGCATAATGATTAAGGAAGTAGAAACATATTATCCTCAGAGTAGAGAAGATTGGAGACAATGGTTAGAGGATAACCATCAGTCTAAGCAGTCTATTTGGCTTGTTTATTATAACAAACAGTCTAAGATTCCTTCCATCAGTTGGCGAGAAGCTGTAGATGAAGCGCTTTGTTTTGGATGGATTGACAGCACAACAAAGAAAGTTGACGACTCTTCTTTTATACAATATTTTAGCAAGCGTAAACCTAAAAGTATCTGGTCTAAAATCAACAAAGAGATAGTTCAATTGCTTATTGATAACAACAGAATGACTAAAGCAGGTTTTGAAAGTATTGAAATTGCAAAGCAAAATGGCTCTTGGACAATTTTAGATGAAGTAGAAGAATTGATAATACCAGATGATTTAGAAATAGCATTTAATAGACACAACGATGCAAAAGACTATTTCTTGAGTTTGAGTAAGTCGACAAGAAAAATAATATTAAGTTGGATTGTTCTTGCCAAACGACAAGAAACTGGATCAATCTGAAAAGTTGTGTGTGAATTAAAAACTACAGATCTTTGTAATGATAAATAATAAACGTGGAAAACTATATTGAGTTTATAAAAATGATTTTACCTGAGTTTTTAGTAGAACATTTTAATTT